>DATKCH010000071.1:0-6583 GCA_035513295.1 Longimicrobiales bacterium
CAGCGATCCCGCGGTGATTCCGCCCGCCTACGGCTTGCGCGGGGTCGGTCTGGAGACCTACACGGGCGAGGGGCCGGTGTCGTACTGGAACAACTACGTCGCGGTGACCCAGATGCACGGCAAGGGCTCGTTCGCGGATCCACGCCTCGGGGTGAGCATCCGCGTGCCGCCGCGCGAGGATCTCGTGCGCTCGAAGCTACCGGCGCTACGCCAGTACCAGTTTTCGCTTGCGGCGCCCGAGCCCCCAGCGGGGAGCTTCGACCCGGTGGCGGCCGCCCGGGGCGAACGGCTCTTCGGTGGCGAGGCGCGCTGCGCGAGCTGCCACCCCGGTCCGAGGTTCACCAACGGGAACCTCCACGACCCGGAGGAGACGGGCATGGATCCGACGCACGCGGACCGGAGCACCACGAAGCGGTATCGAGCGACGCCTCTGCGCGCGCTCTGGCAGCACGCGCCGTACTTCCACGATGGCAGCGCCGAAACCCTGGCGGACGTCGTCGATCATTACGACAGCGCCCTGGGGCTGGGCCTGTCCGCGGACCAGAAGGTCGATCTGGTAGCGTACCTGAGCTCCTTGTAGCCTCGCTCGGCGCGGCTCGGGCCGAGGGCGTGGCGAAGTGCGCGTATCTGCTTGCCTTGTAAGGGTATGCCCGAGGTGGGATTCGAACCCACAAGGCCCGAAGGCCAGCGGATTTTGAGTCCGCCGCGTCTGCCAGTTCCGCCACCCGGGCTCGGGGGGCGAGCAAGCTAATCGAATTCGGGGAGGCCTACCAGTCCGGTCCGGCGAGCGAGCGGGGCTTTCCGAGGACCTCCGCGAGGACGATGGCGTGGCGCACGTCGTCGCGTTCGTCCAGGCCGAGCCGCACCACCGCCCGCGTGCGGGGCGCGCGTGGAACGACGCGGTCGATCTTGCGGTGGAAATCCCGGTGGCGGCCCTCGCTCGAGATCTCCGTCGCCTCCAGCGATTCGCCTTCCAGCGACGTCACGTCGACGTCCAGCGTGGGATCGCGCCGGGGGCTGCGCGGATCGTCCCGCGCCGGGATCGGCCGCTCCGGTTCCGGCTCCGGCCGCGGCGGCGCCTCCGGGACCGGGAACGGCGACCGCTGCCCGGTGAGGATCTCCCAGAGGTCCTCCGGGGACCTGACGACCGGCCCGGCGGGCCGATCGTATTCGTCCCACGAGGGATCCGCGGTGGTCGGGGCCGGGCTCGAGGCGGACCCGGAGTCTTCCTGCACCTCCCACCACGGACGGTTCTCGTCGCCGGCGGCGCTCACGGGCGTCGCGGCGTCCTCGCGTGGCGCGGGGCGCGGCGCCGCCTCCGACGGCTGGCCTTGCCACGATGATCGATCCTCGCCGGCGGCCGCGGGCTCGGTCGGCGCGTCCCACCAGGCCGGTCCTTCCGCCTGCGTTCGGCCGCCCATCTCCGGCCGCTCCCCCCGCGCCGGCCGCGCGCTCCGCGGCGAGGGGCGGGGCGGTCGGGCGCTCACCGGGGGCAGCTTCTTCCCCGTCGGCCCCTTCCTGCCGCCGCCGAGCATCCGCAGGATCGTCGGCCCGAAGAAGAAGATCAACAGCAGTATCAGATAGGCGTCATCCATGGAGGTCAGGCCCTCGGCGCTATAGCTCTTCCGAGCGGTTGGAGCTGCCGTCGTCGCCGGCGATCGCCTGCCGCATCTCCGTGTCGGCGCCCAGGTTGCGGTAGCGCATGTAGTCCATGATGCCGAGATTGCCGCTGCGGAACGCCTCCGCCATGGCCAACGGCACCTGCGCCTCCGCCTCCACCACCTTGGAGCGCATCTCGACCACGCGAGCCTTCATCTCCTGCTCGGCCGCCACGGCCATCGCGCGCCGCTCCTCGGCCTTGGCCTGCGCTATGCGCTTGTCCGCCTCGGCCTGATCGGTCTGGAGCTCCGCGCCGATGTTCTTGCCCACGTCCACGTCGGCGATGTCGATGGAGAGGATCTCGTAGGCGGTTCCGGCGTCGAGCCCCTTCGCGAGCACCGTCTTGGATATCCCGTCCGGGTTCTCGAGCACCGCCTGGTGCGACGCGCTCGAGCCGATGGTGCTGACGATGCCCTCGCCGACCCGCGCGAGGATCGTGTCCTCCCCCGCGCCGCCGACCAGGCGGTTGATGTTGGCGCGCACGGTTACGCGCGCGAGCGCGATGAGCTGGATGCCGTCCTTGGCCATCGCCGCGACCTTCGGGGTCTGGATGACCTTGGGATTCACGCTCACCTTCACCGCCTCGAGCACGTCCCGCCCGGCCAGGTCGATCGCCGCCGCCTGATCGAATGGCATCTCGATGTTCGCCTTGTCGGCGCTGATCAGCGCCTGCACCACCCGCTGGACGTGGCCCCCGGCGAGGTAGTGCGCCTCGAGCTCCTTCACGGTCAGGTCGAGGTCCGCCTTGGTCGCGGCGATCAGCGGGCGCACGATCGCGGCCGGGCTCACCTTACGGAGCCGCATCCCGACGAGGTCGCTGATGCCGACGCGCACGCCGGCCGAGATCGCCTCGATCCACAACCGGACGGGCACCGCCCACAGCAGGACAAGGATGAAGAGGAAGACGAGGATGAAGAGCGCCGGGGCTACGAAGATCGGATCCATGTGCTCGCTTCCCGTAGGAGTTCGTGTGCGTCAACGGCGCGCACAGGGCGCGCTTCTTCGTCCCGACTCGCCCGGTACCCTTGCCTCGCCAACTACGCGTCTCCGGTCGCCCGTTCCTCGGCGACGCGCCCGGAGGCGATCTGCGCACCGGGCTCCTCCACCGCCTCGACCAGCGTCCGGTATCCCTCCGCACGGACCACGCGCACGGGAACGCCCGCCTCCATCCAGCCGCTGTCGGCGACCACGTCCACGCGCTCGCCCTTGACGCGCGCCGATCCTGAAGGCCGCAGCGCCGTCAGCGTGACGCCTTCGGCCCCCACGAGGTCCGCGCGCACCTTCGCCGAGACGTAGCCCGTGTCCTTGGACAGTCGTCCGCCGAGGATGACGTTGGAGCGAATCAGGCGCTTGTTGTCCGGCAGGGACCGGATCAGTACCCACGAGCTCATCAGCATCAGGATCATGGCGGCGGACAGCACCAATCCCGCCTCGCTGTAGTCGGCCGCGGTCGAGAACTGGCCCACCAGGCTCAGGTAGATGGAGGCCAGCAGCGCCAGGATGCCGCCCACGCCGAAGACCCCGAAGCCGGGCACGATGAAGATCTCGACGCCCAGCAGGATCAGCCCCGCCGCCAGCAGCAGCACCTCCTCCATCCCGGCGAGTCCCACCAGATAGTGGCTGCCGAAGAACAGCGCCAGCGAGCCGATGCCGGCGATGCCCGCGAGCCCGAACGTCGGCGTCTTGATCTCCACCAGCAGGCCCAGGAATCCGAGCGATAGCAGGAACGGGGCGACGACCGGGTGCGTGAAGAAGCGCACCAGGCCCTCCGCCCAGTTGACCTCGGTCTGGACGGTGCGCGCCTCCGCCACGCCCAGCTCGGCGAGCAGCGCGTCGTAGTCGGCCACCTCCTCCGCGTACCCGAGCGCGACCGCCTCCGAGGTTGTGAGCGTGAGCAGCTTGCCCCCGTCGACGACCCCCGCGATCGCGATGTCCTCGTCCACCATCGCCTCGGCGATCGCGGGGTCGAGCCCGCGCGCCTCGGCGAGCGCGCGCATCTCGCTGCGCATCGCGCTGACGATCTTCTCGGGCGCCTTCTCGCCGGTGCCCTCGACCGGGGTGGCGGCGCCGATCACCGACCCGGGCCGCATGTAGATGCGGTCGGCCGCGAGGGAGATCAGCGCGCCGGCCGAGAACGCCCGGTGATTGATGAACGCGTACACCGGGATCTCGGCGTCGCTGACCGCGTTGGCGATGCGTTGCGCGGCGTCGATGCGGCCGCCGGGCGTCTCGATGTCCAACACCGCCGCCGCGGCTCCCTGCGCGGCGGCCTCCTTCAGGCTGCGCTCCACGAACGGCGCGAGTCCGAGCTCGATCACGCCGGTGATCGGGATCCGGTACACCTCCGTTCCGCTCCGCTGGGCGTGCGCCGGCGGCGCGAGAAACGCGGCCGCGGTGAGCGCGGCGAGCGTGGTCCCTGCGATCCGTGGGTTTCCAAGCGCGTTCATGATCCCGTTCCGTTCAAGCCGGGGGCGGCCGGGCGGGCGACTCCCACCAACCGGCCCTCCATGATGATATACGATCGCGGCGGCGAAGCTATTCCACGAAGTCATCGAGCAGGCGGTCCGCGTAATACGCGTGGCGGATGGCGAGCACCGGATCGCCCTCGCCCATGGCTTCCCGAGCGCCCGCCAGCAGCCTGCGCGCGCGCGCCAGCGCCACCGCGCGCCGGTCCCGCGGGTCGGGGTTGGGATCCACGCGCTCCGGCGCGGCCCTGGCGAGCCTGGCGGCCGTCTCGCGGATCATCCGCACGGCCACCACCGGCGGCGTGGTCTCGCGCAGCGCATCGGCCGACCGCAGGGTCGCCCGGATGGACATCACCGTGTCGCCCGCCTCCGCGGCCGCGCGCGCCAGCTCCAGCCCCTGCGCGCCCTCCTGCAGCGTCGACTTGAGCTCCGGCACGGCGCCCAGGTCGACCGCCGGACGGGCCATGTCGATCCACGCCTGCAGGTCGGCGAACGCCTCCTCGAGGAACGCCGGCTCGATCCGGTCCGCGAGGACGGGCGCCGCAAGCGCGTAGGCGCGCTCGCGCATCTCGCGCGCCAGGTCCTCCGGCATGGAGTCGGCCTCCAGCCACATCGCCGACGCGCTCGCGAGGCGTGTTTCGGGGTCCTCGGACGGGTCGGCCAAGACGATCGCTCCGGCCGGGTCGGAGGAATCCGCGCCGGGCGGGCGGGGCGCCGCGTGCACCCCGATGTCCTCGGCGGGCCTGTCGCCGGGCGGCACGCGCCGCACCGCCATCCGGTCCAGCGTCGGAAGCGCCTCGGCGACCGCGAGCGCCGCCTTCGTCTCGCTCGCGACGAGCAGGTCGGAAGTGCCAGCCGGCGTGTCGCACGCCGTGAGCACGGCGCCCACGAGCAGCAAGGAACCACGAAGGACACGCATGGCGAACCGACCCGTGTGCGCGGTTCGGAGAGGCCGGATACCCGCTTCAAAGCTAGCCGCGCGGGCTCCGGGCGACAACGCGCCGACCGGACCGGGAGCGGACCGGGCGAAGCCTCCGCGGGTACCCGTTGCCTGACCATGCCGAACACCCGACCGGACGACCCGAACGGCAGGTATCGCGGCGCCTCGCCGGGCGACGCGAAGCTCGCCAGGATCCTCAAGGCCTCCGCGGCGGTCTTCGCGAACAGGGGCTATCACCAGGCGAGCATGCGGGACGTGAGCCGCGCCAGCGGCGTGAGCCTGTCGGGCCTGTACTACTACGTACGCGGCAAGGAGGAGCTCCTATTCCGGATCCAGGAGCACTGCTTCCGCTCGATCCTCGAGAGCCTGGACGACGTCCTCGCGGACGAGCCGGACCCGGCGAAGCGACTCCGGCTCCTCATAGGCAACCACCTGGGCTTCTTCCTGGGCAACATGAAGGAGATGAAGGTGCTCTCCCACGAGGCCGAAGTGCTGGAGGGGGAGTACCGGAGCATCGTCAACGCGCTCAAGCGCCGTTACGTCGACCGGGCCGCGCGGATCGTGGCCGAGCTGCGGCCGGGGTCGGGCGAGGATCCTCGACTTGCCACCTTCGCGCTGTTCGGTATGATGAACTGGATCTACAACTGGTACCGGCCCGACCGTGACCCGCCGGCCGACGAGCTGGCGGAGCGCATGTTCGGGCTGTTCGTCGCGGGGTACCCGGGCGACGTTCCCCCGGCGCGGGATGCCGGAGCGCTCGCCGGCGAGCCCCACCCATCGATCTGGAGAGAATAGGGAGCCCCCTCATGGCGGAGGCCACGTTGGCGCAGGAACAGAAGACCCTCGTCCGATACGAGGTCCGGGACGGCGTCGCGCTGATCACGCTCGACGACCCGCCCGCCAATACGTACACCCACGAGATGATGCGCCAGCTGGACGACGCCATCGTCAAGGCGCGCTTCGACGGCGACGTGTACGTGATCGTGCTCACCGGCTCCGGCGAGAAGTTCTTCTCGGCGGGCGCCAACATCGGCATGCTCCAGGAGGTCACAGCGGGCTTCAAGTACTGCTTCTGCCTGCACGCCAACGAGACGCTGAACCGGCTGGAGCATACGCCCAAGCTCGTGATCGCCGCGCTCAACGGACACACCGTGGGCGGCGGCCTGGAGATCGCGATGGCGGCGGACCTGCGCGTCGCGCGCAAGGGCGCCGGCAAGGCCGGCCTGCCGGAGGTGAACCTGGGCGTGCTGCCCGGTACCGGCGGGACCCAGCGGCTGTCGCGGATCGTGGGCAAGTCGCGCGCCATCCAGCTGATGGTCGAGGGGGGCCTGTTCGACTTCGAGAAGGCCGCGGAGTACGGGCTGGTCAACGAGGTCTGGGAGGCCGATTCCGCGGAGGCGTTCCTCGAGAAGGTGCTCGAGTACGCGCGCCGTTTCACCCCGCCGAACATGGCGTCCAAGGCGGTCGGGCACATCAAGCGGGCGGTGCAGAGCGGCGCCGAGGTGCCGTTCGAATCGGG
>DATKCH010000072.1:0-42284 GCA_035513295.1 Longimicrobiales bacterium
CTGTTGTGTGTTGCTCCTCTTACCTTTGTCCATCCCCGACGCCTGCTGCTCCCGGCGCCAACCCCGGAGGAAGGTACACCCCCGGGTCGAGGACCCTCTCTCTCCTCTCACACCCCTGTTGTCAAATAGCCTGCCTCGCCCTGAAACGTGGCGAGCTTGGGAGGATAGCGAAACCCACCGTCTCCGTCAACCTGACGGGCCGGTGGGTAGTGGGTCAGTTTTGACCCACTACCGGCCGGTGCGAGAGCGTCGGTCGATGTGGCCGGGCCGCGGACAAAAAAGGGCGCCGGACGCTCATCTCCGCGTCCGGCGCCCGATGTCCACGCCTCGATTTTCGATCAGGCGCTCATGCGCTCCGAGCGCCCGAGCTCAGTCGTCGTCCCAGCTCCGGCCTGGACGGCCCTTGCTCTCCGCGACGTCGTCGTCGACCTCCTCCTCCCAACTCTCCTCCCAGTCGTCGCCGTCGTCATCCTCGTCATCCCAGTCCTCGTCGTCCTCGTCGTCGTCGTCGTCGTCCTCCTCCTCCTCCCACTCCTCGTCGTCCTCCCACTCATCATCCTGGGCAACGACCGGATCGAACTCCTCCTGGGCAACGACCGGATCGAACTCCTCGACTTCCGGTCCCACGAACAGCTCCACCATCGAATGACCTCCGCGTAGCCGAAAGCCCGTCCGTCGACGGGTGCGAACCAGGGGGACCGAGACGACGCCGCCGACATCACTGGGAGGCCCGCACGGCGCGAAAGAACGGCCCATCACGGTATTGGCCGAAAAGCTACCCCGGGCGCTCCGGCTGTCAAGAAAAATCTTTGCTTCGGCCCGCTAACCCGCGCGGCGCGAGGCCTTCTTCCGCTCGTGCGCCTTCAGATGCCTCTTCCGTAGCCTCACGGCGTCCGGCGTCACCTCCACCAGCTCGCCCTCGGCGATCCATTCCAGCGCGGACTCCAGCGTGACCTGACGGGGCGGCTCCAGGAGGATGTTCTCGTCCGAACCGGCGGCGCGCATGTTCGTCAGCTTCTTTCCCTTCGCGACGTTCACATCCATGTCGCCCGCGCGCGCGGTCTCCCCGACGATCATGCCTTCGTACGTCGGGACGCCGGGAGCGACGAACAGGGTGCCGCGCTCCTGCAGGTTGAACAGCGCGTACGCGATCGAGGTCCCGTCCGTCATCGACACCATCGCGCCGCGCTCGCGGGACCGGATCCCCCCGGCCCAGGGCCCGTATTCCAGGAAGCGGTGATGCAGGACGCCATCGCCGCGGGTGTCCGTGAGGAACTCGCTCCGATAGCCGAACAGCCCCCTGGCCGGCACCCGGAAGACCAGCCTCGTCAGCCCTGCCCGCCCGACCCCGGACGCGCCCGCGCTTTCCATCTCGCGCATCTCGCCGCGGCGCTGGCCGAGCCCCTCGATGACCACCCCCACGTAGGCCTCCGGGACGTCCACGAGCACCTCCTCGTACGGCTCGAGCCGCTCACCGTCCGGCCCCACGCGCGTGATGATCCGTGGCCGGGACACCGCGAACTCGTACCCCTCGCGCCGCATGGTCTCCATGAGGATGGTGAGGTGCAGCTCGCCGCGGCCGGACACCGTGTAGGCATCCCCCGCGGGGGCGTCGTCGACGCGCATGGCGACGTTCCGCTCGAGCTCCCTGTGCAGGCGCTCGCGCACCTGACGGCTGGTCACGTACTTGCCGCTGCGACCGGCGAAGGGAGAAGTGTTGACCATGAAGTCCACCGAAATCGTGGGTTCTTCCACCGCGATCCCCGCCAGCGCCTCCTGCCGCCCGGGGTCGGTCACCGTCGCGCCGATCTCGACGCCTTCCAGGCCGGCGAGGGCGACGATTTCCCCGGCCGCGGCCTCGGGAACCTCGAGCCGGTCGAGGCCCTCGAACGCGAACAGCTTCGCGACCTTGCCGCGCGTCGCCTCGGGCGCGCCGTCCGCCTCCGCGTCCGGCTCGCCGTCCGGCCGGGGCTGCAGCAACGCTATCGCGTCCCCGACGCGAACGCGCCCGCGTTCGATGCGGCCGATCGCGAGCCGGCCCAGGTACGGCGAGTGGTCGATGGTGGAGACCAGCAACTGGAAGGGCCCTTCGGCCTCCCCCGGCGGTGGGGGGACGGCGTCCACGATGGTCTCGAACAGTGGCCGCAGGTCCACCCGCTCCGCGTCCGCCTCACGGACCGCCCAGCCCTCCCGAGCGGACGCGTACAGGAAGGGCGAGTCGAGCTGGGACCCCGCCGCCTCCAGCTCCATGAACAGCTCGAGAACCTCGTCGTGAACCTCCAGCGGGCGCGCGTCCGGCCGGTCGGCCTTGTTGATCACGACCACCGGCTGCAGCCCGAGCGCGAGCGCCTTGCGCGTGACGAACCGGGTCTGCGGCATGGGCCCCTCAAACGCGTCGACCAGAAGCAGGACGCCATCCACCATGCGCAGGATGCGCTCGACCTCGCCGCCGAAGTCCGCGTGCCCGGGAGTGTCGACGATGTTGATGCGCGTGCCGCACCAGCGCACGGCGGTGTTCTTGGAGAGAATCGTGATGCCCCGCTCGCGCTCCAGCGGATTGGAGTCCATGACGCGGTCGGCCACCGCCTGGTTCTCGCGGAACGCGCCGGCCTGACGGAGCATCTGATCCACCAGGGTAGTCTTGCCGTGGTCGACGTGCGCGATGATGGCGATGTTGCGAATCATGGGTCGGGCGCTGCTGGGGCTGCCGGATGCGGCGACGCGCCGTCCGGTTGCGTCCGGACGGCGCGCCACTTACCCGGTGCAAAGCGGCGGGGTCCCTACATGCCCCCCACGGCATCCTCGGCGTGGTCGCCGACCCAGGTCCAGACCAGGCGTTCCGGAACGTCGTCGCACGCGGCTTCGATCTTGGTCTGGGTGATGGAGGTCTCCGTGGGCGTGGAGCGGAAGCGCGCCTCCGTGCCCGCGCAGGCCCCCGTCTCGTAGGTGACCAGGAGTTCCTCTCCGATCCACGCCGACGTGCCCGACGAGAATGGCGCGCCGTTGGCGGTCACGTCCCACGATCCGTCCTCCCGCAGGTTCAGCTCGTGGGCGTCGCCCGGCTGCAAGTCGTCGCCGAAGCCGCCCTCGACATCGCTCAGCGTGTACATGCCGGGAGTGGCGATGGGGGTCGCCGGGGCCAGGTCGTCCGCGCCGGTCGTCGTCGGCGCCGCGTCGTCGTCCACGTCGGCATCACGGGCGCACGCGGCCAGCGGGAACAGCGCGACCAGAGCCAGCAACAGGGTGTTTTTCATTCTGAGCTCCTCGTCAGGGTCGGGGTCGGCGTCGTCACAGGCACGAGCACGCAAAGGGCAGGCCTATCGGGTCACTTTTCGCTGCGGCCACGCGATCCGGCGGATCGGATCGTCTCACGAAAAAAGGGGCGGGTGGAAGTCCACCCGCCCCCACCCCCGGGCGCCCGCCTACAGTGAGGGCCGGCCGCCCGACGCAAGCCGAAGACGGGCGAACTACATGTCGCCGCCATCTTCCATGGCGTCGTGGTCTTCCATCACGTCACCGGCCATGGCGTACTCCGAATGCGTCACGGCCAGCTCGCAGCTGGACTCGACCAGGTCCATGGTGAAGCCGGCGTCGCCCACGTCGAGGTCGTAGACGCCCTCGTGGCCGGCGCAATCTCCGGTCTCCCACATTACGCGCACGCGACCCTCTTCGGCGACCCAGCCGCCTTCGGCCATCGCCTCGCCGTTCACGGCGAACGTCCAAGTGGATTCTTCGAGGTTCAGGACCGTTACGTCACTTTCGGCGTACACGGTCTCCGGATTGCCGCCCTCGATCGCGACCAGCGTGTAGTCGCCGAGCGCGGGGAGCGTCATGGCCATGTCGTCGGCCGTTTCTTCGAAGGACTCTTCCAGCGCGGCGTCCGCGTCCGCGGTCTCGGGCGCGGTGTCGCACGCGGACATGCCGAAAGCGGCGACCAAAGCTAGCATCCAGAACTTCTTCATTCCCGACCTCCTGAGAGAGAGCGCTTGCTGGTGCGGCGGGGAAAGATCGGGGAAAGCCGTATTCGCCGCAACGGGGGCTACCTGCGCTGCAGGACGAACCGCGTGCGGGACTGCAGGAGCGCGGGACAACGCCCGTCGAAGAAATGGATCGCGAGCCGTTCGTCTCTCCAGGCCCACGTCCAGAAGCTCATCAGGCCGGCGCATTGCCCGCCCTCGGGGACCATCGATATGCGATTGCCGGTGCTTCGATAGCTTCCGCGTTCCAGCTCGCGGCCGTTCCGCCTCAGGACGTACCCGAACCCGTCGAACTCCAGGCGGATTTCCGTGGGCGGGTCGATCGGGTCGATGATGATGTAGTCGCCGACGGGCGGCCCCCCCACGACCCGCACATCTCCGTCGCCTCGGGCCGAGGCGCACCCCGCGCCGACCAGCGCGAGGACCAGCATCAAGGGACGGGACGGAGGCATCTTCATACGTTTTCCCGGACCGCGGCCGCGATCGTCCGGTCAGTCTATTCCGTTTCGAACACGCGCACCACCAGGGTACGCTCGCGCGGCCCGTCCCACTCCGCCAGGAACACGCGCTGCCACGTTCCCAGAAGTATCGCCCCGTCCTCGACGATCAGCGCCATGCCGGGCCCGAACAGGGATGTCTTCACGTGCGCGTCCGAATTCCCCTCCGCGTGCAAGTAGTCTCCCTGGCGGGGCGCAAGGCCCGCCAGCGCGACGACCAGGTCGCGGGCCACGTCGGGGTCGGCGCCCTCGTTCACGGTCACGGAGCAGGTCGTGTGGAGGCTCCAGATGTAGGCGAGCCCCTCCCCGACGCCGGACCTCCTCACGGCCGCGTTGACTTCCTCGGTGATGTCGACGAGTTCCTCGCGCTCGCGCGTGCGCAAGCGTATGCGATCTGCCATCAGCGACCTGCTAGGGCTGAAGGTGGCTTTGACCCGGCGTGGGCGCCGGCTCCCCTATCTGGTAGAGATCCTGCCGCTCGATCTGCACGGTGACGTGCCGGATGGCGAACCTGCGCTCCATGCAATCGCGGATCTGGTCGAGGACGGTCTGGTTGACGGCGGGATCCGCGACGACGGCGTGGGCGCTGAGGGCGACGTACCGGCTCGTGAGGGTCCAGACGTGCAGGTCGTGGACGTCCTGGACCGCGGGCAGTTCGATCATGGCCGCTCGAACCGCGCCGAGGTCGATGTGTGCCGGGACCGCCTCCAGCAGAACGTCGACGGACTCGCGCACGAGGATCCATGCGCTGCGCAGTATCAGCACCGCCACGAGCACCGAGATGATCGCGTCCGCGGGCCACCAGCCGGTCAGGAGCACCACCAGCGCGGCGGCGATCGCGCCCACCGACCCGAGCAGGTCGCCGAGCACGTGGAGGTAGGCGCCGCGTACGTTCAGGCTCTCGTGGGCGGCGCCGTGGAGGAGCCAGGCGGCGATCAGGTTCACCATCAGGCCCAGCGACGCCACCGCGAGCATCAGCCCGCCCTCGATGGGCTCGGGCACCCGGAAGCGGCGCCAGGCCTCCAACACGATGAGCCCCGCGATCACCAGGAGCGCCGCGCCGTTGATCAGCGCGGCGAGGATCTCGAGTCGATAATAGCCGAACGTCTTCTCGTCGTTCGCCGGCAGTCGCGCGAAGTGGATCGCGAAGAGCGAGAGCGCGATCGCCCCGGCGTCGGTGAGCATGTGGCCCGCGTCGGCGAGCAGCGCCAGGGAGTTGGACAGGACGCCGCCGACGACCTCGGCGACCATGAAGGTGGCGGTGAGGGCGAGCACCACACGGAGCCGACGCGGACCGACGTAGTGCTCGTCGGCGTGCGAGTGACCGTGGCCGGAGCCAGGCGCCCGGTCGAGCCCTGAGTTCCCCATCGCGAGAGGGTAACGGCGCGCCCCGCCGGGGGCCAAGGCCGCGGCGGCGGAGGCCCGGCGGAGCACGCGCGGCGCGCCCGGGTATAGTTCGGCCAAGCCGCCGCGCGCTCGCGGCGGAACGGCTCGTCCCGCGAACGCCCCGGGAGCCATCATGCGCCCACGCAGCGCCGCGCTGGTAGTCAGCGCCCTGTCCGTTCTCGCGTCCTGCGGCATGGACCGCTCCAACGTCGCGTACGGCACTCCGACCAGCATCATCGTCATCTCGACCGACCAGGTCTGGGAGTCGCTACGCGACTCGCTTCAGACCGCGCTGGAGCCGCTCGTCTTCACGGTCCGGGCGGAACGCGCCTTCAATGTGACGCACGTCCGGCCCGACGACCCGCAGACCCGCCAGTTCCGCAAGTTCCGTCAGCTGCTCGTGATCGGCCGGCCCTTGGATTCCTGGGTCGAGCCCGCTCTGGCGAGGGCGGACGGCGCGCCCGACACGCTGCCGGCGCTCGTGGAGACGGACGACGTGTGGGCGTTGGGCCAACACGTGACCGCGATCGTGCTGGACCCGGACCAGCCGGCCAGCGGAGGCCTGGCCGTGCTGGATGCCGTACGGCAGGGAGTGGACGAGAGGTTCCGGTTCTTCGTGCTGCAGAAGATGTACGTGAGCGGGGTGAACGAAGGTCTGGCGGAGCGCCTGCTGCTGGAAGCCGGATTCGCCCTGACGCTGCCTCGCGTCTATCGGGCCGTCCCGGCGGAGGGCGTACACGTCTTCAAGAACGACCTTCCCGACCCGTCGCAACTGGCGCGCTACGTGCTGATCCAGCAGGTGGAGGGAACGCCCCCCGAGCCGACCGTCGAAGCCCTCGTGGACTGGCGGGACTCCATCGACGTCCACTACCCCCGACTCATGGTCTCCGTCCGCGAAGATCTGCACCAGGGGACGCTGGAGGACGGCGTATTCGAAGTGCAGGGCCGATGGGAGACACCACCGCCGGATCCGGATTCCGACGAGGCGTACTATCCCGGCGGCGGCGCCTTCATTTCCCGCCTCGTGCGATGCCCGGACGACGACCGCGCGTACCTCCTCGACTCCTGGCTGTACGCCCCCGGCAAGGACAAGCTGGAGTACATCATGCAGCTGCGCACGATCCTGAGCACGTTCCGGTGCGGGGATGTCGCGGCCGGACGAACGGGCGTGGCCCTGCGCTGAATCGGCCTCCGCGGGGGCGGCGGCGACCGGGACGACCGGCGCGGTCCTGGCGTGAAGCTCGCATCGCGGAAATCGCCGGCGCCTTCGAGGCATCCCGGCTAATCAGCGAGGGGGAGCGGATCGATCGATGAGGACCAGGGCGAAGAGCCGAACGGCGCTCGTGCTCGTGGTGGCTACGTCCGCCGTGCCGGGGGCGTCCTCCTGCAGCGAGGACCAGGGGTCCGCCGGTGAGGTGCCAGGGGACGTGGAGCAGGCCGTCGCCGGTATGGAGGAGGAAGAGATGCCCGCCCGGGCGCGCGCCTTCCTCGCCACGGACAGGCCCTGGAGCGCGGCGCGGGTGATGCGCGAGTATCTGCTGTCGTTCCCGGAGGCGCCGCCGGACCTGCGGCTGCTGGCGGCGCGGGCGGAGGCCGGCTGGGGCGCCTGGGACCGGACGCTCGACCTGCTGGAGGGCATCTCCTCGCTCGAGACGTACGGCGGCGGGATCGGGGTCTTCCTGGTGGCGCGCGCGCGCGACGACGCCGGCGATGTCGAAGGGGCCATCGAGGCCTACCGCGATTTCCTGGCGCTCCCGGGCTCGCCCGGCGAGCTGGAGGAGGAGCGCGGCGCCGCCGATCTGCGCCTGGCCCTCGCCCTTCTCGGGGCGGGCAGGCACGCAGCCGCCGACAGCGCCCTCGCCCATGCGTACCAGCGCGCCGGACGCGCTTCGGTGTGGCTGGACGTCCTGCGGGCCGAGGCCTTGGCCGCGGCCGGCGACACCGCGCGGGTGCGCGCGGTGGTTCAGGGCCTGGATGACGGAATCCCGGGCCTGCGCGCGAGGCGAGCCCGGATCGCCGCCGCGCGTCGCGCGGGGGACGTGGCAGGCGCCCGCGCCCTGGCCAACGCCGGGCGCGGCTGGGCGAGGACCAGCGCCACGCAGGCGGAGTTCCTCGTGGAGGCCGCGAAGCTCGCCATCGAGATGGGAGACATCGCGCGCGGACGCGCCGCGCTGCGCGGGGCCATCGACCGTGCCTCCGGGAGTGCCCACGCGAGGGAAGCCGCCGCCCTCCTGCGGGACGGGGACATGACGCCGGCCGATCACCTCGCGGTCGCGAGAGTGTACCGCGCGCAGGGCCTGAACGAGGAATCGCTCGAGGGCTTTCGGGCATGGCTGGACGCGGGGGCGGGTTCCGCGGGTGAGCGTGCGGCGGTGCGCCTGGAGTACGCGACGGCGCTCTTCTACGCGCTGAGGTTCCAGGAGGCGCTGCAGGCGCTGGAGCCGATCCAGGGGGTGAGCGCCGCCCGCTACCTGCGCGCCCGCGCCGCGGCGCGGGCGGGCCACACGGACCTGGCCGTGGCGACATACCTCGCGCTCTCGTCCGAGGCCGGCAGGTCCGCCAACGCGGCGCGCGCGCTCTATCTGGCCGCGGAGGCGCGCGACGCCGCGGGCGACGCCGACAGGGCGCACGAGCTGTATCGGCGCGTGGTCGAGCGCTACGCGGGCTCCGAGCACATGGGGCTGTCGCTGATGCGCCTCGCTGGCGCCTCCTTTCTGGCCGGGGACCATCGGGAAGCGGCGCGCCTCTGGGACGGCTATCGCGCCCGTTACCCGAACGGCGAGCGGGCGTCGCAGTCGACGTACTGGGCCGGACGGGCGCGCGAGGAGCTCGGGGACTCGGCGGGCGCGGCGGCTCTGTTTCGGCAAGTTCGCGCGGCGGACCGGGACTCCTACTACGCTCTGGTCGCGGGGCAGCGGCTGGGGGAACCGTTCTGGCCGCCGCCGTTGGCCGAGGCGCCTCCGGCGGACCCGGGGACGCGGTCGCGCGTCGCCGGCTGGGTCGATGGGTTGGACCTGCTGCACGCGGCGGGCTTCCCCGATCTCGCCTCGGAGGAAGCGCTGCGCCTCGCGGGCGCCGTCGGAACCGAGCCCGCCGACATGTACGCCATGGGCGAGGCGCTCGCCGAGAGAGGATACAGCCGGGCGGCGATCCGGCTGGGGCTCGCGCTGCAGGCCTCGGAAGAACCGAACGAGCGCCTCCTGCGCATCCTCTACCCGTTCCCTTTCCGCACGATGATCACCGAGGAGGCCCGCGACCGCGGATTGGATCCCTTCGTCGTCGCAGCGCTCATTCGCCAGGAATCGCTGTTCGACCCCCGCGCCACGTCGCACGTGGGGGCCCGCGGCCTGATGCAGCTCATGCCGGCGACGGGTGCGGAGGTCGCCGCCGACGCCGGCGTGGAGCCGTGGGAAGGGGATCTGCTCTACCACCCCGAGATCAACGTCTATCTGGGCACCCGCCTACTCGCCGGCCACATGGAGGACTATGGCGGATCGCTGCCGGCCGTCTTCTCGGCCTACAACGCCGGCCCGCACCGCGTGGAGTGGTGGAGCGAGTATCCCGAGTACGGCATGGACGAGCTGTTCACTGAGAGGATCCCGTTCGCGGAGACGCGCGGATACGTCCGGATACTGGCCCGCAACCGGGCGCTCTACGCGGGTCTCTACGGCGGCGGGGGAGACGACCCCGGCGGGTCCTGAGCACTCGACCGCCGCCCGCCCCACTGGCGCGCGCGCGCCGTCCGGCGATGCGCCGCTGACGCGCCACTCGGCGACATCGCCGCCAGGGCCCCTCGCGCACGATTGCAGGCCCCCGGGGGCGGGGGTAGTATCCGCGCTCGCAGCTTCTACCCAGACGGCAGCCGCAACGTGAGCTTCGTCCACCTCCACACGCACAGCGAATTCTCCCTCCTGGACGGGGCGAACCGGATCTCCGACCTGTACCGGCGCGCCGAGGAGCTGGAGATGCCGGGCCTCGCGCTCACCGACCACGGCTGCCTGTTCGGGGCGTGGACCTTCCTGCAGCAGGCGAAGCGGCACAAGTCGGTCAAGCCGATCGTGGGCATGGAGGCATACGTGGCCCCGGGCGACCGACGCGAGCGCGCCCCCGCGCCCGACGGGCGGCCGTACTACCACCTTGTGCTGCTCGCGCGCGACGCGGTGGGATACAGGAACCTCGTCCGCCTCAGCTCCATCGGCTACCTGGAGGGCTTCTACCGACGTCCGCGCGTGGACCGCGAGGTGCTCGCGGCGCACTCGGAGGGGCTGATCGTCTCATCCGCGTGCATGGCCGGGGAAGTCGCGCGCCACCTGACCGCGGGAAACCCCGAGGCGGCGCGGGAGGCGGCGCAGTGGTACGCGAACGTGTTCGACGGCCGCTACTACCTGGAGGTCCAGGCGCACGACACCCCGGGTCAGGCGGCGCTGAACCGTTCGGTTTTCGCGCTCGCGGACGACCTCGGCCTGCCGGTGGTCGCGACCAACGACGCGCACTTCCTGCGCCCGGAGGACCACGACGCGCACGACATCCTGCTGTGCATCGGGCTCGGCAAGGACCGCACCGACGACAGCCGGATGCGCTACGATCAGGGGCTCTACTTCAAGGCTCCCGAGGAGATCCGCGAGCGCTTCCCGGACCGTCCGGACGTCGTCGAGAACACGGTGGCGATCGCCGATCAGGTCGACGTGGTGCTGGAGAAGCGCTACCACGTCCCGTCCTTCCCGCTGCCCGAGGAGGCGTCCACCGAGCAGGAGCTGCTCCGATCGATGACGTTCTCGCGTGCGCGCGCGAAGTACGGTGAAGACCTGTCCGCGGAGGTGCGGGAGCGGCTGGAATACGAGCTTTCGGTCATCACCGAGAACCCGGACGCCGACTACTCCGGCTACTTCCTCATCACCCAGGATTTCATCAACTGGGCCAAGGAGCGTGGCATCCCCGTGGGACCGGGGCGCGGCTCGGCGGCCGGCTCGCTGGTGGCCTACGTGCTCGGGATCACGGACGTCGACCCGCTCGAGTTCGACCTCCTCTTCGAGCGCTTCCTGAACCCCGCGCGCGTTTCGATGCCGGACATCGACGTGGACTTCTGCTACGAGCGTCGCGGCGAGGTCATCGACTACGTGCGCGAGAAGTACGGGCGCGACTCGGTGGGGCAGATCATCACCTTCGGCACCATGAAGTCGCGGGCCGTCGTACGAGACGTGGGGCGGGTGTTGGGCTTCGAGCCGTCCGAAACCGACCGGCTCGCGAAGCTCATCCCCAACGCGCCCAACAACTCGCTGACCGTGGGAGAGGCCGCCGAGAAGGTCACGGAGCTGCGCGATCTGGTGCGCGAGGACGAGCGCGTGCGCACGCTCGTCGAGTACGCCAGGACGCTCGAGGGCCTGTCGCGCCACGCCAGCGTCCACGCCGCGGGGGTGGTGATCGCCCCTGGCCCGCTGCACGAGTACGTGCCGGTGTGCACCCAGACCACGAAGGGCTCGGGCGGCAACGGCGAGGAGGAGGCGCTCGTCACGCAGTGGGACATGATCGCGCTGGAGCAGGCCGGGATGCTCAAGATGGACTTCCTCGGCCTCAAGACGCTCACCGTCATCCACGACACGGAGAAGTGGATCCGCGAGCGTCACGGCGCTCTGAAGCATCCGGACACCGGCACAATCTACGAGCGCATGGAGGAAGTCCCGCTGGACGACCCGGGCGTCTACCAGATGCTCGCGCGCGGCGGCACGATGGGCGTGTTCCAGTTCGAGTCCTCGCTCGCCAACGACAAGCTGCGCGCGATGCGCTGCGACCGCTTCGAGGACCTGGTCGCGACGAACGCTCTCATCCGGCCCGGACCTCTCGACAGCGGCATGACCGACGTGTTCGTGCGCCGCAAGACGGGCCGCGAGCCGGTCACCTACCCGCTGCCGCAGATGGAGGAGGTGCTGGCGCCCACCTATGGCGTCATGACCTACCAGGAGCAGGTCATGCGCATCGCTCAGGTGCTCGCCGGCTTCTCGCTCGCCGAAGCCGACGTGCTGCGCAAGGCGGTCGGGAAGAAGGACGCCTCGCTGATCCGCCGGGAGCTCGGCAAGTTCGTGGAGCGCGCGGTCGAAACCGGCATCCCGCGCCGCCAGGCGGAGGAGATCTCGGCGCAGATCGAGACCTTCGGCCGCTACGGCTTCAACAGGTCGCACTCCGTCGCGTACGCGCTCCTCAGCTACCGCACCGCGTGGCTCAAGCGCTACTACCCGGCGGAGTTCATGGCGTCCGTGCTCAGCGCGGTCGTGAGCAGCACCGACGATGTCGTGAAGTACATCAACGAGTGCCGAGAACTGGGGCGCGCGGTGCCCGGCCGCCCCGAGGGGATCCGGGTCCTGCCGCCCTCGATCGAGGAGTCGGCGTGGGCCTTCACGCCGGTCGCGGACGACGAAGTGCGCTTCGGGCTCGGGGCGATCCGGGGGCTCGGCGAGGGCGCCGCGCGTTCGATCGTGGAGGCGCGCGAGGACGGGCCGTTCGCGTCGCTCTTCGAGCTGTGCGAGCGCACCGATCCGCGCGCCTGCGGGAAGCGTGCCCTCGAGGCGCTGATCCTGTCGGGCGCCTGCGACTCGCTCGGCCGACGCGCGCAGCTCATGGCCGGACTGGAGGCCACCGTCCGCGAGGCCAGCCTGCGCCGCGAGGAGGCGGACGTGGGACAGGCCTCGCTGTTCGACGGCGGGGGCGCGGACGCTCCCGGCCGGCCTCCGCCGCGCCTCCCGGAGGTCGCGGAGTGGCCGGAGAAGGAGCGGCTGACGAGGGAGAAGGAGATCCTGGGCTTCTTCATCAGCGGGCACCCGCTGGAGCGCTTCCGCGACGTGCTGAGGGCGTTCAGCGGGGTCAACACCGCGAACCTCGGGGAGCACCGCGACCGCACCGTAGAGCTCCCGTGCGTGGTCACGGCGCTGAAGCGCCAGTTCTCCAGGCGCAACGGCGCCGAGTGGGCGCGCCTGTCGGTCGAGGACTTCCACGGCACCGCGACCGTGCTGGCGTTCGGCGAGGCGTGGGAGGAAAACCGGTCCCGCATCGCCCAGGACGAGGCGGTCCTGATCCGCGGAGAGGTGAGCGGCAAGGAGCGCGACGAGGACGCCCCGCCGATCTTCCTGCGCGAGGTCGTGCCGCTGCGCGACATCCGCGAGGGCGAGGCTCTCGCGCTCGAGCTGGACCTGGGCGGAGGGGGCATCGGGGTCGAGCAGGTCGAGATCGCGGCGCGGACGCTCAAGGACCACCGTGGAGCGTCACCGGTGACCCTGCTCTGGCGCCGCGGGAACGGCAACGGTGGCGAGGTCCAGCGCTTCCGTTCGCGCTCGCTGCGGGTGGACGCGACGCCGGTGCTGATGGCCGAGCTGCGTTCGCTCTTCGGCGACGAACACGTGCGCCTGGTGAGGGCGGAAGGGGCGTGACCCCGGACGGACGGCGCGGTGGCGCATGGGCCGGCGGGTGCTTCGGCACCCTCGATGACCACCGGACCGCCGGGACGACCCCCTACCCCCTCAGCTCTCGAAAACCGGCGCGGGCGAGCCCACGGCGCACGTAGGGGGACTGGGCAACGAGGCGCCACACCAGGCCCGTCCTGTGGTTTTCTATCATCGCCACCGTGGGCCCCTGGTTGATCGCGTAATGTCGGAGGGACACCCAGCCGAGGCGGGGGTGCCGGTCGGGGAACGTGGGGTTGAACGAGCAGTGGAAGCCGTAGCCGGTTCGTTCGTCCCGATTCGATTCCCACATGTGGCGCAGTGTCGGCAGCACGACCTCCGGAGCGAAGGGCATCGACGCGGCGACCGCCCAGGGCGCGAGCGTGCCGTCGTCAGGCCCCCACGGAATCCCGCGCGCGGTGTAGTCGAAGAACCGCCTGCGCCGTCCCGCGACCTTGGCCACCGCGGGTCCGGGGCCGTCGCTCGCGGTCAGCCCCCACCACGCCTCGCCGTACCCGTGGTAGCCGCGCGGATTGCGCACCGCGTAATCACGCTGCAGCAGCGTCGCGCGGCGGCTGTTCTCGAAGTAGTCGATACCGCGCTCGCGCATGAACCCGTCGGCGATGCCCCGCAGGTCCAGCCACACCTGCGGGAACTGGTGGATGAACAGGGGGCCGGCGTGAAGGTGCTCGATGCCGTAGATCCGGCGCCAGCGGAAGCCCCGCGTCCACGAAGCGTAGTGTTCCCGAGCGAGCCCGTGGGTCGGCGAGCCGAGCGCCAGGACGTACAGCAGGAGTGCCTCGTTGTAACCGGACCACCGGTAGCGGAGGAAGCCGCGGCCCGGGCGCCAGCCGTGGCTGACCGTGTCCCCGCCCGCCAGCGCCCAGCGCCAATCGGCGCGCCGGTAGATGCGGTCGGCGAGCAGTCGGATGTCCTCCTCGTCGGCGGCGCGCCGGTCGAAGTAGGCCCGAGCGGTCAGCGCTCCCGCGAAGAGGATGGCGGAGTCGATGGTCGACACCTCGCTCCTGCGCGCGCGCCGGCCGGTGGCGACATCCAGGAAATGATAGTAGAAGCCGCGATGCGACGTCGCGCGGGGCCCGGGGCCCGCCGGCGCGCCGTCCAGGAAGCGGAGCACCGAAGCGACGCGGCGGGCCGCTTCGGAACGGTCCATCCAGCCGCGCTCCACCGCCACCGGGAAGCAGGTCAGCGCGAAGCCCACGCCCGCGATGCTGCACGGTGCGCCCTCGGCCGTGGAGTCGGGCACGAGCCCGAGGTCCCCCGGCGTTTCCCGCGCGAAGTAGGCGAACGCGTCTCCCTGCACGGCATCCAGCAGCGCCCGCTCGTCAGGCATCCGGCGCGTCGGCGGATCGGATGGGGCCCGCGTCTCCCCCGGGCGCTTCTTCGAGGGCCGGAACCCCGGCCACCTCGAGGACGACCTCCACGGAGTGCTCCTTGCCGTCATCGACGAGCGCGACGACGCGATCGGCGAGCTCGGCCCCGTCGAGGGTCACGGACCGGACCGCCGCCGCGGAAACGGCGGGCGTCGCCGCGCCGGGGTCGGCCGGGGTCGTCGCCGGGGTCCGGCCGGGCGTCTCCGATGCCGGCCTGCGGACGGAAATGATGTACGTGCTCGCGCCGTATCGATACTCGATCCGGAAGCCGGGCCAGCTCGACGGCATCCGGGGATCCAGCCGGAGGGTGTCGCCGGCACGCTGGAAGCCCAGAATGCGCTCGAGACCGAGCCGGTATACCCAGGCGGCGGATCCCGTATACCAGGACCAGCCGGCCCGCCCCAGCCAGGGTTTCGCTCCGTAGATGTCTCCCGCCGTGACGTACGGCTCCGCGCGGTAGTTGCGCGCCCGCTCCGGGGTTTCGGTGTGCCGGATGGGACTGCAGTGCCCGAATACGCGGTACGCCCCCTCGGCGTCACCCCGCTCCGCGAACGCCCACGCCGTCCAGGCGGCGGCGTGCGTGTACTGCCCGCCGTTCTCGCGGACGCCCGGCCGGTAACCCTTGATGTAGCCGGGATCACGCGGCGTGTCGTCGAAGGGAGGCGCCAGCAGGAGCGACAGGCGTGCGTCCTCGCGCACGAGGTGCTCCCTCAGCGACGCCATCGCGCGGGCCGACCGCTCCGGCGACGCCACCCCCGACAGCACGCTCCACGACTGCGCGATCGCGTCGATACGACACTCCCGCGCCTGCGCGGTCCCGAGCGGCGTGCCGTCATCGTAGTAAGCCCTGCGGTACCACGCGCCGTCCCAGCCCGCCTCCTCGAGGGCGACGGCGAGCGTCGCCGCGCGCTCCTCGTACCGGGCGGCGTCCCGCTCCAGGCCGCGAGCCCGGCTGAGCTCGGCGAAACGCCGCAGCACCTCGTGCAGGAACCAGCCCAGCCAGACGCTCTCGCCGCGCCCCTCCACGCCGACGCGGTTCATGCCGTCGTTCCAGTCCCCCGCGCCGATGAGCGGCAACCCGTGGACGCCGGAGGTCGAACCCCGCTCGATCGCGCGCCGGCAGTGTTCGAACAGCGTGGCGCTCTCCCTCGACCCCTCCCAGTGCGCGTAGAGCGACTCGATTCCGGGCTCCAGCATGGGCCCGCTCAGGAACGGCGCGACCTCGTCCAGGATCGCCGCGTCGCCGGTCGTCCGTACGTAGTGGGACGCCACGAAGGGCAGCCACAGGAGATCGTCGCTGATCCGCGTGCGAACGCCCTTGCCCGAAGGCCGGTGCCACCAGTGCAGGACGTCGCCGTCCACGAACTGATGGGCAGCCGAGCGCAGGATGTGCGCGCGGGCCAGGTCGGGCCGCGCGTGGCAGAGCGCCATGACGTCCTGCAACTGGTCACGGAATCCGTACGCGCCGCTCGACTGGTAGAACCCCGAGCGTGCCCACAGCCTGCAGGCCAGGACCTGGTACGGCAGCCAGCGATTCAGCAGCACATCGAATCCCGGATCCGGCGTCTGGACCGTGACCACGCCGAGAACGCTTTCCCACGCCTTTTCCGACTCGCGCCGCGCGGAGTCGGCGGACCCGGGCGCGCGCGCCGCCCGGAGCAGGTCCAGCGCTTCCTCCCGATCGGCCCCTTCCCCCAGGACGAACACGACCTCCTCCACGCCGCCGGGCTCGAGGTCGACGTGCACCTGAATGGCCGCGCACGGGTCGGGACCCGGCCGCACCGTTCCGCTCAATCCGATGCGCAGCAGACCCTCGGGCCGGGCCCGCGATCCCAGCCTGCCGAGAAATTCCGTGCGGTCGGTGGTCAGTCCGTGCAGTGGCCGCGACGCGCTGGCGACGAACGCCACCCGGTCCGCGAAGGTGGCGTCGAACGCCGACCGGGCGAAGACCGCGCGCGTCTCGGCCTCATAAGACGGCACGATCCACGAACGGCTCTCGTCCCGCGTCGTTCCCAGCACCCACGGCACGTAGTAGGTCGCGGTCAGGCGCCTCTGGCGCCCGCTCAGGTCGTGGATCCGGAGCACCAGGTACTTGAGCGCGGCCGTCGCATCCACGAACGCGGTGAGTTCCTGCGAGAGGCCGTGTCTCTCGTGGGCGTAGGACGTGTAGCCGGCGCCATGGCGCACGCGGTAGGCGGCGCCGGCGCCGGCGGGATTGGGCGTCGCCGACCAGATGCGGGCCGTCTCCTCATCGCGCAGGTAGACGACCTCCGCCGGGGGATCCGTGACCGGATCGTTCGTCCAGGGCGTGAGGCGATGCTCGCCGCTGTTGACCGCCCACGTGCAGCCCAGGGCCGATTCGGAGGCCAGAAAGCCGAACTCCTCGTTCGCCACGACGTTGCACCACGGGACCGGAGGTCGGCCCTCGGGCCCGCCCACATCGATCGCGAACTCCCGGCCGTCGGGGGTGAAGCCTCCCCACGGTGTGGGAAAGGCGAGCTGCTCCGCCGGGCGGACGGCCGCCGCGCCCGCGGCAGCGGAACCGCGAGCCTGCGGGCCCCCGGAAGCCGCCCCGGGTGGGGCGAAATCGGGCAGGCCCCGGACGCCCTCGGAGGGTGCGGGCAGTTGAGCGCGCAGCGTTCCGGCGCGCCCATCGAGCAGGGCGCTGGCGCGGCTCGTGAGGTGCGTCAGGTCGCCTTCCGAGAGCATGGCGGCGCGCAGCACGTACAGACCGCCAGCGGCGCCCAGGTGGACGTCGTCGCCGCGTCGCAAGAGCAGGCGATCCAGCTTGTTCTGGACCTCGAGGTCGTACCCGCTGCCGCGCTCGTCCAGGATGACCAGATCGATCCGGAGGGACCGGCGCCTCCAGTACGCGTGCGCCCCTAGGACGCTCTGGACCAGCCCGAGCTGCTCGGGATCGTCGACGCGCACGAGCACGATGGGGTGGTCGCCGGAAATGCCGTGGGCCCACAGGCCGGTCCGGTCCCAGCGGTTGGCGATCACGGCGTCGGCGGGAGGTCCGAGCGCCGGATCGCGGAACAGCGCCAGCGAAAGCAGCTCCTGATACTCGGCGATGGTCTGCGACGTGAGGTCGTGGCGTCGCATCTCCTGTTCGCTCTGCACCCGCGCCTGGTCGATCGCGGCGTCGACGCGAGACCACGTGCCGTACCTGTGCAGGACGTCGACGGTTACGTCCAGGTCGGGGCCTGCCGCGGTGACGTAGGCCAGGCGCACGCTCGAGTGGGCCGGGACGCCGACATCGACTCCGATCGAGAGAATCGGGTCGAGGGACGCGCGCGGATCCACGACGCCGTCGCGCCGGCCCGTCTTCGAGACCGGCGGGTGGCCGTCCAGGGCCGCCGGGTCCGCGGCGTCCCTGCCACGGCCCAGGAAGGCCTCGCGGTCGGCGCACAGGTGGAGCCGCCGGGGTTCGCCGTCCTCGAACACGACGCCGTGGGCGAGACACGGGGTCGTCGGCTCATCGGCCCCGCGCTGCCGCCGGCGATACACCAGGCCCTCGCCGTCCGGGAGGGCCCGCGCCTCGACGAAGAGCTTCTGGAAGGCGGGGTGGCGCAGGTCCGCGCCGTGCTCGGTCAGCGCCACTTCGGCGTAGCTCGTGACCCGCAGGGTCCTCGGCGAATCGCTCGCGTTGGTCAGCGTGACGCGGCGAATCTCGACGTCGTCGACGGGAGACGTGGTCACCTCCATCGCGGCGATGGTGTCCCCTACGCGCCGGCGCAGCTCGGCCTTGTGTGGAAAGAAGAGGACCTGTTCATCGCTCACCGGATCGCCGATCGGCGCCCGGCCGATGGACCAGGGACGGCGGTTCTCCGCGTCGCGCACGTAGACCCAGAACCCGAACTCTTCGAGGGTGGCGTCGGAGCGCCAACGCGTGAGCGCGGTGCCGTTCCAACGACTCTGGCCACCGCCGGCGGCGGTGACAAGAACGCCGTAACGCCCGTTGGCCAGGTAATGGACCGGAGGCGTCGGGGCTGCGGGATCGACCTTCCAGGCGGTCGCGGCGCGTTGGGGCCTGGCCGCGGGCGCGATCGGATCGGGGGCGCTGCCGCGGTCCTGAGTCGCGCGCGTCGGGAGACGCTCCTGCAGGAGGGGTTCGACCGTCCGTACGCGTGGGTCGGCGTGGAAACGCTCCACGATCGCTTCGTCCCGCAGCAGGTTGCAGAGGGCCGCCAGGGACATCCCCTTGTGGTGCGCCATGAACGTCCTGACGACCGCGTGCGGAGAGCCTAGCGGCAGGCGCGCCGGGGTGTAGTCGACGGCGTCGTAGAACCCGTAGCGCCCGAGCGCTCCGTCCCCGGCCAGAGCGTCTAGGTTCGCCATCGCGGCGCGCGGGGCGTAGGCGAGGGCGAGAACGCTGGCGTACGGAGCCACGACCATGTCCTCCGCGAGACCCCGTTTCAGCCCGAGCCCGGGGACCCCGAAGGCCTTGTACTGATACGTCCCCGTGGCATCCAGTCGATTGTAGGCGGACTCCGACAAGCCCCACGGGCGGTTCCGCTCACTCCCGTAACGGCGCTGGATCTCCACCGCCGAGGCGCAGCTCTGATCGAGCAGCGTGCCGTGGTAGCTGCGCAGGAAGAGACGGGGCATGAGGTACTCGAACATCGTCCCGCTCCAGGAGAGCAGGACCCGGCGTCCGCCGCGAACGGCGAAGGGACGGCCCAGCTGGCGCCAGTGGTCCACGGGCGCTTCGTGCTTGGCCACCGCGAGCAGGCTCGCGACGCGCGCCTCGGAGGCCAGCAGGTCGTAGTGGCCGGGATCGGGGGTCTCCGTGTCGACCTGGTAGCCGATGTGGAAGAGTCGCCGCCGCCGGTCGTAGAGCAGCCCGAAGTCCATCGCCGCGACCAGCGCGTCCGCGCGGTCGGCCAGCGCGGCCAGGGTCGCGGAGGTGTCGCGGGCCGTACGCTCGGCCTCCGTCAGCGCCCCGTCCAGGTCTTCGCACCACTTCGCCAGCGAGGACCCCTCGTCCCCGTCTCGCGCGAGTCTTCGTCGCAGCGCCGCCAGCCGCTCCCTCACCCGCCAAACCGCGCCCGGAACCTCCCGCAGGGCCACGGCCCCTGGAAGCGCGGCGACGAACTCGGCCCAGGCGGCCGCCACGCCATGCTGACCGCCGCCCGCCGCGGTCCCGCGGGGGGCGGATCGCACCGCCTCGATCCAGGGCGCGAGCAGCCGGATCTCCCGATGCACCGTGCGCAGGTGGTGACGGGAGCGCTCCGCCCACGTCCGCACTTCATCGAGGTCGTCCGGGTCGAAGCCCGCGTCCTCCATGCGGATCATGTCCAGCAGCGATCGCTGCAGGTCTCGCCAGGCGGGCTCGATCGCGTCCAGGGCGCCGGCCCAGTCGTGGCCGCGGTCGCCGACCGCTTCGGCGCTCGCGCGCAGCGCCGCGAGCTTCCTGCGGCTGCGCGCGGTGGCGCCCGGCCGCGCGCCGGCCTGGAGGCCCCGCTCCAGGGCGTTGAGCGCGTCGATGAATCCGGTCCAGGCCAGCGGCGCCGGAGCCGCCCTGTGCGGAGCGTCCCGGCACCCCTGCGCGACCACCACCAGGCAGGCGGCCAGGTTGCCGCTGTCCACGGTCGAGACGTAGCGGGGCGGGAGCGGCGTCAGGTGACGGGTGTCGTACCAGTTGTACAGATGTCCGCGGTACCGCTCCAGCTCGTCGACGGAGTCCAGGGTCTGGCGCAACCGCACCGCCAGCTCGAGTACGCCGATGTATCCCAGCTCGTACGCGGCGAACGTCGACGACAGCAGCAGCCCGATGTTGGTCGGTGACGTGCGATGGGCGATGCGCGGGCCGGCGTCGGTATTCTGGACGTTGTCGGGCGGCAGCCAGCGGTCCGCGGGACCCACGAAAGCCTCGAAGAACAGCCAGGTCCGGCGGGCGAGGAGGCGCAGCCTGTCGCGGTCCGCGCGGCCCAGTGGGACCATGCGCGGGATGGCCGGATTGTTCAGGAATCGGGACAGGACCGGCGAGAACAGCCACAGGATGAGGAGGGGCGACGCGGCCTGGAAGCGGCCGCCACCGGCGGCACTGGTCGCGCCTGCCAGCACGAGCGTGAAGGCCGCGGCGATCCGGTAGGCCGGAGCGCGCACCAGCGACGCGGCGCGGTCGCTGCGCCGGTCCACGTCGGCCGCGGTGGTCCACTGCAGCAGGTGGCGGCGCGACACGTATACCCGCCAGAGGGTGACGCCGATGCTGTGCAGCGCCATCGCCGCCTCCACGGGGAGGAACGCGGCCGCCAAAGTGAACCGGGTGAGCGCCCCGCCGAGCTCCCGCCCGAGCGTGCGGGATTTCTCCATCGGCATGCGGACGAAGCCGATCGCGAGTCCCATCAACACGGGCATGGCCAGCGTGAGAAGCGCCAGTCCGGTCCACAGCAGCGGCACGGGCAGCGCGAGCCAGCCCAGCGTCAGCAGGGCGACCAGCGCCGGGGCGAGAAGGCTGCGGCGGAGGTTGTCCAGGATCTTCCAGCGCCCGATCACGGACTTCATCGGGGGCAGTTCGTCCAGACCGGCCGATGCCGGGCGGACCAACCAGGGCAGCAGCTGCCAGTCGCCGCGGATCCAGCGCTGCGCGCGCAGCAGCTGGGCCAACTGATGGGTCGGGTAATCCTCGAAGAACACGACGTCGGTGACCAGGGCCGGGCGGGCGAACAGTCCTTCGATGAGGTCGTGGCTGAGGAGCGTGCTCGGCGGGATCCTGCCATCCAGGCTCCTGCGGAACGCGTCCACGTCGTACAGGCCCTTGCCGATGTAGATGCCCTCCCCGAACAGGTCCTGGTACGTGTCCGACACCGCCAGCGTGTACGGGTCCAACCCGGTGTCGCCGGAAAACAGCCTGGCGAACCTCGACCGATTGGCCATCTCGGGGAGGATCTCCATGCGGGGCTGCAGGATGCCGTGGCCCGCGACGACCCGGCCGGTGTGGTCGTGCCGCGGACGGTTCAGGGGATGCGAAGCGATCGCGATGAGCTCCCGGGCCCCGTCTCGCGCGATGCGGGTGTCGGCGTCCAGCGTGATGACGAACCGGATGTCCTGAAGGAAATCGGTCGCCCCGACCTGCTCCGTATAGGACGTGTCGGTCGCGCCCGCCAGCAGCCGGTTCAGCTCTTCCAGCTTTCCCCGCTTCCGCTCCCAGCCCATCCAGCATCGCTCGGATGTGGACCAGCGCCGCTCGCGGTGCAGCAGGTGAAAAGGCCCCGCGTCGCTCGAGACCCCGTAGCGGCGATTCAGGGACTCGATGCCGTCGCGCGCCGCGTCCAGGAGCTCCCGGTCGCGCGGCATGCGGTGCGCGGGCGCGTCCGCGAAGTCCGTGAGGAGGGCGTAGCCGATGCGCGGATCGGGATCCGTGAGATAGTGGCGCTCCAGACGCTCCAGGAGTTCGTTCACCTCCCCGGTGTCCGTGAGCAGGACCGGCATCACCACGAGCGAACGCGCGTTCGCGGGCACACCATCGTCCAGGTCCAGGCGCGGAAGCACGCGCGGCCGGATGAGCTGCGTCACCACGATGTTCACCGTCGCGACCGCGATCGTCAGGGCGGGCACGACTCCCACGAGCAGGAGGCCGAGCAGAGCCGCGGGCGACGAGTCCACGCCCGCGGCGAGTCGGCCGAGCCCGGCCAGCAGGAGGGTGGCCAGAAGCAGGATCGGGAGCAGGTAGACCACCGTGGGATGGCCGCGCACCAGGCGCGCGGCCCGGGTCGACGCCGCGACGCCGCAGCCGACGCGACCCTCCAGCTGACCGACCCCGGCGCCGATCAGGTAGTAGCCGACGTGGTCGAGCGGCGCTTCGTCCGCCGCACCGGCCAGCGAGACCGCATGGTCGGCGACGTCCACCTCGGAGACCGGGCAACCGCGGGCGATTCGCTCGACCTCCTTGCGGTAGCGGTCGCGGGTTTCGAAGGCCATCCTGGGATAGACGCCCGACGGGTCCGCGCGCAGGGCGGCCTCGACGACGCTCAGCCGCTCGAAGAACTCCATCCAGTCTTCGGCGTCGATGCGCCGCAGACTCGAGATGCAACTTTCCACCGTTTCGTCGGGGCTCGGGCGCGCGCGGGTCGCGGGTTCCCGGGCGGACCGTTCGGAGGCGATCGCCTCCGCGAGCCTGTCCAGGAGCACGAAGCGCAGCATCGCCGGCACCGCCCAGAGCTCCCCTATCCTCAGCGGCGCGACCTCTTGGTAGCGCGCGATCGCGGTCACCAGGTCCTCGGTCGCCGGCCGGCACGAGGACGCCTCCACGAGCTCGACGGCCAGCGCCTGCACTCGCGGGAGCCCCGCGAAGGCCGGGTCACTCGGGTTCGCGAGGCGAGGCAGCTGCCGGTGGAAGGACGGAGGGAGGTCGCGCGCCACCTCGTCGACCTCCGATCGCACGAGGTGATAGTTGTCCAGGAACCACTCGGATGCGTAGGACGGAGCGGCGGAGCCCGCGGCCCGGGCCGCCAGCTCGTGGTAGGCGTCCTCGAAGTCGCGGCGCAGTCGGCGCAGGCGCCGCTTGAGGGCGCGGGCCGCTCCCGTCCGGCGCCCGTGGACGTTCGTGGCTCCGTGCGAGCGCGCCCACGACACCGGTTCGAAGTCCGGTGCGGGAAGTTCGGCTGCCGGCCCCCGCGTGCCGTTCCCAACCACCTCCCCGCGTTCGGCGATGCTCAGACGCTCACCGGAGCTCGCCGGGCGGGGAGCTCCACCGGAACACGGTGATCCTGGACGAGCAGCACGGGGTGGTCCCCGTACTCGATCAGGTGATGGGCGACGCTGCCGCAGCCCCACCGGAGGTCACCGGCCGAACCGTGCGCGGACAGCACGGTGAGATCGGCCGCTTCCCCGGCCACCAGGTCGTGGAGAGCGGACGGGATGTTGGGGTTCACCAGAACGCGAACTTCCGCACCCGCGCCCAGGACTTCGCGGGCCCGCTCCAGAACCGCGGATGCGGCATGCCGGTTGCGCTCCACGACGCTTCGCACGAGGCGCATGTCGGCCGCCGAAGGCGGCACGTTCCCCGGCATCCTCGGCTCCTCCACGACGTGGGCCAGAAGAAGGTGCGATCCCGCGCCGCGCTGCAGCGCTCGCGCGATCGGCAACACGCATTCCGCCCGCCTGGATCCATCCAGGGGGATCAGGATACGGCGAAAGCTCGCCTGTTCGCCCCTCTGCGGAGCGTTGGGAGGCAAGACCAGCAGGGACTGGCGCCCCGCGTGCAGGAGCGAGCGCAACGGGGAGTCTTCGTCCGGCCCCTTCCAGCCGCGGGTCAGAACCACGAGGTCAGCCCCGTGGCGTTCGGCGTACTCGGGGACCCGCTCGGAGGCCGGCCCCTCCCGCACCGCGGTATTCACCTCCAGGCCGCCAGCGCGGAGCCCCTCGGCCTGGTGTTCGAGACGCGCCAGGAGGCGCGACAGCTCGACGTGCCATTCGAACGGATCGACCGGATGGGCGTGTCCGTCCCGTGCCGTTTCCTTCACGCCCAGAAGCGTTATCGAAGCGCCGAAGGCCCGGGCGAGGCCGGCGGCGTAGGCAATCGTCGTGGCCCTCGCGGGGCCGTCCAACGGTACGAGCAGGCTACGAAACATGGCCGCATTTCCGCGGACCGGAGCGAGCGAAAGCTCTCTCTTCGATACGGTACTGGCGATCGCCACGCGCTCGGGTCCGGGCGCTCGGTCCCTTGGTTCGCCAGGCCCGGCGGGGCTTTCGATGCTTTGCAAGAGCGAGGCCAGGTGAAGGCGGCCGCGCCCCACCGGGGCACCTGACCCGAAGCGGGTCACGGCTCCTCGAGCCGCTTCTCGTCCTGCTTGGCCTCAAGCGTCTCGTGTTTGACGCTCTGGCGCAAGAGCGCGAAGAGCGACATGAGGGCGTTAGCGACGGCCACGGTCGCGAAGAACGCCACCAGGTAGCCGGTCCAGTCGTCGCGCAGGAGCTGGAATCCCGTAACCGCGACGAAGAAGAGCGCCACGTAGTGGCTGAAGCAGTACTCGCACGTGAACAGGTAGAAGAACTTCCGCGCGGCCAGCGAGTGCGCTTCCTCCGACCTGCGCGCCGCGTACTCCCTGGGCTCGCGAAAGACCTCCTCCTGGGCCACCGTCCACGCCACGGCCGCGACGGCGAGCGACAGGATCCCGAGCCAGAAAACCTGCGTGGCTATCGACTCGGCGTGCATGACCTCCCCGTGTTACGCGTCCGGGCGGCGGCCCGCGCCGAAACCGGCGGAGTAGCCGCGAGCCGCGTCTTCCTGTACCGTAATCCGGTAGGGGTGCCCCGCACCACCCGACCTCGTCGAGGACGCAATCGATGACATCCGACACACCTCCCAACGGGGACATCGTCGTCGGCCAGCCGGACTTCGAGCGCTCCATATCCGAGCTGGAGCGGCAGATCGCCGAGCTGGAACGGATGGCGGGCGAGCACGCTTTGGACGTCAGCGATGAGTTGGAGGTTCTGCAGAAGAAGCTGGCCGAACAGCGCGAGGAGACCTACCGCAATCTGTCGGCGGTGGACCGCGTCCAGCTCGCCCGCCACCCTAAGCGTCCCTACACGTTGGACTACATCGCCCTCGTCTTCGAGGACTGGACCGAGTTGCACGGGGACCGCGCGTATCGAGACGACGAGGCGATCGTCGGCGGATGGGCCCGCCTGGATGGCCGCTCCGTGATGGTCATCGGCCACCAGAAAGGCCGCGACATGAAGGAGAACCTCCAGCGCAACTTCGGAATGCCGCACCCGGAGGGCTACCGGAAGGCCCTGCGCCTCATGAGGCAGGCGGACAAGTTCGGTCACCCCGTCATCACGCTGATCGACACGCCAGGCGCCTACCCGGGATTGGGGGCCGAGGAGCGGGGGCAGGCGGAGGCGATCGCGCGCAACCTGCGCGAAATGGCGGGGCTGAAGGTACCGCTGGTGTCGGTGGTGATCGGCGAGGGAGGCAGCGGGGGGGCGCTCGCGCTGGGGGTCACGGACCGGATCCTCATGCTCGAGAACGCGGTGTACAGCGTGATCTCTCCGGAGGGCTGCGCGGCGATCCTCTGGAAGACGGCGGACAAGCGGGACCTGGCGGCGGAGGCGCTGAGAATCACGGCGACGGACCTTCAAGGCCTGGGCATCGTCGACGAGATCATCCCCGAGCCCCAGGGCGGCGCGCACAACGACCCCGGCCGAACCGCGCAGGCGGTCAACGAAGCACTGACGCGCCACGTGCGGGAACTGGCCGCGCTTTCGGTCGAGGACCGACGCGCGCGCCGGTGGGCGAAGTTCGAGGCGATGGGCGAGTGGCGGGAGGTAGGGTAGCGGCGGGCTGCACTTTCACGTTGACGCGACAAGCCCGCCTTTGGCGCAGGAATCGTGCGCGACCCGGTTTCGGATGGACGGTCCTAGGGCGCGTCGGTATCGGCTCTCCAGGCGGCCGGCGTCCGGCCCGTCGCGCGCTTGAAAGCGCGGGTCAGGTGCGCCTGGTCGGCGAATCCGGCCTGGAGCGCGATCGCGGCGATGGATTCGCGGCCCGCGGCGAGCCGGTCGGCGGCCCAGTCGATCCGGAGGGCCCGGATGTAGGACCCCAGCGACACTCCGTGGGCCGACCGAAAGACCGCGGCGAGGTGCGAGGCGCTCACCCCGGCCGCGCGCGCGACGTCGTCCAGGAGCAGGGGGCTACGGAACTCGTCGCGTACGAACTCCTCGGCGGTCCGCAGCCAGAGCGGGCGGCCGCTGGGCTGGCTGTGTCCGTTCCCGGGGAGGTGCCGGGACGCGGCCACCATCATCTCCACCGCGATCGCCTGGGCCGACAACGAGGTCAAGGTGTCGTCGACCTCCAGTTCGCGCGCGAGCCGCCGGCCGGCGAGCTCGACCCCAGCGTGCGCGAAGGAGTGCACACCGTCGAGCAGCGGGGCGAACGGGTCGAGCGTGCCGTCGGTCGGGTCGGGCTGGATCACGACGACCGACGCGCCAGCCGCCAGGATGTGGTTGGAGTGCGTCTCTCCCGCGGGCTCGGTGAAGACCGTCCCGCGCAGGCAGTCGTGGCTGCGGCGGCGGATGGAGGGGTTCGGGAAGTCGAGCCGGAAGCCGCCGGACAACATCACCGCGAAGGTCGTCCGGTCGTGGGCGTGCGCTTCCAGGACATCGTGCGCCAGGAACGACGCGCGCGTGACGCGGAACGGGCCCGCCTCGATGGCTTCGAACTTCGGGCTTCCCATCGTGATGGGGACAGAGCCGCGGTTGCCGTTCGGCCGGCGCGACGTGTGGTGGGACATCGAATCGCCTTCGCTTTCCTCCCTCGGCCTCTGAAGGACAACGGCCCAGCGGGGCCGAAACGGACCGACCGCGCTCCGCCGCCTCCATTCAGCGATCGTCGGATTCTTCAAGGCCCCGGGGGAAGGTTCAATACGGACGCGGGCCGCGCACCGAGATTCGAGAGTCAGGCGAGCGGTGATCGCGAAGGCCGCTCCTATCCCCGGACATCGGAGCGTACATGACTCGAAGATATCTGGCGTCGGTGGTGGTTCTTGCCGCCTTCGCCGCCTCCTGCACGGAGAACGCCGGCGAACCCGCGGGGCTCGAAACGGTGCCGTCCCTGGCCGCTTCGGGACCGGTTGCACACGGCGCGGGCGGCGGCGGCTACATTCTTCCTCTCGCCGGCGTGGACCTTCCCGGCACTTTCGCGTTCGGGGCTCTCCAGTTCGCCGACGGCGCTGCGCGGGGCCGACTGCGCTTCACGCTCGAGGTCTCCGGCCTGGCGGACCTCGGGCTCGCCGATGGCCTGGTAGACATCCACGGGGAGGTGACCTGCGTCACCGACGACCCGGCCAACGACCGCCTGTGGGTCGGCGGAGTCGTCACGCGCAACGCGTCGACGCAGCCCCTCTTCCGCGACGACGAAACCACCCAGGTGGGCGGCGACGTCTGGTTCCGCGCGGTCGACTACGGCCAGGGTCGGGCGGCGGATCAACCCGACCGCGTGACCTTCGTAGGATTCGAGGGCAGCGCCGGCTTCATCACGTCGGAAGAGTACTGCGAGGCGCAGCCGTGGCCCGACGATGACGCTCGCACCAACGAGGTGGTCTCGGGCAACATCCAGGTGCATTAGCCGGCTGGCTGGATCCGGCGGGGCCCGGTCCGAACCGGCGCATCCGTCGATCCGGCTCCGACCAGCGGCGGTAGCCTTCAACCGCGGATTCCTCCCGGCCCCGTCCAGGGGTCTGGCCTGCGGCTGGAGGCTATCGCTCTGGTCCTGCGAGTCAGTCCCTGGTGCTGCGCCGATGCCGGCCTACCCGGCCGCCGGCCCCGTCTCCAGTCGCGCCACCCGCCAGTGCGTCACCTGTTCGGGCGCGTGGGTCAGGTAGCGCTCGTCCTCGGGGTAGTAGACCGCCCGATCCGGCTCATCCCCCGCGAACCGGCGCACGGCCTCCATCGACTCCCACACCGAGTAGACCACCACCTCGGCCTCGTCCCCGTCGACGCGCACGAGCAGGTGGGCTGCGACGTTGCCGGGCGTCCCCGTGAGCGCGCGGATTCCCGTCTCCTCGACGTACCGCGCATACTCGTCCGCGTCCTCGGCGCGCACGCGCCCGGTCCACTGTCTGGCGATCATATCTCCTCCAAGGTGAGCATTACGGCGGCGACCACGGCGGTCGCCGAAACCACCACCCAACCCGTGAGGGCGCCGTCCCCGGCCGACGCCCCGAGCAACACGGCGATCAGCGGGTTCACGTACGCATGGCTGCCGACCCTGGCCGGCGTGCTGTGGTCGAGCAGCCAAAGGTAGGCGGAGAACGCGACGATCGACCCGAAGACGATGAGGTAGCCGAGCGCCAGGACCGATCGAGCGCTCACCTCGCCGAGCGAGAACGCCGAGGTCTCGCCGAGCGCGAGGGACAGGCCGACCAGCACCGCCCCCGCCATCAACAGCTGCATCCCGGCGGACTGCGTACGCGACGCGGGCAGCACTCTCCCGCGCGCCCAGACCGACCCCACCGACCACGACAGCGCCGCGAGCAGGATCGCGGCGCCGCCGAGCGGATCGACGGCGCTCCCGGCGCCCGGGCCCATCAGCGCGAGCACCCCGACGAGCCCCACCCCGATCCCGGCCCAGACGCGCGGCGTCGGCGCCGCCCCGCCGGGGCGCCACCAGGCCAGCAGGACCATCCAGAGGGGGATCGTAGCGATGAGGAGGGCAGCCGGGCCGGACGCCACGCGCGTCTCCGCCCAACTGAGGACGCCCTGCCCCACGACGAACAGGAGCGAGCCGACCCCGAGGGCGGCGCCCCACGCGCGCCGCGCAGGACGTGGTTCGCCACGCCAGGCGGACCACGCGTACAGGGCTCCCCCAGCGACGAGGCACCGCACGCCGGTCATCAGGTAGGGAGGAATCGTCGCGACACCGTAGCGGATCGCGAGGTAGGTCGAGCCCCAGATCAGATAGGTCGCTGCGAAGGCGGCGAGCGCGCGGCCGCGTACCCCGAGAGCGTCGGTCGGGGCCTGGCGCGACCACGGGGCGACGGTGGCGGCGGTGGCGGCGGTGTTCGATACGGGAGGTGCCATTTGTCGTAACCATCTATTTGAGTTACACTGGTAGTAGTGTACACCGGACGAAGTAACCAGTCAATAGGTTTATGATGGTTTCCAACGACGCGGACGCCGACGCGCAGGGCGGGGTCGACAGGCTGCCGTTGGTGGGCGGCCACCCGGCGCTGGATTTCGCCAACACCGTGTCCTGGCGCGGCGCCAACACCTGGGACGACTCCCTGGTCGAGCCCGGCGATCTCCTGCGCTGGGGCGTGCGCGCGGGGTTGATCGATGCGTCGGAGGCCGAGGCAGAGGCGGGCGGCGCCGGCGAGGCGCGGGCGCTCTTCGAGCGCGCGCTGCGGCTCCGCGAGGCGGTCTACGATGTTTTCGCCGCGGTCGCGCTGGGCGGGCCCATCCCCGACGCGGCGCTCTCGGACCTGAGCGGGGAATGGGCGGAGGCGCGGGGTCGCATGCTCCTGGAGGCCGGCGCCGAGGGCGAGGTGTCGGCCACCCTGCCCGCCGGCGCCCCGCTCGAGCGGATCATCTGGGCGCTCGCCGCGAGCGCGGGAGACCTCCTCCTCGAGCTCGAGCCCGCCCGGATCAAGACCTGCGCGGGCGCCGAATGCGGCTACCTGTACGTGGACTCCAGCCGCAACCGCAGCCGCCGCTGGTGCGACATGGCGGAGTGCGGAAACCGGGCGAAGGTCCGCCGGTTCCGTGCTCGCGAGCGCTGAGCAAGGTTCCACGCGCGCGCACGTACACGTCTGCCTGGGGGACCCCGCTGACCGCCCGCCCCCTCGCACGTCCACGCCCACTCGCTTAGTCTTCCACGGAACGGTGCGGCTCCGAACCGCGCCGCGCAGGGCATCCGGCGACGCCGTCTCCAGCGATCTCAGGCCACATGGCCCGCATCATAGAAGTCAGTTTCAAGGGCAACCGGCGCGACTACTTCACGTCCGCGCTGGGCGAGGTGATCCCGAGCGACTACGTGGTCGTCGAGGCGGACAGGGGAGAGGACCTCGGTCGGGTGACCGCCACCGGGGCGATCGCGGAGCGCAAGTGTTCCGGGTGCAGCACCGGGTGCGCGGCTCCGGTGCCCGAGCAGCGCGTCATTCGCGTCGCCAGCGACGCCGAGGTCGCCCGTTCGCGCACGCTGCGCTCCGACGAGGACCGGGTCCGGCGGACCACGCGGGAAAAGGTCGAACGGCACGGCCTCAAGATGAAGGTCACCGAGACCGAGTGGCAGTTCGACCGAAACAAACTCACGATCTACTTCACCGCCGAGCGACGCGTGGACTTCCGCGAGCTCGTGCGCGACCTCGCGCGCACGTTCCGCACGCGCATCGAGCTGAAGCAGATCGGCGTGCGCGACGAGGCGGCGCTGCTGGGCGGAGTCGGCCGGTGCGGACGCGAGCTGTGCTGCTCGACCTGGCTGCGCGACCTCAAGCCGGTCAGCCTCCAGCTCGCCAAGGACCAGCGGCTGTCGCTCAACCCCGCGCAGATTTCCGGTTGTTGCGGCCGTCTGATGTGCTGCCTCACCTACGAGCACGACGCGTACGTGGAGGCGCGCCGCAGATTCCCGCGGGAGGGGAAGACCATCCGCACGGCGCACGGGGAGGAACGCGTCCTCAGCGTGGACATATGGGGCGAGAGGGTCCAGCTGCGCGGCGCCGATGGGACGCAGCGCGTGGTCGGCCTCGAGGAGCTCAGGGCGGAGGTCGGTTCCGGTCCGGGTTGGGGCGCCCGCCGCAAGCAGGCGGCAGACGGGAACGGAAGCGCGCGCTCCGGCAGCGGGAGCGCGCCCGGAAACGGCGCCGGCGACACCCCCGACGAGGGTCGATGAGCGACGCGCGGGTCTTCTACCTCACGACCGCGATCGACTACGCCAACGGCCTGCCCCACCTCGGGCACGCGCTCGAAAAGATCGGCGCGGACGCCATCGCCAGGTACCACCGGCTGAAGGGCGAGGACGTGCACTTCGTCCTCGGCATGGACGAGCACGGGCAGAACATCGTACAGAGCGCCGAACAGGCGGGGCTGGACCCGAGGGCGTGGGTGGATCGGATCGGCGCGGCGTTTCGCGCCGCGTGGGCTGCCCTCCTGGTCAGCCAGGACGATTTCATCCGTACGACCGAGCACCGTCACCACGTCGCGGTCCACGATCTCATCCGACGCATCGGCGAGGCCGGCGACCTCTACCGCGGCACCTACGAGGGCTGGTACTGCGTGCGGTGCGAAGCGTTCAAGACCGAAGACGACCTAGAGGGCGAGGGGGACGACCTCAGGTGCCCGCTGCATCCCTCGCGCCAGATCCAGTGGACGGTGGAGGAAAACTGGTTCTTCCGTCTGTCCGCCTACCGCGACCGCCTGCTCGCCCTGCTCGTCGAGCATCCGGAGTTCGTGCAGCCGGAGATCCGCCGCAACGAGATCTTCCGGGTGCTGGAGCATGGCCTCCAGGATCTGTCCGTGTCGCGCGCGCTGCCGTGGGGGGTCCCGTGGCCCGGGGCCGACGGCGAGGTCGTGTACGTGTGGATCGACGCCCTCACCAACTACCTCTCGGCGACCGGCTATCCCGCCGAGGGGTTCGAACGCCTGTGGCCGGCGGACGTGCACGTCATCGGCAAGGACATCACCCGCTTCCACTGCATCTACTGGCCGGCGTTCCTCATGAGCGCCGGCCTGCCACTCCCCGCGACCGTCTGGGCGCACGGATTCGTCGGCTACGGCGGCAGGCGCCTGTCCAAGTCGGAGGGCGTGAGCTTCGGCCTTGATGAAGCGATCGCCCGCCACGGGCCCGAAGCCCTGCGATACTACCTCCTTCGGGAGGTGCCCTGGGATGGCGACGGCGACGTCACCCGCGAGCGCTTCGACGAGCGCTACACCGCCGAGCTCGCCAACGACATCGGCAACCTCGTGAATCGCTCGCTGTCCATGGTCGAGCGCTACCGTGACGGCGTCGTCCCCGAAGGGGATGCGACGGAACTGGATGCGCGCGCGCGTGAGCTGATCGACGCCTACCGCCGCGCGATGGACGCCTACCTGCTGCACGAGGGTCTGCAGGCGGCCTTCGACCTGGCCTCCGCGGCGAACGGGTTCGTGACTTCCAGTGAGCCGTGGGCGCTCGCGAAGGACCCGGACCGGTCGCGGCAACTCGACGCCGTCCTGCACGCCCTGGCCCGGGCCATCGCGACGCTCGCCACGATGCTCGCGCCCTTCATGCCCGAAAAGATGACATCTCTGGCCAACCGCCTGGGCCTTCCCGGCGTTCCGTCGCTCACGGAGCTCGAGAGGCTCAAACTGAACGGCAAAAAAGTCGAGCGCGGTGACATTTTGTTTCCCCGGCCGGACTAATGGAGGGGCGTGGACGATCGACGCAAGATCCCATTACGGACCGACATGCGCGGGCATGGCCGAGCTGGCCGGGAACTTGACCCTGGGTCTCGGCGCCGATACACTCCGTGCGCTTTTCCACGGGAGCCCGGCAGTTGACGCGGTCCGGGGGATGAAGCCCCGAGCCAACATTTCCGAGACCCGGTAAGGCATGTCGGCACGACGACACTGGACATTGATGATCGTGCCCGACTGCGGTACGGAGGCGCGCCAGATGCGCGTCTCCCGTGGCGCCGTCAGGCTTGCCGCCGCGGGGGCCATTTTCGTGTTGGGCATCCTCGTCGTCCTCTCGACCGGATTCATCTGGCAGGAGTCGCAGCAGGCGCGGGTCGTGAGGCTGGCCCACGAGAACGTCCTCCTCGAAGGGGAGATGGACCGGCTCCGGGGACGCATGGGGGAGCTGGAAGACGTTCTGGGCGCCCTGTGGGACCAGGACGAGCAGTACCGGCTGCTCGCGGGGCTCGAGCCTCTGGATGAGGGGGTACAGCGCGCCGGTATCGGCGGTCCCGGTTCGGACGCCCGGGCGTCCCACCTCGAGAGGCTGGATCCCCGCATGGGCCGACTCGCGCGCGCGGCGTCGACGAGCGTTTCCACGATGGTCCGACGCGCCCAACTGCTCTCGGCGAGCTGGAACGAAGCCTCCCGGACCCTGACCGCCTCCCACCTGCGGCTGCGCGCCACGCCTTCGATCATGCCCACGGATGGCCGCATATCGAGCGTCTTCAGCCACAGCCGGCTGCACCCCATCCTCGACGTGGCGCGGCCGCACAAAGGGGTGGACGTGACGGCCTCTCGCGGGACGCCGATCATTTCGACCGCGGCCGGTCGCGTCTCGTTCGTGGGCCAACAGGGCAGCTACGGCAACATGGTGGAGGTCGACCACGGCTTCGGGGTGCGCACCCGCTACGCGCACGCGTCGAAGCTGCTCGTTCGGCGCGGCCAGCGGGTCGAACGAGGAGAAACCATCGCCGAGGTGGGCAGCACGGGGCTTTCCGTCGCGCCCCACGTGCACTACGAAGTTTGGGTCAACGGGCGCGCCATCGATCCCAGACGGTACATCCTGGAACAGGACGTCCTGCCGGATTGAGCGGACCGATCGCCGGCCGCGTCTCGACCGCCCTGCTCGCTTGAAAACGCGGCGGGGCGGTTCTAGCTTGCACAACTTCCGAACGCACCCCTGCGAAAGCGCCTCTTCATCGACGACGGAGAGAGCCGGCAAATGAAGCGAGCCACGCTTGCGATCCTGCTACTGGCCTCGGCCTGCGGCAGCACGGAGTTGACGGTCGAAACCCGCGTCGCCGACGCGGCGGGGGAAGCGGCTCCGATCCCCAACCTCGAGGTGCAGCTGCTTCCGTACGACCGCGATGCCACTTTTGCCGAGTTCGAGGCGCTCGCGACGGAACCCGAGCCGGTCATCCCGGATTCCATCGTCCGCTTGCAGCAGGCCATGGCGTCCGCGCAGGACGAATGGCAGCAGGCGGAGGTGCGGTGGATCACGGTTCGGGACAGTCTGCAGACCCTGGTGAACCGGCTGGAGGGCATGAACCGCGCGTCCGGCGAGTACAGGGTGGCGTTCAACGCCTTCAGCGACCTCGAGGGCCAGGAGGGAAGTCTGCGACGGCAGTCCGAGCAGGCCTTCGCGCGCTTCTCCGACCTCCAGACGCAGGTCAACTCGGTCGCCGAGGAGATCAGGATCCGGCGGGAGGAGTGGGCGACCGAAGCGTTCACCGGCGTGGATTCCGCGATCCAGGTCGCTGTCGAGCAGGCCGGTCGTGAGGAGCTGTTCGACACCACGGCGGCCACGGGCGTGGTCAGCTTCTCCCCCGCGACAGGGGACTGGTGGGTTCACGCCCGCCACGACCTCCTGTTCGAGGAGTTGTACTGGAACATTCCGGTGACGATCGCCGGTGGTGACTCCGTGGGCGTCGTCCTGAGCCGCGAAAACGCGGAGGTTCGGCCGAAGTTCTAGCGTACCCGTAGGGCCTGTCCGGCGGGCGCGGGGGCACCGCGTGGTCCGTGCGCCGCCCCCGCCTGCGCTGGATCCCGCCGGGCACGGGCCGTGCTTCTACGCGACGCACGGCCCGCTTTTCCGAGCGCGCACCCGCTCCCACACCCTCGGTCATGATGAGCATCGACGAGCAGGACGCAGTTCGCCTCGACCTCGATGACGGTATCGCCTGGATCGTCTTCGACCGTCCTGACGCCAAGGTGAACCTGCTGACCGAGGGAGTGCTGAGCCGCTTCGATGACCTCCTCGCGGACATCGAACGGCACGCGGCCGCGCGCACGGTCGCCGCGGTCGTTGTGCGTAGCGCCAAGGACGGGACGTTCATTGCCGGCGCGGATGTGGCTGCGATCCGCGCGGTGAAGGACGCCGCCACCGGGGCCCGCCTGGCCGCGGAGGGCCAAGCGGTGTTCACCCGCCTCGAGCGCCTCCCCACCCCGACCATCGCGGCGATCGACGGGGCTTGCATGGGCGGAGGAACGGAGCTCGTCCTGGCCTGCGACTACCGCATCGCGACCGACTCCGAGCGCACCATGATCGCGCTGCCCGAGGTCCGCCTCGGCATCCTGCCGGGGTTCGGCGGGACCACGAGGCTGCCGCGCCTGGTCGGCCTGCAGGACGCGCTCGACATGATCCTGACCGGAAACAACGTGCGCCCGTCCAAGGCGCGCCGCATCGGACTCGTGGACGAGGTCGTGTCCGCCGCGATCCTCACCCGACGCGCCGCGGAAGTCGCGCGCCTGTTCGCGGTCGGTGAGGGTCCGGAGCGGCGCCGCCGGCGAGGGTTGGGGAAGCGGCTCCTCGAAGACACCGCTCCGGGGCGACGGCTCCTCCTGCGGGAAGCGCGCAAGCGCCTCCTGAATGAGACCGGCGGGCGCTATCCAGCGCCCCTCAAGATCCTCGACACGATCCGCCGTACGCTGCCCTTGCCCGTGGAGCGCGCGCTGCAGGTGGAGGCGCGCGCCCTCGGCGAGCTCATCGCCACGCCCGAGTCGAAGAACCTGATCCACGTCTTCGGGCTGATGGAACGGGCGAAGAAGCGCGCTCCCGCCGGGGATGCGCGGGAGGTCGAGCGGATCGCGGTCCTGGGGGCCGGAGTGATGGGGGGCGGCATCGCCCACCTCGCGGCGTCCGAGGACGTGGAAGTGCGCCTGAAGGACATCGACAACCGCGGCCTCGCGGCGGGTTTGCGTGCGGCCCGGGAACGGCTGGACCGGAGCCGGGAGCGCCGCCACATCGATCGACGCGAGGCCGACGCGATCATGAACCGCATCTCGCCGACGCTCACCTACGACGGCTTCGGCTCGGTCGACCTGGTCGTCGAGGCGGTGGTCGAGAATATGGCGGTCAAGAAGGCCGTCCTGCGCGAGGCCGAACAAGCGGCCCCGGACGACGCGGTCCTGTGCTCGAACACGTCCACGCTTTCGATCACCGAAATGCAGCTGGCGCTCGACCGGCCCCCGCGGTTCTGCGGCCTGCATTTCTTCAACCCGGTCCACCGGATGCCGCTCGTGGAGGTGATCCGTGGCAGGGAGACCGCGGACGATACGCTCGCGACCGCGTTCGCCTTCGCCCTGAAGCTCGGCAAGATACCCGTGGTGGTTGGCGACGGGGCTGGGTTCCTCGTGAATCGCCTCCTGGGGCCGTACCTGAACGAGGCGGGCTGGCTGCTCGAGGACGGCGCCTCCATCGAGGGCGTGGATACCGCGCTCCGTGACTTCGGCATGCCCATGGGCCCCTTCCGGCTGCTGGACGAGGTCGGGCTCGATGTCGCGCGACACGCCGCCGGGGTGCTGCACGAGGCGTTCGGGGAGCGCATGGCGCCATCGCCCGTCCTGGTCGCGCTGGCAGACACCGAAAGGCTCGGCCGCAAGGGTGGCCGGGGATTCTACCTGTACGAGGACGGCCAGGAGAAAGGCATCGACGGGGACCTGTACGCGGACCTGGGTGGCCGCGGCGACGCCCCGGACTCCGACGCCGTGCCGAAGGTCGAGATCCAGGACCGCTGCCTGCTCATGATGGTCAACGAAGCGGCGCGCGTGCTGGCGGACGGGATCGCGCACGACGCCGCCGATGTGGATCTCGCGATGATCACCGGGACCGGTTTTCCGCCGTTCCGTGGTGGCTTGCTGCGCTGGGCGGATTCCCTGGGCATCGACGCGGTGCTCGGGCGCCTCGAGATCCTCGCCGCGGTGCATGGCGAGCGCTTCCGACCCGCGGAGCCGGTCCGCTCGATCGCCGCCGAGGACGGGACCTTCTACGGATCGGACCGGTGAGGGCGCGCCGGGGCCGAGGTCGGCGAGTGGAGACCCGCGCAGCTTCCGCTGGTGGGTTCTGTCGTGGACGAGGTGTCGGCGCTGGAAGGTGTTCGGGGGATCGCCGGGTTCGAGAAGCCGGACAGCCGTCACATCGTGTCGATCGGCTTCGACTCTGCGGGCGCGGTTTCCAGACTGACGCGCCCCGCCCCGGGCCGGCTACACCCCGAAGCCCGCCTCCTCCAGTTCGTGGGCCGCCTCGCCGTTCGCGCCGCTCACCACCTTGCCATCGAACAGGTGGATCGCTCGCTGAGCGGACTCGGCGTAGCGGGGATCGTGCGTCACCATGCAGATCGTCGAGCCGGTACCATGCAGCTCGTGGAGGAGCTCCATGACCGCCTCGCCGTTGGTCGAGTCGAGGTTCCCGGTGGGCTCGTCGGCGAGCAGGATCAGCGGATCACCGGCGATCGCCCGCGCCACCGCCACGCGCTGCTGCTGACCGCCCGAGAGCTGGGCGGGGAAGTGCTTCAGGCGGTGCGCCATGTCCACGCGCTCCAGCGCGGCGTGCACCCGCTCCTTGCGCTCGGCGGCGCTGACGCCGCGGTAGCTGAGCGGCAACTCGACGTTCTCGTATACGGTGAGGTCGCCTATCAGGTTGAAGGCCTGGAAGATGAACCCGATCTCGCGGTTCCGGATGCGCGCCCGGTCGGCGGCGGACAGGTGCTCGACCGGGCGGCCATCCAACAGATACTCCCCGCTGGAGGGCGTGTCCAGGAGTCCCAGGATCGAGAGCAGCGTGGTCTTGCCACAGCCCGACGGGCCCGCGACGGCGACGAACTCGCCGGGTTCGATCGCGATGTTCACGTCGCTGAGGGCGTGGGTTTCGAGATCCTCCGTCAGGAAGACCTTGCTCGCGTTCCGGAGTTCGATGCGAGGTTGCGCGGACTGAATCATCGGTCGATCTCGTCGTTTCGGGTAATGACTGACGTTCCCGTCAGCGGATCCGGACGCGTTCGGCGCTCTCCCAGTTCGACATGTCGGAGAGGATCACCACGTCGCCCTCGTTCAAGCCCTCCATCACCTGCACCTGATTCACGGATCCAGCGCCCAGGCGCACGAGGACCCGAGTGGCCTCGGTAGCGTCCTCGTCGAGGACGAAGAGCCCTACCGTGCTGTTCGCCTGACCGAACGCCGGGCGCCCGACGTAGACCGCATCCTCGATCCTGTCGATCTGGATCGTGCCCTCGACGCTCAGGTCCGGCCGGGCGCCGCGCGGCAGGTCTCCCTCCAACGCGACGTCCACGGTGACCGTGCCGTTCTGGACGGACGGGTCCACCCGGACCACTCGTCCCCGCACCACGCCGTTGCGGGTGTCGATCAGGGCGGGAAGCCCGACCACGACCTCGGTCGCCTGCGTTTCGGGGATGCGCAGCTCGGCCTTGAGGCGCCCCGGTTGCACTACCCGCGCGAGCATGGTCCCGGGCGTGACCCACTGACCCTCTTCCACCGGAAGCTCTTGCAGGACGCCTGCGACCCCCGCGGCGACCTTCATGGACTCCACGAGCCCTCTCTGGAAGGCCACGATCTCGCGCAACCGTCCGACCTGGGAGCGCTGCGCCTCCACCTGGGGTTCCCGGGAGCGGCGCAACGACTCCAGCCGCAGTCGCTCGATCTCCAGGCGCTCGGCCAGCTCTTCCGCCGTATCGCGCGAGCGCTGAAGTTCCATGGGCGCGATCAGTTGCTGGGACGCCAACGCCTCGTTCGCCTCCACCTGCCGCTGGGCTTCGCGGTGGAGGGAGCGGGTCTGGGCGACGACCGATTTCTGGTTGAGCACCTGGTTTTCGAGCATCGACTGAAGGCTCACGTATTCCGCCTGGGCCGACGTGAGTTGACGCTCCGCCTCGAGCAATTCGCGCTGCACATCCGCGTTGCTGAGCTCCAGGATTACCGTCTCGGGCGTCACCTCGGTCCCGGGCTGCAGGTGTCGCCGCTCGATCCGACCGGCCGTGACGGCCGGGATCAGGCGGATCTGCTCCGGCACCAGGGTGCCGGGCCCGCGCACTTCCCGCAGCATCGTGCCGCGTTCGACGGTGTCCATCCATATCGTCGCGCGGTCCACGACGGGCGCGGACGGATCCAGGCGACTGAGCCCGAGGGTTGCGAGCACGGCACCCGCGGCGGCGACGGCGCCGTACACGTAGCGCTTCTTGTTGGTGGTCTTCTCGCGTGGTATGTCCACGTCAACGCTCAGCCCCCTGCTCCGCTTGCGGGCGCGACCGGCTCCGAGGTCGTGCGCGACCGGCGGTGGGCGGTCCACCGCTCGGCGCTGAACCCTTCGGGGAGGCGGTGGGAAAGTTTCACGAGGCGGGCTACTCGGCCCTCAGCGCCTCCATCGGGTTCGTGGCGGCCGCTCGCCGCGCGGGCAGGTACCCGGCGAGCACGCCCGTTCCGATGAGAAGAAGCGCGAGCGCGGCGAACGTCATCGGGTCGTTGGGTGGTACGCCGTACAGAAGGCTCGCCGCGAAGCGGGTCACGCCCAGCGCGACGGCCACCCCCACGGCGGCGCCGGCGGCGGTCAGCGCGGCGGCCCTTCCCAGCACGAGGCGGACGATGTCCGCTCTCTCGGCGCCCAGCGCCATGCGGATCCCGAACTCGCCCGTTCGACGGGCGGAGGCGTACGCCATCAAGCCGTACACGCCGATCAGCGCCAGCACCAGCGCGATTCCGGCAAACCCCAGGATCAGCGCGAGATTGAAGCGTCGCGCGGCGAGACTGCTGGCGATCATCTGCTCGGACGTGCCGGCGTGGTAGATGGACTGGTTCGGTGCGAGGGACCAGACGGTCTCGCGCATGGCGTCCACGAGTCCGGGCGCTCCGCGCGGCGTCTCCGCGCGGGCTACGAACGTGATGGCCCCGCTGCCGTTCCAGCCGTGCGGGAAGTAGATCTCGGGCCGTGGATCGGTGTCGTAGCCGTAAGGACGGATGTCGCCGACCACCCCGACGATCTCCACCTCCGGGGATCCTTCCCGCACGCCTTGAAAGCGTTGCCCCACGGCGCTTTCCCCCGGCCAGTGGCGCCGGGCCACCGCCTGGCTCACGATGGCGACGGGCAGGCCGCCGATCGTCTCGTCGGAGGACCCCACGCCGCCGATCGACGTGCGGGATCCGTCTCCGCCGGCCGCCCAATCCGCGCGGTCGAACTCGCTAAAGTAGCGTCCCTCGATGAGCGGGATCTCCATCATGTAGAAGTACCCGGGACTGACGGTGGTGCTCTGCGCCGAGGGCGGCTCCGTCCCCGCAGGCGCCGGCCGGCCCACGACGGTGAAGTTGAAGCGCTGATCGATCTGCTCGGGGTGGAACGGAAACGCCGATACCATGGCCGCGCCACGTACGCCGGGCAGCCCGCGCATGCGCTCGGTGGCGTCGCGCACGAACGCGACCCGCTGCGCGGGTCCGTCTGTGATGTCGTAGATGAACGCCTGCACGGTCGCGAGCCCCGCCGGCTCGAAGCCGAGGTCGTTGTCGAGCAGCCGCATGAAGCTGCGCCCGAGCAGGCCGCCGCCGATCAGGAGGACGAGGGCGAGCGCCACCTGGGCGACGACGAGCGCGTTCTGGGCGCGCGCGCTGGGGGGGCCGCCCGTGCTACCGCGTGCACCATCCCGCATCGGCCGCCCCAGGTCCGGCCGGGCGAAGCGGAGCGCGGGAAGCAACCCCGCGCACACCGTCACGAGAGCCGACACCCCCAGCGCGAACAGGGCCACCCGCGCGTCGACCCGGATGTTGGCCGCGCGCGGCAGGGCTTCCGCGGCGACCGCCGCGAACAGCTGCACCGCCGCCCACGCCAAGGCGAGCCCGAGCGCCGCGCCGAGGGCCACCAGGAGCGCGCTTTCCGCGAGGATCTGGCGGACCAAACGCCCCCGCCCCGCGCCCACGGCTCCGCGGATCGCGAACTCGCGCTCGCGCGCGGTCGCGCGCGCGAGGATCAGGCTGGCGACGTTCGCGGCCGCGAGCAGCAGGAGCACCGCCACCACCCCTGCCAGGATGGACAGCAGGATTCTCGCTTCCCCCAGCACCTCGTCGAGCAGCGGAATGGCGCGCACTCCGAGGTTCGCGTTCGTGGAGGGGTTCTCCTCGGCCAGCTGCGAGGCCACGCGATCCAGGTCGGCCTGGGCGCGCCCGAGCTCCACGCCTTCGCGCAGCAGTCCGACCGCCGGCATCCAGTTGCCGGAACGAGTCCGTGCGTCCCAGGGCTGGTCGGCGCGCGGCTCCCAGAACTCCTTCGCGGGTTCGCTCAGGCCGCCGTCGCCGGGGGCGCCGGCGGGGTAGGCGAAGCCTTCCGAGAGAACCCCGACGACGGTCCTGGGCACCCTGTCCACCTCGATCGACCTGCCGACGATGCCGGGATCCCCCGCGAAGCGCCGCTGCCAGGACGCGTACGAGATCATCAAGGCGGACCTCAGGGAGTCGCGGTATTCCTCGGGGGTGAACGTGCGTCCCAGTGCCGGCCGTATTCCGAAGACCTCGAAATAGCCCTCCGAGACCGCCCAGGACGGAATCGCGATGGGCCGGCCATCGACGACGATGTCGCCGCCGGACGGCTCGGCCAGGGCGATGATCTCGAAGGACTGGTTGCGCGCGCGCCAGTCGATGACGTTGCCCGGTGAAGTCTGGAGGTGATCCTCGCCGGTGGTGGCGTTGGTTTCCCACAGCGTGACGATGCGGTCCGCGTGCGGATACGGCAGCGGCTCCATGAGCACGCCGCGCACAGCGCTGTAGACGAACGTGGAGGAGCCGATGCCGATCACCAGCGCGGCGATGGCGACGCTGCCGTAGGCGGGGTGGCGCACCAGGGCGCGCCCGCCGACGCGCACGTCGCGCCCGAGGTCCTCCAGCCACCGGGTGGGCCGGATGTCCCGGGACGCCTCTGCGTAGCGGTCGACGCCGCCGAACTGTTTCAGCGCTTCCCGCCGCGCCTCCTCCGGCGTCATGCCGGCGCGTTCGTACTCCTCCGCCTCGCGCTCCAGGTGGAAGCGGATCTCCTCGTCCAACCGGCGCTCGGCCGCGCCGGGGCGGAGCCACCCCCAGATGCGCCGCAGGTCGTCACGAAGGTCTCCCATCGCCGCAGCTCCTCTCTCAAGCGCCCGCGAGCACGAGCTCGACCGCCTTCGCGAACCGGCGCCAGCTCTCGGTCTCCTGCGCCAGGTGACCCCGGCCGCGCCCGGTCAGGCGGTAGAACTTCGCGCGGCGGTTGTTCTCCGACACTCCCCACTCCGCGGCGATCAAGCCGCGGCGCTCCAGCCGGTGAAGCGCGGGGTAGAGCGATCCCTGGTTCAGGTGGAGGAGCTCCTCGGAGCGCTCACGGATGCGGCGCGAGACGCCCCAGCCATGCATCGGCTCGAGCGCCAGCGTGCGCAGGATGAGCATGTCGAGGGTGCCCTGCAGGAGGTCGTTGCCCTGAAG
>DATKCH010000073.1:0-9245 GCA_035513295.1 Longimicrobiales bacterium
CGCGCCGCCTCGAGCAGCAGCGCGACCTCCGGCACCTCGAACCACGTGGGCGGCCGGCGCGAGCTCGTCGGCTTGTCCATCACGGCCGCGACCGGGTTGTAGCCCGGGGGGACGTACTCTTCGCCCTGGGCGCGCCGGTAGAGGTTGCTCAGGCTGTTGAGGTATTTCCGGACGGTCGCGCCGCTGACGGTGCGGGCGCGCCGGCCCGGCTTCCGGGCCAGCTGGTTCGCCCACGCCTGGACGTCGGTGACGGTGATCGAGCGCAGGTCGCGGTCGGCGCCGAAGAACTCGATCGCCGCGCGCAGGTGGCCCTCCGCGAGCTCGAGCCACCGTTCCGTCGTCCGGCCGGCCCGGGCCTTCTCGACGAGGTGATGCGCGGCGTAGGCCTCGAGACCGGCGGACTCCTTGATGCCGGTGGTATCCTTGAGGCTCCGCTTCGCCTTCAGCCGCTTCAGCTCCTCCGCGGCGAGAACGGCGGCGACGTCGGGGTCCGTCGTCGCGCGGGTCTGGTCCTCGGGGACGAGCGCCATCTGCTTCCCGCCGACGTCGGCGTAGTCCCTGAAATCGGCGTAGTAGCGGGTCACCCCGCGCCGCGTCCGGGCGTAGACGCGGCTGTCCCTGCGACGAGGATTCAAGAGGGCCTCCGGGCGCCTGATTGTTACCCGGAGCGTGACCCGCCCGTGGGGAATCCGCAAGGTGGGGGCGTCGGCCCCCGCCGCAACTCGCGACGGGGGCGACACTTACAGCAGAGCGGGAGACGGGACTCGAACCCGCGACCCTCAGCTTGGAAGGCTGATGCTCTAGCCAACTGAGCTACTCCCGCGAGAGAAATGGCGCCGAGGCGCCGGGCGGAAAGCTCACGCAGCCGGCGGCGAGCGTCAAGGACGCACGTTGACACCGGGGCCGGCGGGGTGAAGCATCGGGTACGGCGCGGTTGCACGCGTCGCGGCCGTGCCCGCCGCGGATACGACTCGGGGAACTGGCAGAATCCCATCAGACCGACGCTCGAGCGCCTGCCGCTGATCGGGCGCACCGGTGAGCTGGAAGCGCTGCGGGCCGCTTACGGGCGCGCCCTCGCCGGCGACTCCGCCGGCCGGTTCATCTCCGGGGCTCCCGGGGTGGGCAAGAGCCGGCTCCTGTTGGCCATCGGCGAGGAGGCGTCGCTCTCCTGCACGGTCATCACGTGCCGCGCCTTCCCGATCGGCTCCTCCGTGCCGTACGCGCTGTTCTCTGACGGATTCGTGCCCGCGCTGCGGGCGATGGACAGAGAATCCCTCACGGTCCTGGCGCGCGGACACGAGGGCCGGCTCGCGCGCCTGTTTCCGGCCGCCGGCCCCGCGCCCGCCGAGGACGCCGCGGACCGGACGCAGCTCTTCTGGACCTTCGCCGAGTTCCTGCGCGCCTGGAGCGAGCGTCGCCCGCTGGTGCTCCTGTTCGACGACGTCCACTGGGCCGACGCGGCGTCGCTGGAGCTGCTCCATTTCCTGTGCCGCCAGCTGCGGGAGGAGCCGGTCGCGTTTTTCGGCACGATCAACGACGCCGAGCGCGACGCCCACCCCACGCTCAGGACGGTGCTGCGCTCGCTCGAGTCGCTGACCCACGTGGACCAGCAGCCGCTCGAGCCGCTCGGCGAGCAGGCGGTGGCGGACCTGATCAACCACGTCTTCGGGGTCGACGAGACCGCGACGTCACGCTTCACGCACGCGCTGTACCGGTGGACCCGCGGCAACCCGTTCTTCGTGCGTGAGACCCTGGGCGAGCTGGTCGCGAGCGGGAGGCTGCGGCAGGAGGCGGGCAGCTGGATCGGGTGGGAGACCGACGACCCGGCCCTGCCGCGCTCCATCCGCGAGGCGATCGAGCTGCAGCTGGAGCGGCTCGCCCCCGACGCCCTGACGCTCGCCGAGACGTGCGCGATCATCGGCAGCGGCGCCGAGCTGCGCTCGCTGCGCGCGGTGAGCGAGCTGGACGAGGCCGCGATCGTACGCGCCGTGGAGCTCCTCCGTCACTCGGGGATGCTGGTCGAGGACGGCCCCCCGGACCGCCCACGCTACGACTTTCGCCACCCGATGCTGCGCCAGGTGCTGGAGCAGCGGATCGGCCTCGCGCGCCGGCAGTACCTGCACGAGCGCGTCGCCACGGCGCTGGAAGCGCAGTACGGGGACGAGGCGTCGGAGCACGCCGAGGAACTCGCGCACCACTGGGTGCGCGCGCGCGACGGCCAGGCGGACCCGACTGCCATCCGCTACCTCATCGCCGCCGGCGAGCGCTCGCTCGCGCGATTCGCGGACCGCGAGGCCGAGACGTACCTGTCGGCCGCGCTGGAGCAGCTGGACCGGTTCGCCCCGGGCGAGCTGGAGAAGGCAGGAGGCAGGGAAACGGTCTCCAGGGTGCTACGCCGGCTGGCGAGCGCGCGCCAGCGCACCGGCAAGTACGCCCAGGCGGCGCAGCTGCGCGAGCGCGCGTATCGCGATTACCTGGCGATGGGCCAGGACGCCGAGGCCGCGGCCACCGTGCGCCGGATCGGCCTCGCGCACTTCTGGGCAGGGCGTCCCGTGGAGGCCCTGGAGGCGCTCGGGCGGGCGCTCGCGCACGCGCTGGTCGCCGACGAGCAGTCGCTCATCGCCACCGTGCGGCTGGCGATGGGCGGGTGCCTGCAGGCGCTGGGCAGGGTCGCCGAGGCGCGCGAGGAGTTCGAGGCGGCGCTCCGCAGCGCGGAACGCTCGGGGGACGTCGCCGTCGAGGCGCGGGTGCGCCGCGCGCTGCTGATCTTTCACACCATGAGCGGCCCGCCGGAGCTGGCGCGCGAACACGGCGTCCGGGCGCTGGAGATCGCCCGCGTCCGTGCCGACGCGGCGTCGATGGGCGGGTGCCACTGGGCGCTCGCGGTGCTCGAGGGGCTCACGGGTCAGGGACGCCTGTGCGCCGACCACATCGCGCGCGGGTCCCGCATCGCCGATGAGATCAACGACCCGCGGCTGCGCCTGGCGCTGGACGAGGTGGCGATCGAGTGGGCGTTCAGCTCGGGCGACTGGGATACCGGCCTCGCGCTGGGGGAGCGCGCCATCGCGCTCGCTCGCTCGCTCAACCAGCGGCTACTGCTGCCCCGGCTGCTGGTGTGGACCTCGCTGATCTACCTCGGCCGGCAGGCGACGGACCGCGCGAAGTCCTACCTGGACGAGGCGTGGGAGCTGTCCGGCGCCGACGACCCGGCCGGAGCGCCCGACCTGCACAGCGTCATCGCCGTGCACACGGGTTTCGCCAACTACCACCGTACGATCGGCGCATACGACGAGGCGATCCGCGTGGGGCGGCGGGGGCTCGCGCTCGCGCACGCCGTGGGGTTCACCGCGTGGGGCGTGCACCGCCTGCTGCCCACCATCATCGAGGCGCACTTCTACAAGGACGACCCGGAGAGCGCGGAGGCCGAGCGCGAGCGCCTGAGGGCGGACGCCGAGGCTCTCGGCCACACGCTGGGGCTGGCCTGGTCGGACGCCGGCGACGCCATCGTGGAGTGGCTGCGCGGCGACGCCGAGACCGCGGTGCGCCTGCTCCGTGCCGCGGCCGAGCGGCTGGAGGCCGTCCCGTTCGTGTGGGACGCGGCCCGCGTGCGCCGCCAACTCGCCGCGCGCTTGGTGGACGCGGGCGATCGGGACGGCGCGATCAGCGAGCTGCGCGCCGTCCACGACGTCTTCGTCCGTCTGGGCGCCGGCTTCGAGCTCGAGAAGACCCGCGAGATGCTGCGCGAGCTGGGGGCGCGCCCGCCGGTGCGCTCCGCCGGACAGGGCGCCCGGGCGCTCACCGACCGCGAGAACGACATCGTGCGGCTGGTCGCGTCGGGGGCGTCCAACAAGGCGATCGCGAAGGAGCTCGGGATCTCGCCGAGGACCGTGACGACGCACCTCTCCAACGTCTACAGGAAACTGGAAATTACCTCGCGCGGGGAGCTGGCCGAGATGGCGCCGGCGTTCCTGACCGCCAGCAGTCAGACCGGACCCTCCACCGCCTGAGGCTCGGCAGCGCCGGCGTCCCGGCCGGCGACGTCGGCGCGTCGCTCCGCCAGCGCGAATAGCGCGAGCCCGGACGCCGCGAGGGTCGCGAGCCACTTGGCCGGCACCGGCACCACGACCCAGGCGAACGCCGCCACGAGCCAGCCGGCCAGCCGGCGCCGCGGCATCAGGCGCGTGGGGGCGACGAGCACCGCGGCGAACCCGCAGGCCGCGAGAAGGAGCAGGTCGGCGAGCAGCCGCGCGTCCGGCGAGCCCACGAGGATCTCGTCGGAGATCGCAGCGGAGGCCCCCGCGTCCGCCGACATCGCCAGCGTTACGACCCCCAGCGCGATCCTCCCGGCGCCGGCCGGGACGCCCTCGAACAGCAGGAGGACCCCGGCGAGAAACGGCGGCGCGGCGAGGAACCAGTGCGACGGTTCGCCCAGCCCGCCGCGATCCGGCAGAAAGGCCAGCGCACGGGTCGAGGCGAGCGCACCGACGGCCGCCGCCGCCACGACCGCGGCCGCCACGACAGTCCACCCGCAGCGCGGTGCGGCGAGGCGCGGGTGCCCGGAGGGGGGCAGCTTCAGAAGGCCCGCGGCGACGAAGAGGAGCGCCGCGGCCAGCTCCGTTCCTTCCTCGAGGAGCGCCCCGACGACCGGGTCGCGTCCGAGGTTGACCTCGATCCACTCCTGGACCGGCACCGTAGCGAGCAGGACGGCGCCGAGCGCGATCAACGCGGCCACCGCCCGCTCTTCCCGGGCGACCTTCACGGCGAACAGCAGGATTCCGCCGACCACGATGGCGCCCGGCACGGCGAGCACGCCTATCCAGCCGTCCAGCATCAGGCCCAGGCGCTCGTGCAGCGAGCCGAGCTCGTCCAGGGACAGGAGCGCGGTGAACCCGGCAAACGCGCCCCAACCCCACGCCCGCCACGCGCGCGCTCCAGCCTGATGGGCGCGCAGCGCCGCCGCGGCGAACAGGACCGACGCGCCGAGAAACACCATGGACGCGTACCATACGCCGATCACGTTTTCGCTCTGGAGCCGTAACTGGTGCACCACCAGCGAGGCGAGCCAGGGTAGCTCGGCCCGGTACGGACCGAACGCGGTCGCGACCAGTACGACCAGGGCGGCGGCGAGGGCGACGCGAAGCGCCGGCCTCGAACCGAGTTGGGGGATCTGGCGCATGCCGGATGCTGCCCCACGGGGGACGTGTCTGAGTGCTACAGGGGGTGGCGGGAGGAGGGCCGGACACTCCGGTGTATCGACGAACTACTTCATAAATGGTTCCGTCCGGCGCGGCGGTCAACCAATCCGGATCACGCCGGGGAGTGACTCGAGGGCATCCTCGACCTCGCCGAAGGCAACGCGACATGGGTTCCTCCCTCGCTCTCGGCCCGAACTTTGCGGTAGAGGTTCTTCCCCGGTCTCTTAGCGGAACAGCCGGGCAGGAAATTGTGAGGAGAGCGCGAGAACAGAGGGCGCCCAGGGCCGACGCGGGCCCGGGCGTCTTTCGATATGCCTGAGGTTGGCGCTCAGCGCCGGGTGGCCTCCAGCGCCATCAGTCCAGGGCCTCGCGGAGCGGCTCCCCGTCGAACCCGTCGAGCGGCAGGCCGAGGAGGGCGGCTAGCGTGGGCGCCAGGTCGACGGTGGCGACGTCCCTTCCGAACCGGCCCGGAAGCACCCCGGCACCCATCACGATGAGCGGCACGCGCACGTCCTCGTCGTACGGCGACAGGTGGGCCGTGAAGCCGGGGCCGGCGAGAAGGTCGCGCTCCCTGCCCCGGAGGAAGACGTCGGGGGAGCGCCCCGGGAAGCGGCTCCTGCGGAAGGCGTCCACGAAAGGCCGGCGGACGCCCGCCCCGAGCTCCGCGTCCGTCACGGCGTCCTCGATGCGCGCGTGGCGGAGCAGTTCGGCGGCTACCGCGGCGCGGATGCGGCCCGCCGCGCCGGGGTCGAGCGGAGCCGGGATCTGCATGTAGACGCCCATGTAGGCCAGCGACGCCGGGATCGGCTCGGTCCAACCTTCCGCCGCGGCCGCCCTGTCGAGCGCGGGACGGATCAGGTCCGTGATCGACGCCCGGTCGACGCGGCGCGCGTCGTACCCCTCGCCCCGGGCCGCTTCCGGCATCGCGACGACCCCATGATCCGCGGACAGGGCGACGACGTAGCCGTCGGGGCCCAGCCGGCGATCCAGCGCACCCAGGAAGCGCCCTAGAGCGCGGTCGAGCCACAGGAAATGGTCCTGCACCTCGCGGGACCACGGACCGAATGCGTGGCCGATGAAGTCGCCGGCGGACAGGCCGACCCAGAGCAGGTCCGGGTCGGCGTCGGCGCCCAGCGCCTCTGCCGCGATCGCGGACAGCGCGAGCTCGAGCGTCAGCTCGTCGAGCCAGGGCGTGGCCAGGAAGCCCGGGGCCCAGCCCTCTCCCTCCCGGTACGCGGGCGCCGCGTGGGGAAAGGTCGTTTCCCCGCCGTCGTTCTCGAAGGAGGCGTCGTCGGCCCTGGAGCGGCGATACGGCGCTTCCTCGAGGAGCTCGGTCCAGGGCAGCCGGGAGAGCGAATCCGCCGCGCCCGAGGCGTTGAAATCCCGGACCCATGCGGGCAGTTCCGCTCCATACCAGGTCGACGTGATCCAGCGCCCGGTCGCGCCGTCGAACCAGAACGCGCCGTCGGCTTCGCGTCCGCCCATCAGCACGGCGGAGCGGTCCTTCGGGGCGACGGCGAAGACGCGCGCCCCAGGGTGCGCCCGCTTCAGGTGGGTGCCGAGCGTCGGCCGCTCGAGCAGGCGGGGGGACCTCCCCTCCCCGTCCGACCCCACGAGCGGGTGCGCCGTGTCGCCGGCGGCGTAGACCCACTCCCCGGTGGCGCGGTCCAGCCAGTTGTTGCTGACGATTCCGTGGGCCGATGGGTGCGCCCCCGTCGCCAGAGTGGCGTGGCCGGGTCCCGTGTGCGGGATGCCATGGAGGTGGCGCGCCCTGGTGAAGACGGCTCCCGCGTCCAGCAGGCGCCGCAGGCCGCCCGCGAACAGGTCGTCGAAGCGCTCCAGCACGTGCACCGGCATCTGGTCCACGACCAGCACGACGGTGAGCCTGGGCGGCGCCTGCGCGTGACCGGCCGTCGCAGGGCCGCCCAGCGCCGCCGCGACGGCGATCCCGAATGTCCACTGCGATCCGCGTCGCCGCATGTTCGCCGTCCTCCATCGAAGCCCGGTTTCCTCCGCCGCGACGGGAAGGGAGAACGGACGGGACGGAGGATCGAGGGCATGCGGGACCGGGGAGGCAGAGGGAGGGGGTGCCGCGACGAGTACGGCCGCTCGTGCGACGAAATTTCGGGCCCGCTGGCGCCGAGGTCCGGCCCGGTGCGCTACGAGGACCGGTCGGCCTCCGAACCGCGGGCGAACTTCCTTGGCGGTGCGTCCTTCACGGCGCCGAAGCCCGTCGGGCCGTCCGGTGCAGGGCGTTCTCGAGCCGCTCGCGGTAGGCCGACGTGACGGCGACGCGCGCGCCCGACGCCATGAGCGCCTCCCAGCGCTCGCCCGCAACCCGGCGCAGCTCGCGCACGCGCGCGACGTTCACGATCGCGGACCGGCTGACGCGCACGAAGCCGTGGCCGAGCGCGTCGTCGAGCTCGCCCAGGGTAATGCGGATCAGGGACTCCACGTCGCCGTGGATGCGCATGTAGTCGCCCTCGGCCTCGACGCGCTCGGTGTCGCGCCGCGAGACGACGTACGTCCGCCCGCCCGACGCCAGGACGAGGCGGTCCACTTCCCCGGGGCGTCCGCGCGGGCCCGCGCCGGCTGCCGCGGCAGATTCGTCCCCGCCCCGGCCTCGCGTGCGCGGGCGCGCCATCAGTCCGAGCACGGCCCCGTAGACGAACACATCCAGGCCGATCCTCGCCGGGACGAACTTGCGCAGCAGGTGCGCGTAATCGGCCGGCGGGAAGTGCCCGTGCGCGAAGAGGTCCCGCAGAACGACCCACAGGGCGATGTGGGCCACGCCCAACGCAACGGCCACGCCCAGGTGCGCCAGGACCCGGCGCGCGGACAGGGCCGGCGGCAGCGCGCGCGCGAAGCGCACGACGACGTGGGCGAGCGGGATCCACAGCACCCAGAACGGGAAGTTGCGCGCGAGCCCGCCCGTGAAGCCGAAGTGTGCCCCGCGCATCTGCTCGTAGGCGAAATGCTGGGCCGAATCGTAGAGCCCGACCGCCAGGAACAGCAGCGCGAGGACAGCCGGGTGGAGCGGCACGGAAGGGATGCCGCGGAGCCGGGACGCGAAGTCCCCGGAGGAGGCGTGGCTGGCGGATTCGGCCATGGGAATCGGTGACGAGCGGCCCGCGAGTCCCACGAAAACTAGCGTGAATCGGCTCGGCGGGAAGGGTGCCCGCGGACCGCACCGAGCAGGCCGCGGACCCCGACGCGGCGAAGCGTCCTCGCGGAAGTGACCATGACCCACGACCGCCGAGCCTTCCAGGTCCTCGCCGTCGCGGCCGCGCTGACCGCGCTGCCCCTGGCCACGCCGGAAGTCGTCGAGGCGCAGACCCACCAATCCGCGCCCGCCCCGTCCACGAGCACGCTCCGCTTCACCTTGGGGGCAACCTTGGGGGCAGGCCCCGCGTATCCCTCGGACGGCGGCGCGACGGGCGGATTGACGTACGAGCGCGGCGGCCACGCCGGGGGGATTCGCGCCGCGCTCGTCGGCGGCGTCCTCGCGGAGACCTACGCGGATGTCGCCCTCCTCTACGGGCGGGTCTGGCGGGGGGAGCGCGGATTCGCCTCGTTCTCTGCGGGACCCGGCTACGTCATGATCAACGAGACTTCGTGTCTCTTCTGCCGGCCGGTGGAGTCCGAGCACACGCTGGGCGCGGCCCTTTCCGCCGATTGGGGATATGCGCTCTGGCGCCACTTCGGCATCGGCGTCAGCGCGTTCGCGAACATCAACGCGAAGCAGTCGTTCGGCGGCACGGCGCTGGCGTTCAGCCTGGGAAGGCTGCTGTAGCGTGGCGTCGCCGCGCGCGTCGCGTCATCACAAACGTCCGGTTCTGGAGCTCTGACGGATCCAGCATCCGCCGGGCCGGAGGGGGCGCGGAGTCGTACGTGGGCGCAATCAACAGCCAAGCTGACGGTGGGACTCGAACCCACGACCTGCCGCTTACAAGGCGGCTGCTCTACCAGCTGAGCTACGTCAGCGTCGTCTGGCCTTCCTGAGCCGCGGGCGCGGCTCCGGTGGTCTTCCAGCGCGGGCCCTGCGGCGTA
>DATKCH010000074.1:0-19752 GCA_035513295.1 Longimicrobiales bacterium
TCGTGGGAGGGCATGCCCCTCAGCGTCCGGTCAGGTGCCGCACCATGTCGTGGCGCGTCAGGATGCCGTCGATGGCGCCGCCGCGCCGCACCAGCACCGCCGCGTTGCCGCGCGTCAGGAGCGGCGCCAGCGAGTCCGGCGTGGCGGACGCGTCGACCACGGGGAAGGGCGGCTCGAGCATCGATTCGACGCCCCGTTCGATGGCCGTCGGGTCGGCGATGACGCTGGCCATGAGGACCGCCTCCGAGACCGATCCGACGCAGTCCCCGCCCTCCAGCACCGGCAGCTGGGAGATGTTGCTCTCCGCCAGGAGGGCGAGCGCGCGCCGGACCGTGGTTCCCGGGTCGACCGAAATCAGTTCCGCGGGGGCGCCTTCGTCCTTGTCGGCGACCAGGTCCGTCGCCCTCGTCGGGGCGGCGGGAGGCAGCATGCGGTTCTCCCGCAGCCACTCGTCGCTGTAGGCCTTGGACAGGTAGCGCTCGCCCGTGTCGCACAGGAGGAACACCACGCATGCGTCGGGATCGTCGAGCTCGCGCGCGACCTCCAAGGCCACGTGCGCGATCAGCCCGGCGCTGCCGCCCACGAACAGTCCCTCCTCGCGCGTCAGGCGGCGGGCGGTGAGGAAGGAGGTGCGGTCATCGACCGTGCGGATCTCGTCGATGTAGTCGATCCAGAGCGTGGACGGGATCTTGTCGTTGCCGATCCCCTCCACCTTGTAGGGGTGCCCCTGCACCAGTTCCCCCGTGCGGTGGTACTCGGCGAACAGGGAGCCCTCCGGATCGCCCGCCACAACGCGCACGTCGGGGTTTCGCTCCTTCAGGTATTTCGCCGTGCCGCTGATCGTTCCGCCGGTTCCGGGGGAGGCGACGAAGTGGGTGACCCTGCCGCCGGTCTGGGTCCAGATCTCCGGGCCGGTGGTCGCGTAGTGCGCCTCCGGATTCGCCTGGTTGTAGAACTGATTGGCGAGGATGGCGTTGGGCGTCGTCTCCGCGATCCGTTTGGCCACCATCACATAGTAGTCCGGGTGGTCCACGGGCACCGCGGTGGGCGTGACGATCACCTCCGCCCCGAACGCCTTGAGCAGGCGCACTTTCTCCTGGCTCATCTTGTCCGGGATGGTGAACACGCAGCGGTACCCCCGGATCGCGGCCGCGATCGCGAGGCCGATGCCCGTGTTGCCGCTGGTGCCCTCGACGACCGTGCCCCCGGGCTTCAGGCGACCTTCGCGCTCGGCGTCGTCGAGGATCGCGAACCCGATGCGATCCTTCACCGAGCCGCCGGGATTGAGGTACTCGGCCTTGCCGAACACGGGCGTCCGGATGCCGCGGGTCATCCGGTTCAGCCGTACAAGGGGGGTCCAGCCGACGGCCTCGAGAATGTTGTCGCAGGTGCCGGGGAAGCGCGGCGGATCCTCCTCCGACCCCCAGCCGGCCGGCCGGCCGAAGGTCCCGGCCTCGCTCAAGGGTCGATCCCCCCGGCCCGCTCGCGCCGGGCTTCCGGGCCGGAGATGCTGTCGCTCCCCGTCGGCCCGAGATCGCCGACCTGGCCGCCCGGTGCGTTTCGGCTGAAGCGAACCGGCAGGCGCGCCCACATGTCCACGCGGCGGTCGCCGCGCCGTCCCGGCGTGAACCGCAGGAGGTGCGCCCCGGCGATCGCCGCGGAGTCGAATTGCGCGTAGCCGCTGGATTCGTGCACGTAGGCGCTGTCCACGGTCCCGACCGGGGTGATGTGGACCATGAGGATGGTTTCGCCTTCCGCGCCCCGGTCCCACAGCGCCATGGGGAACTCGAACGGCGCCCCTTCGAACAGAGGCGTCGGCTGCTGCACCGGCTCGTCGGAGATGCACGCCCCGGCGGCGATCGCCACGGCTACGGAGGCCGCGCGGCGACCGTTCCCACGTTGCGCTTCGGACAAGGTATTCGACACTCCGGCGATCGGTTCGAAAGGAAACGCCCGGGCGCCACCGCGCACCCGCCGCTGCGCGTTACACGCCGCCGTGGCGCTCGTTCCGCAGCTGGCGGTCCAGCGCCTCGCGCCTGAGATGCGCGAGCTCCACGAGCGCGTCGAGAGGCGTCAGCGCGTCGGGATCGAGCGCGCGCAGCCGTTGCACCAGACGGGCCTCCGCGGCGTGAAACAGTCCCAGCTGGTCGGCGCGCCCGACGGCCGGCTCGGCCGCGGACGCGCGCCCGAGCCCCTCGCCGCCGGCGCTGTGCGTGCCTTCCAGCTCGCGCAGGATCGCCCGCGCCCTGTCCACTACGCTCTGCGGCAGCCCGGCCAGCCGTCCGACCTGGATGCCGTAGGAGCGGTCGGCCCCACCCGACTCCAGCGTCCGCAGGAACACGATCTCCTCGCCGACCTCGCGCACCGCGACGTTGGCGTTCACGACCCCGGGCAGCTGATCGGCGAGTTGCGTGAGCTCGTGGTAGTGGGTGGCGAAGATCGTCTTGGCGCCGAGGCGGGCGTGGATGTGCTCGGTCACGGCCCAGGCGATGCTCACCCCGTCGTAGGTAGCCGTGCCCCGGCCGATCTCGTCCAGGAGCACCAGCGAGCGGTCGGTCGCTCCGTTCAGGATCGACGCGGTTTCCTGCATCTCGACCATGAACGTGGACTGGCCGCGGGCGAGGTTGTCGGACGCACCGACGCGCGTGAAGATGCGGTCGCATACGCCCAGCCGCGCGCTAGCCGCGGGCACCCAGGAGCCGACCTGCGCGAGCAGCTGGATCAGCCCCACCTGCCGCAACAAGGTGCTCTTCCCGGCCATGTTCGGGCCGGTCAGGATCATCACGCGACGGTCGGCGTCCAGCGTCAGGTCGTTGGGAATGAAGTCGTCGCGGGGGATCATGGTTTCCACGACCGCGTGCCTGCCCGCCCGGACTTCCAGGTCGAAGCCGGTGTGCACCTCGGGGCGCACGTACCCGCGCCGCTCGGCGGCGCGCGCGAGCCCGGCCAGCGCGTCGAGTCGCGCGATCCGTTCGGCCGCGCCCTGGATGCGCTGGACCTCGCGCCCCAGGGACTCGCGTAGCTCTCGGAAAAGGCGCGCCTCCAGGGAGGCGATGCCGTCCTCCGCCCCGAGGACCCGGCTCTCCCATTCCTTGAGTTCGGGGGTGAAGAAGCGCTCGGCGTTGGCCAGCGTCTGCTTGCGCTGATAGTCCTCGGGGACCCGGTCGAGGTTGGCGCGCGTGACCTCCAGGTAGTAGCCGAAGACCTTGTTGAAGCCGACCCTCAGGGATGCGATCCCGGTGCGCTCGCGTTCGCGCGCCTGCAGCGACGCGATGAACTCGCGCGCGCCGTCGCGGGTTTCGCGGAGCTCGTCCAGGTCGGCGTCGAAGCCGGGCCGGATGACGCCGCCGTCGCCGACGCTCGCGGGGGGCTCGGGGGCGAGCGCGTCGGCGATCCGGTGGGCGACGTCGTCGAGAGGGTCGAGCCGCTCGCGCAGGTCAACGAGCAGGTCCGAAGCCGCCCCCGCCAGGGCCTCCCGGAGCGGCGGCAGGAGCGCGGCGGACCGGCCGAGCGCGGCGACGTCCCTGGGGCCGGCGCGACCGGTCGCCACCCTGGTCGCGAGTCGCTCCAGATCGCGCACGTCCTTCAGGCGCGCCCTGGCGTTCCCTAGGAGGTCGACGCTCTCCACGAGCTCTCCGACGGCGTCCTGACGCGCCCAGATCGCCCGCGCATCCGCGAGCGGCCGGAGCAGCCAGCGGCGCAGGAGTCGCGCCCCCATGGGTGTCAGGGTCTCGTCGAGGACCGCGAGCAGCGTCGCCGCGCCGGCCCCCGCGCCCGCGAGGTCGGGCCGCAACGGCTCGACGAGCTCGAGGTTCCGCCGCGTCATCTCGTCGAGCACGACCGCGTCGGCCTGGCGCTCGATGCGCGGCGGTTTGAGGTGGCCGCTGCCGGTCGGCTGGATGTCCGCGAGGTAGCGGACGAGCGCACCCACGGCGCCCGCGAGGGGGCCGTCCTCCGGCGCGAAGCCGAAGCCCTCCAGGGAGCGCACCCGGTAACGGCGAGTCAGCTCGTCCCGGCCGGAATCATCGTCGAACATCCAGTCCGGCCGATAGGTCCGGCTGGCTGTCCCCGCTCCGGGAACATCGGCGCCTTCCCAGCTCCGCGGAAGCAGCAGTTCTGACGCCTCGAAGCGGGCCATGTCCGATGCCAGCGCGTCTGCGGCGACGGGAGCCGCGACCACCTCGCCCGTGGAAAGGTCCGCCGCCGCGAGCGCGTAGGACGGCGACGACTCGCGCGCGATCCCCCCATCGCCCCAGGCGCGGATCGCAAGCAGGTAGTTGTTGCGGCGGGCGTCGAGGAGCACGTCGGAGAGGTTCGCCCCCGGGGTCACGGTCTCGACGACTTCGCGCCGCACTATGCCCTTTGCCTCCGCGGCATCCTCTACCTGGTCGCAGATCGCCACGCGGCGGCCTTCGCGCACGAGACGCTGCACGTACTCATCGCGCGCGCGCACCGGAACGCCGGCCAGCGGAACGTTGGCCGCCCCGCCGTTGTTGCGGGACGTGAGCGTCAGCCCCAGAAGGCGCGCGCCCTCCTCGGCGTCCTCGTTGAACAGTTCGTAGAAATCGCCGACGCGGAAGAACACGAGGGCGTCCGGATGGCGCGCCTTCGCCTCGCGCCACTGGCGCATCAGGGGAGTTTCTTGCTGCTGCTCGGGCATTCCACCATCGGAGAAGCGAGGGCCGCAGCCGAAACCATAACCGGGCCGCGAGCACGGGACCACCGGTCCCGTCATCGACGGGGTCCGTGTCCGAGTACTATGTTTCCTCGGGCACGAAATCCCCGTCCCTCGGGAGGAGCAATGAAGAGGTTGATCGCGGTCACGTTTCTGGCCGGACTTGCCACGCCGACGTCGGCGGTGGCGCAGGACCCGTACGGTGCCGCGGGGCCGCCTCCAATCCCCGAACAGATCGCCCAGGCGCTGGCCGCGGCGCCCGACGAGCGGGCCGACGGCGCGACCGTCATGGGCTTCGACGAGGCGGGCAAGCTCATCGTCATCCGGCCGGGCACGAACGACCTGATCTGCATCGCGGACGACCCCGCGCAGGAGGGATTCGACGTGGCGTGCTACCACGAGTCTCTCGAGCCCTACATGGCGCGCGGCCGGCAACTGCGGGACGAAGGGGTCACGGGCATGCCGCGAATGACGATGCGCTGGGAGGAGGCGGAGGCCGGACGCCTCGCCATGCCGGAGTTTCCGGCCACCCTCTACAACGTGCGGGGCGACTCCTTTGACGCCGCGACGCGCACGGTGGCCAATCGATACGAGCGCTGGGTGGTCTACACGCCGTTCGCCACGGCGGAGTCCACCGGGCTGTCCGCTACACCCACCGCGAGCGGCGCCCCGTGGCTCATGTTTCCGGGGACGGCGGGGGCGCACATCATGATCTCCCCGCCGGAGCCCGAGCAGTAGAGGGGGCGCTCACGGCTCGCTGACGTCCAGGAGGAACGTGTCGTCGAATGGCGCGCAGTTGGCGTGGGCGGTGCACACCGTCTCCACGCCCAGGGGCCGGGCCCGCCGAAGCACGGATATCAAGCTCCGGCGGGCGCGCAACGGATCCTCCGAGTAGCGCCCTACGGGCGGGCGAAAGCCGCCGAACACGCGGGAGTGGGACAGCCCGTCGCCGAGAAACAGGACGCCATCGATCAGGTAGGCCGCGCTGCCCGCCGTGTGGCCGGGCACGGGGAAGGCGTGCACGGTGTCCCACCCGAACGTCAACACGGTGTCGGAGGCGAACGTCCGAACCCGTATCTCGCCCGCCTCGGGCAGATCCGGCCGCCACAGCCGGTCTCCCCACCGGGCCAGCCAGCCGCCGTGTTCGCTCCGGCCGTGCAACAGCTCCAGTTCGCCGTCGGCGGCGAAGAAGCGCGCCCCTCTCACCGCCCGCCAGCCCCCGACGTGATCCCTGTGGCTGTGGGTGACGAGCACCGCCACGACGTCTTCGGGCCGCGCTCCGATGCTGGCGAGGCGTCGCCGCAGCGCTGCGCGGGCGTCGAACCAACCGAGGTCGACGAGGATGACCCCCGCCGGCGTCCGTCGCGCGTAGATCATGCTCCGGGAAGGCCCCCCGGTGGTCGCCAGCGTCGCGGCCGGATCGGCCGCGACGGCGTCCAGTCCGTGCGTGCAGCCGCCACACGCGATCACGGCCAGGACGGCCAATCCGATTCGTCGCATATGCCCTTATAGGCCCGGGGCCGCCGCGGGATCCGGGACGGGGCGTCGGCGCGCCGGCCCCGGGCTGCTTCCGCGCCCGCCGGCTCTCTCCTACGTTCCCGGCCATCGTGCCCGAGACCGCAACGCAGATCCTGCTCTTCGCCCTGGGAATCGTGGGGCTCTACTACGGCGCGGAGTGGCTGGTCCGCGGAGCGGGCCGCCTCGCCCAGCGCTGGGGCGTGAGCGCGCTGACGATCGGCCTGACCGTCGTGGCGTTCGGCACCTCCGCCCCGGAGCTGGCCGTGGGGGTGTTTGCGGCGCTCGACGACCAGCCGGCGCTCGCGCTCGGCAACGTGGTGGGCTCGAACGTGGTGAACATCGCGCTCATCCTGGGCATCACGGCGCTGCTCCTCCCGGTCGAGGTCGGCGCGGGGGTGATCCGGCGCGAGATCCCCGTGATGATCCTGATCACGTTCGCCACGGCGCTCTTCGCTCTCAACGGCACGATCAGCGCCCTCGACGGCGTCGGGCTGCTGATTTTGTTCGCGGCCTATTTCTGGGTCGTGTTCCACGGGCCGCCGCGCGCCGGCGACGTCGAGCGGGACTACGAGCATGTCGTCGGTTCGGCGGCGGCGGCCCCGCGCGCCGCGCGCGTGTTGCCCAACCTCACGTTCGTCGGCCTCGGCATCGCGGTGATGGTGCTCGGCGCCAAGATCCTGGTCGGCGCATCGATCTACTTCGCGCGCAGGCTGGGTCTGTCGGAGATGGTGATCGGCCTCACGATCGTCGCGATCGGCACGTCGCTCCCCGAGCTCGCCACCGCGCTGGTCGCGGTGTGGCGCAAGAAGTCTGAGATCGCGGTCGGCAACATCGTGGGCTCCAACGTGTTCAACCTGTGTGCGATCCTGGGGGTGACGGCGCTGATCGCCCCGATACCGGTGTCGCGCAGCGTGCTCAGCGTGGAGTTCGTCCAGATGACCGCGGTCAGCGTCGTCCTGCTGCCGCTGGCCTGGCCGAAGGGTGGCTTCCAGGGGCTCGAGGGCGGCCCGGCGTACCGCCTGCATCGCTCGGAGGGGCTGCTCCTGCTGGGCCTTTACGTACTGTTCGCGCTTACCATCTTCGTACGCGCGGGAAAGATCTGACCGAACCTGACAATGACCGCGGAATCGCCCGGCTTCACCGACCCGTACAACGCCGCCTACGCAGAGGAGATGTTCGAGCGCTGGCGTTCGGCGCCCGACAGCGTGCCGGTCGAATGGCGCCGCGTGTTCGCGCTACGCGCCGCCGAGTCGGGCGACGCTCCGGCCGAGCCCGGCGACCACCGCGCGGCCCCCGCGCTCGCCGCCGGCACGGTGGCGGACCAGGTCCGGGCGGCGCGCGCCGCCGCCATGTTCGTCGACGCCTACAGGCTCGCGGGCCATCAGGCGGCGCGGCTGGACCCGCTCGGAAGCCCTCCCTCGGGCCACCCGATGCTGGAGGCCGAGTTCCACGGCATCTCGGAGGCAGACCTCGCGAGGGGCGCGGTCGGCCAGATCGTCCCGGAGGTCCTCGCCTGGCTTCGGGCAACCTACACCGGCACGATCGGCTACGAGTTCGAGCACCTGGAGGAGCCCGAGCGTCGGGAGTGGATGCGCGAGGCCATCGAAAGCGGCCGATTCCGCGGCCCCCTGTCGGACGAAGAACGCCTCCGACTCCTGGAACGCCTGACCGAGGTCGAGGGCTTGGAGCAGTTCCTCCACCGCGCCTACCTGGGCCAGAAGCGGTTCTCGATCGAGGGACTCGACATGCTCGTGCCGATGCTCGACCTGGCGATCGAGCGGGCCGCGGCCGCGGGCGCGCGCGAGGTGGTCCTGGGCATGGCCCATCGCGGGCGTCTGAACGTACTCGCGCACGTCCTCGGTAGGGCCTACGAGCACATCTTCGCGGAGTTCGAGGGGCACCAGGCGGGCACCGGCACGGGGGACGTCAAGTACCACGCGGGCGCCGAGGGCACGTACGCGACCGTCTCCGGCCAGCCCCTGACCGTCGCGCTCGCGCCGAACCCGAGTCACCTCGAGTTCGTCGACCCGGTGGTCGAGGGCATCGCCCGGGCGAGGCAGGAGGACCGCGACGGCGCCGAGTTGTCGCGCGACCCCAACCGCGTGGTGCCGATCCTGATCCACGGCGACGCCTCGTTCTCGGCGCAGGGGGTGGTGGCGGAGACGCTCAACATGGCGGAGCTGGAGGGCTACGCGACCGGCGGCACTCTGCACCTGATCGCCAACAACCAGATCGGCTTCACCACCCTGCCCCGCGACGCCCGTTCCACGTACTACGCGAGCGACCTCGCGCTGGGCTTCGACATCCCGGTGATCCACGTGAACGCGGACGACCCCGAGGCGTGCCTGACGGCGGTGCGACTCGCGCTGGCGTACCGGGTGGAGTTCGGAGTCGACTTCGTCATCGACCTCGTCGGGTACCGCCGCTACGGCCACAACGAAGGAGACGAGCCGGCGTACACCCAGCCGCGCATGTACGCGGACGTGGACGACCACCCGACGGTGCGGACGCAGTGGGAACGCCGCCTCATCGAGGAGGGCCTGCTGGACCCGGCCCGCGCGGAGGAGATACGCGGCTCGCTGCACCACCGGCTGCAGGACATCCAGGACGCGGTGAAGGCCGAAGAGGGCGCACACGAGGACGCCCGGATGCCGTCGCCGCCGACGCTGCCCGAGGGGCCGCCGGAGGCGGACACCGCGCTCGGCGCCGACGCCGTGAGGGCGCTCGACCGGGCCATCCACGAATGGCCCGAGGGCTTCCACGTCCACGACAAGCTGGCCCGCCAACTCGGCCGCCGGGCACGGATCCTGGCGGAAGGAGACGGACCCGTCGACTGGGCGCACGCGGAGGCGCTGGCGTTCGCGTCGCTGGTGGCCGAAGGCACGCCGGTCCGGCTCACGGGCCAGGACACCGAGCGGGGGACGTTCAGCCAGCGGCACCTCGTGCTGCACGACGTGGACAGCGGCGAAACGCACACGCCTCTCGCGCACGTGCCCGGGGCGAGCGCGCCCTTCATGGTGTACAACAGTCCGCTCTCGGAGGTCGCGGCGCTGGGCTTCGAATACGGCTATTCGGCCGCCGCGCCGGAGTCGCTGGTGCTCTGGGAGGCGCAGTTCGGCGACTTCGTCAACGCCGCCCAAGTGATCATCGACCAGTTCCTGGTCGCCGGCCGGGCGAAGTGGGCCCAGGAGGCGCGCCTGGGCCTGCTGCTTCCCCACGGATACGAGGGACAGGGGCCCGAGCATTCCAGCGCGCGCATCGAGCGTTTCCTCCAGCTCGCCGCCGAGGACAACATCCGCGTCGCCAACTGCACGACGCCGGCGCAGTACTTCCATCTGCTGCGCCTGCAGGCGCTGGAGGAGCGCGCCAGGCCGCTCGCGGTGTTCACCCCCAAGAGCCTGCTCCGCCATCCCGAGGCGGTGTCCTCGCTGCCCGAGTTCACCGACGCCGGCTTCCAGCCGCTCATCGGAGATCCCGAGGCCGCGGCGAGGGCGGGGAGCATCCGACGCCTCCTCCTGTGTTCGGGAAAGATCTACTACGACCTTCGCGTCCACGAGGGCGAGGAGGTCGAGCACACCGCGATCGCCAGGCTCGAGATGTTGTACCCGTTCCCGAAGGCCGCGGTGGGGGCCCTCCTGGGCTCATACCCGGCTGTGGAGGACGTCGTGTGGGTTCAGGAGGAGCCGCGCAACATGGGAGCGTGGCATTACGCCGAGCCTCGCCTGCGGAAACGCCTGCGCGACGGCCAGACGCTGCGCTACGCCGGACGGCCGGGTCGCGCCAGCCCGGCGGAGGGCTCCGCTCCGGCGCACCGGGAACAGCAGGCGGCGATCGTTCGGGATGCGTTCGGCCGCGCCGTGCCGGCCGCCAGGTCGTAGGGGTCCGCGAGACGGGGCGGGCGCGGGCTTGCTCTCCGATCGTCGCGGGGGTGTATTATGGCTGCGACACTACCTCCGGCGGCCCTCGCCACCGGCCGAGGGGGCCTACGCCGCACGGAGGACAGCATGATGGATCCGGGGACGCCGGCCGAGGAGGAAGCGCGTCGGGACCCCCTCCCGGCGGAGGTCGCCGACTGGATCGCCGAGTCGGAGCGCCAGCGAGACGAGCTGCGGGTCCTCGTGGACGCCCACTCCACCGACGCGCTGCGGTGGCGACCGCAGCCGGGCGGATGGTCGATCGCCGAGCACATCCGACACCTCGTGCTGACGAACGAGGAGTACATCGACGCCCTGGAAGAGTCGCTGGGGCAGACCGCCGCCGAAGGGTTCGCGGGCCATCCTCCATACGCCTCGTCGTTCTTCGGGTCGCGCTTCCTGCGAAGTCTCGAGCCCCCCGTGGAACGACGTTTCAAGACCTTCAAGCGCCTGAACCCACCCTCCGAACCGGGATCGCCGGATGAGGTCCTGGCGGCGTTCGACGCCGGCATGGACCGCTACGAAGCGTTGCTGCGGAGCAACGCCCGCGTGGACATGGGACGCGCGCGGATGCGCTCGCCGTTCCTCTGGCTCCTCAAGCTTACCCTCGCCGAAGCCGCGCAGGTCGTGCTCGCGCACAACCGCAGGCACCTGTGGCTCGCGGATGAGGTGATCCGCTCGCCCGGCTTTCCGGCAGCCGGTTCCGGATAGCGCCGTGGGGGGCGGGGTGCGGTGGCTGGTACCGGGGCTCGTGGCGGCCGCGCTGACGACGGCGGGCTGCGACGACCTGCTGCAGGCGGGCCGGGCCGCGTTCGCCCCGTCGCCGGCCGATTCGGTCGCCGCGGTCGCGGCCGCCGCGGAGGAGGCCGAGGCGGACGGTGGGGCGGCGCGCGCCGGTCGCCGCGACCGTCCGCCGGCCGAGCTCCTCGGGCGGCCGGCCTGGGAGGGAACACGGAGCGCGATCGCCGACGACCTCCAATCGATCTTCGAGGACGAAGGTGTCGAGGGGGTCATCGTCGTGCACGACCTCAGGAGCGGCGCGACCCTTCGCTCCGACGAGGCGCGCGCGGGCCGGCGCGCGACGCCCGCATCGACCTTCAAGATCCTGCACGCCCTCATCGCCCTGGAAACCGGCGTCGTCGCGGGCGCCTCGGACACCATCCGTTGGGACGGAGTGGACCGCGGGTCCGACGGCTGGAACCGCGACCATGATCTGCGCTCCGCGTTCCGCACGTCGGCGGTCTGGTACTTCCAGGAACTCGCCCGGCGCATAGGTCCGGAGAGGATGGAGGGCTGGGTGCGCAGGGCCGGCTACGGCAACGCGGACGTCTCCGGACCCATCGACGCCTTCTGGCTGGAGGGGCCGCTGGCGATCTCCCCGGACGAGCAGATCGGCTTCCTGCGGCGTCTGCGCGCCGGGCACCTGCCCTTCTCGACGCGGTCGATGGATGTGGCGCGGGACCTCATGGTCCTGGAACGGTCGGACGACTGGACGCTGCGCGGAAAGACGGGCTGGGCGCGCGAGGGGCTCGTCGACGACGTGTGGTTCGTCGGTTGGGTGGATCGCGGTGAGGAGACCGCGTTCTTCGTGATCGAGTTCGAGAACCGCAATCCAAACCGGGACGTCGGCACGATGCGCGAGCGCATCTACAAGCGCGCGCTCACCCAGCTCGGCCTGGTCTCCGCACAAGGGCGGTGAGCCCCGCCGGGCGCGCGATCGTGGTCGGCGCGGGGGTCGTGGGGTTGTCGAGCGCCATCAGACTGCTGGAGCGCGGTTTCGCAGTGCGCGTGCTGGCCCGCGAGCTGACTCCCGACACGACGTCGGACGCCGCGGCGGCCATCTGGTACCCCTACCTCGCCGAGCCACGCGAGCGGATCCTGCCCTGGAGCCGGGCCACGCTGGAAGCCCTCGCGTCCTCGCGATCCACGGGCGGGGGCGTGTCGGAGGTCCGACTGCTCGAGCTCTTCGACGGACCCGCCGAAGCTCCCTGGTGGCGCGAAGCGCTGCCGGGATTCGCGTGGGCGCGTCCGGAGGCGCTGCCCCCGGGATACGCCGCCGCGTACGACATCCGGGTGCCCCTTCTGGACACCTCCGTCTACATGGGCTGGCTCATGGGGCGCGTGCGCGAACTGGGGGGATCCCTCGAGCGGGTCCAGGTGTCGCGACTGCGCGATCTTCTCGGGGAAGCTCCCGTCGTGGTCAACTGCGCGGGCGCCTACGCCGGTGCGCTCGCCGGGGATGCGTCCGTCGTGCCTATTCGCGGCCAGGTGGTGCGGCTCGAGCGCGTCGAGGGTGTGACGACGGCGCTGGTGGACGACGCGGGACCGCTGGCGCTCACCTACGTGATCCCGCGCCCGCGTGACATCGTCGTGGGAGGAACGGCCACCCGCGGGTGCTGGGATCTGGAGCCGGACCCGGCCGTCGCGAGCGCCATCCTCGAGCGCGCAACGACCCTCGAGCCGCGTCTGGCGGGCGCCCGGGCACTCTCCCACGCGGTGGGGCTCCGGCCCGGACGCCCCACCGTCCGACTCGAGGCGGAACGGTTCGCGAGCGGAGTGATCATCCACAATTACGGGCATGGAGGGTCGGGGTTCACGCTCGCGTGGGGGTGCGCCGACGAAGTGGCTATGCTGGCCCTTCGGGAGGCTCGGCCGGCCTCCGAGGGGGGCTAGCAGGTCGCCTGCTGGACCGGTCTCGGATCCAGCCACTGGCGACGCCACGACCCGGATGTCCACGTGGGGCCGTCGCGCCTCTTGCGAGGACACCGGGACGGATGCTTCGTTGGTCGCCCGCCCGTCTCGAAAACATCGAAGTCGACTCCCGCGGAGGGATATCATGGCGACGCCTGGAGGGAATCCGTTATCCGTTTTCGAGGCCAAGCGGGAGGCGCTGATCGACCTCCAGCGGATTCCGGGGGTCGGGCCGTCCATCGCTCACGACCTGTGGGACCTCGGCGTCGAGCGAGTGGGAGACCTGCGCGGGCGCGATCCCGAGGCCCTCTACGACGCCCACTGCGCGCGGCGCGAGATGCCGGTGGACAACTGCATGCGCTATGTCTTCCGGTGCGCGGTCTACTTCGCCACGGAGGAGGAGCCGGACCCGGCGCTGCTTCGGTGGTGGAGCTGGAAGGGCCGCGAATCGGACTCCGGGACCGCGAGCGCCATCGCCTGAACCGGATCCCTCCCTCGTGACACGGGCCTATGGCTCCGCCGAGCGGGGGGCGCCGACCTCCGGCAGGCCGGAGTGCGGAGCGGCCGTGTCCGATATCGTCTCGTCCGCCCCGAGAATCGCCCGCGCCTTGGTCACGAGCATGTCCACCGCGACGTCGTTGTAGCCGCCGCCGGGGACGATGAGGTCCGACCAGCGCTTGCTCGGCTCCACGAATTCCAGGTGCATCGGCCGCACCGTCAGCGCGTATTGGCGCAGCACGGACTCGACCGCGCGCCCGCGCTCCTCGATATCCCGGCGCAGCCGGCGCATCAGACGAACGTCGGAGTCAGTGTCGACGAAGACCTTGATGTCCATCAGCGCCCGCAGCTCCGGAATGGCCAGGATGAGGATGCCGTCGACGATCAGGACGCTGGCGGGCCGTACGGTGCGGGTCCGGGGCAGGCGCTCGTGGCGGGAGAAATCGTAGACGGGCACGCTCACCGGCTCGCCGGCGCGCAGCATCTCCAGGTGCCGCACGAGGAGTTCCGTCTCCAGTGAATCCGGGTGGTCGTAGTTGATCTTGGCGCGGTCCTCCAGAGGCAGATCGCCGAGGTCGCGGTAGTAGGCATCGTGGTGGATGACCGCGACCCGGGGCACCGCGAGTCCCTCCACGATCCGGCGCACCACGGTGCTCTTGCCGGACCCGGTCCCCCCGGCCACGCCGATGAAGATGGGGCGCGGAGCGTCTACCACGGAAGCTCGCGGAACGTCTGGTCCAGCACCACGAAGGGGCCGCGGCCGCGCAGGTCGGGCGCCGAGGCGGTAAGCCGCCGAAGCATGCCTGGGGCGCGGTGGTAGAGGAAGGCGATCGTGGCGCAGACGAGCGCATCGACGGTGCCCTCCTCGATCTCCTGGACGCCGGTCGCGCCCCGGATGGAGAACCGGCGCACCCACGCGTCCCACAGCGGACGCGCGGCCTCGCGCGCGCCCTTGCCACGGCCGTACCCGTGGATGAGCTCGAGATTCTCCCGCAACGCGAAGTAGATGCACGACCGGGGATGCGTCTCGAGGATCGTTCCGACCACGCCGCCGAGATACTCCGAAAGCTGCCTCCCCCTCGCCGGGATGGCCTTGAGGGAGTTCTGGGAGACCACCCAGTCGCTCGCCCCCGACGGCAGCAACGCGCGCAACTCCTCGTCGCTGGCGCGCAGCCCGCGGTCCTCGTCCAGCGCCCAGGTGAGCGGCGCGTCGATCGCCACCGAGACGACCGACTCGGCGCCGGCGTAGTCCACGATCTCGCGCAGACTCGTTGTGCGCGGAGGCTCCACCAGCTCGGGCCAGCCCTCGGCATCGGCGAGGCGGCACAGCCACGTGTTGGTGGCGCCGGCGATGTCCACACCTGCGTATTCGATCCGCATCGGCCCTCCCTACCAAGTATCGCCCACGCCGGGCGGCGGCCACGCGTCCAGCTGGCGCCGCAGCAGCACCACCTGCCCCGCGTGGTACGCGTTGTGGGCGGCCAGCAAGGCGAGCCCGTGGGCCCGGTTCATCCCGTCCCAGTTCGGCAGGCCCTCCTCGAGGCCGGCGGCGTGCGCGATGGCGAGCGCCCGCCGCAGCCCGGCGCGGAAATCCTCGACGGCCGCGTCCCAGGCCGCGTCGCCTTCCGGTCGGGCCGGTCCCGGCCAGCCCTGCGCGGCCGTGGGCGGGGTGGGCACGGCCTCGCCGTCCAGGCGGCGGAGATAGATGCCCTGCCAGTAGCGGACGTGGTTGAGCTGCTCGTACACGGTATAGGGCGCGCCGGCCGGGGCGCGACCCGCCAGGACCGGGGACAGCGCGTCGAAGCAGCGCGCCGGATCGGCGTGCGAACGCTCGCCCGCGAGGAGCCAGGCCAGGATGTTGTGCCTCGTTTCCATGGAACGATCCGGTTCCGGCCCGTACCCCTCTCCCGGGTGCCCGGTCAATCCGGCACGAGTCCGGCCTCGAGCAGGCGCGGCCGCTCTTCCGCGCGCAGGCGCCGCGCGGCCGCCTCCATCTCTCGCATCGCTCGCAGCACGTTGCCGGAGGCGATCTTCCGCAGATCGTCCTCGCCGTGGCCCCGGCCCAGCAGCTCCGCGAAAAGGTAAGGGAAGCGACTCACGTCTTCGAGGCCGACGATGGTGGCGCCGATGCCGTCGAAGTCCGAGCCGATCCCCACGTGGTCGATGCCCGCCACGTTCACCAGGTGGTCGATGTGGTCGGCCATGTCCGATATCGTGCCGCGCGGCTGCGGATGGGCGTCCTGCCACGCGTCCAGCTCCGCGCGGATCGTCACCGGATCGTCCAGCCGTGCGGACAGGGCCTCTCGGACCGAATCGCGCGCCTCCGACCACGCGCCCGCCCGGGGCGCGACGAAGGCCGGGACGAACGTCGCCATCACCACGCCGCCGTTGTCCGGGAGCAGGCGCAGGACGTCGTCGGGGACGTTTCGCGGGTGCGCGTTGAGAGCGCGCGCGGAGGAGTGGGAGAAGATCACTGGCGCGCGCGTCACCCGCAGCGCGTCCAGCATCGTCTCCCTGCTCACGTGGGAGACGTCGACGAAGATCCCGAGGCGGTTCATCTCGCGAACGACCTCCTCGCCGAACTCGCTCAGGCCCTGGTGCTGCGCGGCGTCCGTGGAGGCGTCGGCCCAGTCGTGCGTGCGCGAGTGGGTGAGCGTCATGTACCGGACCCCCAGGGCGTGGAACATGCGCAGCGCCGCGAGCGAGTTTTCGATGGCGTGCCCGCCCTCGACGCCGATCAGCGACGCCACCTTCCCCGATGCTCGGATCCTCTGCACGTCGTCCGCCGTGTAGGCCATCTCGAGTCGGTCCGGGTAGGCGCCCACCAGCCGGTGCACCGCGTCGATCTCTTCCAGCGCCCGCCGTAGCCCGCCGGTCGCCAGGTAGTCGACCGACACGTACGCCGACCAGAACTGCGCGCCGACGCGGCCCTCGCGCAAACGCACGAGGTCCGTGTGGAACCGGTCGCCCCGCCGCGAAAGGTCGATACGCAGAGGATCCGCTCCGGCCTCGTTCAGGATCTGCGATGGCAGGTCGTTGTGGCCGTCGAAGACCGGCGTCTCCGCCAGAACGGCGCGCGCACGCGCGAGCAATTCGGGATCGGGGTCCGGCCACTGCTGGCCCTGCGCGGCACCGGGCGCGGCCCGTAGCAGCGCCGCCAGCACGACGCCGAGCGCGAGCGCCGTCACTGCCGCGCTCCGGCGTGCGTTTCCGTTCGAGCCCATCATTCGTGTCTCCAGTCGTGTGCGGGGCACGCGCCGACCCCAGGCGAACCGCCGCGACCGTCGGCATCCCGGGTGGAGCGTTCGCGCGGGAACGCACCTGCGCGATGGGGTATCAATGGAACGTGTGGTCGGGTGGTGCAATCCCGGCTTCCTCTCCCGCGCGGACGGATCGCGCAGGCCCGGCCTGGCTTTCGCGATGCGGGATCACGGTGGAGCGAGCCGCTGGAGGAGGAACCTTGGACGAACTGATCGTCGTGACGTACCCGCAACCGCTGTCGATCGAAGCTCGGCGCGTGGACCATCACGCCGTGCCCGATGACGGCATCGGTCTCGCGTACTACTTCCGCGGCCACATCATCGCCCGCGGGGTCGTGTCCCGCGAGGGCCTCGAGGCGATCGACAAACTCCTGCGCGCCCCTGTCCCCGTCGCGCTCGCGGCGAGCGAGGACGAACACGGCAACATCGATGCGCGCGTGTGCCTGGTGCTGCCCGTGAACCGTCAGGCAGGCGAGGAGCCGGCGGATGAGGGCGGCGAGGAGGAAGCCTGGCGCGAGAGCGTGCCCAGCGCGTCGTACGAAGACAGCGTTCCGGCACCGCCGTGGGAGCAGGAAGGTGGATCGTCGTACGGCGAGGGGGACGGAGACCGCGCCCACGTGGCGCTGCTGCCCATAGGCAACGTCGTGCGTAACTCGCGGGACCGGCACCATTCGGACGTCGCCGGCGACGCCCGCGAGATGCTCGAGAACCTCCTCGCGGGCCAGGCTCGCGACGCCGATCAGAAGGCGATCGATGATCTCCTGAAGAGCCTGTGAGTCCCACCCACCCGTCCGCCTGCCCCGACGGAAGCTGAGCACGGCGCGCTTCGGCCGCGGGCCACCCCCCGGTGACGGCTGGCACCGCGTTGCTACCGTTCCTACCTTCTCCGCATGCTCCCCGGGACGATCACCGACACTTCGGCCTCCAGCGCCGTCGAAGGCCGCTACCGCGACATCTTTCGGCGTCTCCACGCCGGCCACGACCGCTGCGCCGCCGACGAGTGGCTGCGGGAGCCCTGCCGGCGCAGCGGCGTGCCCGTGGCCCCCATCGTCTGGTCGCGGCGGAACGGGCCGTGGCGCCAGGTCCCGATGCTGCTCGTAGGCGCCGCGCCCGGCAACGCCGGCGGTCGGGGAAGCGGCGACATGGGCGCGCACGGCACGCGCATTCCTTTCGGCGGCGACATCGCCGGGGCGAACCTGGACCTGCTGCTCAGGGCAGTCGACCTCACGCGGGACGACGTGTTCATAACGGCGGCGCTGAACCGCCTGCCCGACCAAGGGGGCGGAGAGCCCGGCGCCGCGGAGATGGCCCGGCCCATTGGGGCGTACGCCGACAGCATGGCGGCTTTGCGGGACACGATCCTCGCCAGCGGGGCGGGCCTGGTGGTGGCGCTGGGCAACGTGGCTCTGCGCGCGTGCGTCGCCGCGGCCGCCGGTCGGTGGCGGAGCGCCGGGGACGATTTCCGGCTGCCGCGGCTGCGTCGCCTGGAAGCCGGAGGGGTGCGGCGCGGCGAAGCCATTCCGTGGCCGAACGGAGCCGGTGTCGACCTCTCCGGACCGGACGCGCCGTTCCGCTCGGACTGGCTGCGCGCGTGGGACGCCCCACCGCCCCGTCTGCTCTGGCTGCTCCACCCGAGCGCGCAGAACATGAGCCCGCACGCGGGGGTGCATACGGCCTTTCATCGGCGGATGGTGGAAACCCTGGCGGCGCTGCGCCGCGCGGCGGCGGACGCCGCCCTGGCGCGGCACGGCGAGCCCCGCGCCGCAGCGCGGCCATCCGACCCAGGGAGCGTCTACGAAACGCCCGAATGGCGGGAACGCGTGGGCGATCGTCACGACGCCCTGCTCGACCTCTGGGGCCGGAAGGGCCTGTAGAAGGGCCAGCCGAATGGGCTACGCCGCGCGCCCCCGCCCGCACGGGATCCCCACCGTTCTCGTGCGGCTTTCCACCGACGATGGAGAGATCGCCTTTCGCGCCCGCTGGAGGGAAAAGCCCATCGCGCTTCAGCGGCGCATCCTGTACCGGCTCAGGGAGGGCAAGCCGCTCTGGTTCGAGGACGAGCGCGGGCGGGATCTCTGTTTTCGGCCCGAGTGCATCTCGGGCGCTGTGGTGGATGGGCGAGCGGGGTACGTGCTCGGCACGCATGCGTAGGTTCATACCCGGGAGATGACATGACCCGATGCGGCTTCGTGCGCGCGGTCGTCGCGGCCTCGATCCTGGCGGCGCCCGGCGCCGCCCAGCAGCAGGAAGTCGAGATCGTCGTCACGACGGTGGCCACGGCGTCTGGATGCTGACCGGACAGGGTGGCAACATCGCCATCGGTGCGGGAGCGGACGCGGTGTTCATCGTCGACGACCAGTTCGCCCCTCTCACGGACAGGATCTCGGAGGTGATTCGCGAGCTCGGCCACGGGACGTCGACTTCGTGCTGAATACGCACTGGCACGCGGACCACACCGGCGGGAACGAGAACTTCGGGCGGGCTGGAGCGCGAACGACATGGCCTTCCACATCAACGGCGAGGACATCGAGGCCGTCCACGCGCCGGCCGCGCACACCGACGGCGACGTCATGGTCTTCTTCAGGAACGCCAACGTCATCCACATGGGAGACACGTTCTTCGCGGGGCGCTACCCGTTCATCGACCGGTCCAGCGGCGGATCGATCGACGGGCTGATCGCCGCCGCCGACGCGGCGCTCGAACTGTCCGACGCCGAGACCCGGATCATGCCGGGTCACGGGCCGCTGTCCGCGCGCGCGGACCTCGAGGCCTACCGGACCGTCCTGTCGACGGCGCGCGACCGCGTCCGGGCGATGATCGCCGAGGGCATGAGCGCGGACGAGGTCGTGGGCGCGGCCCCTTCGGCCGAATGGGACGAAACCTGGGGCGGTGGCTTCATTGGCCCGGAAAACTTCCTGCGCGCCGTGTACGACAGCCTCTCGGAGTAGACGGCGCCGCCGTTCCGGCTGCCGCGCGTGGCGGGTTCATTCGCCCTCTCCGGCCGGGCGCGCAGGGTCGGGGACCTGGAGCCGGCGATCGAAGTCGTGCGCCTCGGCCAGCCGCCCCACGTGATCCTCGAGCGCCTCCACGCGCTGTTCGAGGAAGGCGATCCGCTCCCTCGCGACGAGCAGCTGCTCCCCGCCGCCCCCCTGCGCCTGCCGCCAGCTCGTGAGCGCCTCGACGAGCGGTTTGGCGG
>DATKCH010000075.1:0-7191 GCA_035513295.1 Longimicrobiales bacterium
GTCTCACACCGCTCGGGGGGAGCGAGGCGGCCGAAGCGCCCCCGATCGACGTCCCCGCGCGTACGGTCCTGCGCGTGCTGGCGGCGAGCGGCGACTCGTATCGGGTCACGCTTCCCGGCGGCGGCACGGGATACGTGCGCGCGCGCGACCTCGAGTCGGCCCGGGAGCCCGTGGACAGGGCCGACCTCACCGGAGTGGCGCTGCGGGCGGGACCGGGACCGGACGCGCCGGTCATCGCGGCGCCGGCCGCCGCCTCGCTGGGAGATGTGCTGGGAGTATTCGGCGACCACGCGTTCGTGCGGGCGCAGGGCGGCGTCGAGGGCTGGAGCTCTCTGAGCGCGCTCGACTGAACCACCGGATGTCCCGCGCGCGCGGCGCCGGCGCCCGCGCGTCGCTGCCCCCCGCAGACTGGATTCGGGGGGTCGCCGGCCCCCTGACCGGTGACCGGCCGCGCAGTCCGATCGTCCTTGACGCGCGAGGCCCGCGCGTGCCACTCTAGGTGATCGAGACCGGCCCACCGGCCGCCTCCGACGCCGGACAAGCCGCCACGCTCCCCCACGGCGCCGGTCTCGTGCCCAGACCCGGCAGGAAAAGACCCCGGGAGGAATCCGCCATGCATCGACCCAGGTTCACGGGCGCGGCGACGCTGGCCGTCGCGGCGCTCGTGCTCTCCGCCTGCGCGGACGCCGACAACGGCGTCGCGCCCGACACACCCGCAGACCCGCAGGGAGCGAACGTCCCGGCGCACGCGCAGGGCTCCCCGCCCGACCGCGCCGCGCTGGCGGCGGCCGTCCCCGGATTCGGCGGGATCTTCCTCGACGACGGCGCGCCCACCGTCTACCTGACCGACACGAGCAGCCGGCCGCAGATGGAACGCGCGCTGTCCGCGTGGCTGGCGCAGGAAGGCTACGCTCCGGGCCAGCTTCGTGTGCGCCGGGGCGAGTTCAGCTACCCGGAGCTGCTGGGCTGGTTCGAGGCCGCGTCCCGCGAGGTGTTCGCGGAGGGCGGGGTCGTGCTGGTGGACCTGCACGAGCCCACCAACCGCGTCCTCATCGGCGTGGAGGACCAGGGCTCGGCGGCGCGCGTGCGCGCGGCCGCCGTGCGCGCGGGCGTCCCGACCGAGGCGCTGAGCGTCGAGGTTCGCGAACCGATCCGGATGCTTCAATCGCTCAGGTCCGAGTTCGCCCAGATCGTCGGCGGCATCCAGATCAACTTCCCGGGCTTCCTGTGCACGCTAGGCTTCCCGGCGACGCAGGCCGGACAGATGCACTTCGTGACGAACTCGCACTGCACCAACACGCAGGGCGGGGTGGAGGACACGCCCTACTGGCAGCCGCTGGAGAGCACCAATCCCGTGTCCATCGGGACCGAGGTGAAGGACCCGACGTACTCCCGGGAGTTGCAGGGATGCCCGCGCGGCAAGGTCTGCCGCTACAGCGACGCCTCCCTGGCGCTATCCACGGGGGCGCGGACGTTCAACCTCGGCGAGATCGCCGCTGCCCCATTGGGCTCCCTGGACTCCGACGGCGTGTACACGATCACGGCCGCGCGCAGCCATCAGGTCGGCCAGAACTGCGTGCCGGACGGCACGGAGATCCACAAGGTGGGGCGTACGACGGGCCACACCATGGGCATCGTGGACGGTTCCTGCATCACGGTGGGCGTGCTCGGATCGAACATCGCGCAGCTCGCGCAGGTCCTCGTGAGCGGCAGCAATATCATCGGTTCGGGAGACAGCGGCTCGCCGACGTTCACGTTGTCCGGGACGAACGCGACGCTCGAGGGCATCGCCTGGGGCGGCGGTTCCACCACGTTGGTGTACAGCCCTCTTCCCAACGTGGAGCTGGAGCTGGGGGATCTGGGCGTCACGAGTGACGGCGATCCGGGCGATCCGGGCGATCCGGGCGATCCCGGCGATCCCGGCGACCCCACGCTCGCCGCCGCCTTCAGCTACTCCTGCGGAAACAGCTCGACCTGTTTGTTCGACGCCAGCGCGTCGACGGGCGCGATCAAGTCCTACTCGTGGGACTTCGACGACGGAGATACGGGTTCCGGTGTGTCGCCGGTACACCAGTACTCGGCAGCGGGCGCCTTCACGGTCACGCTCACGGTCCACGACGGGACCACTTCGGACCAGGCGACCGCGACGATCGCCTGCAACCAGCGGGGTCCGAACCTGCGCTGCAAGTAGACGCGCGCTTCACGGGAGAAGTATCGCGCGGAGGAAGCCGAAACGGCCGGGAGGAGACTCCCGGCCGTTTCTTCGTGGGGCCGGCGACCGGCCGCGAGGGGGACAGGTTTCGGCCCCGCGCCGTTCTCCGGCGGCGCGGGCCGACCCGCCTCTCAGAAGCTCATCCGGTAGATGAGCCGGATGTCGCGGCCGGGCAGCGGCGCCTGGTCCTTGAGGAACGAGGTGTGGAGGCGCACTTCCTCGTTGGTCAGGTTGCGCGCCCGCAGGATCAGGTCGTGCGCCGCGCCGCCGCGCACGAGCCGGTAGCTGGCCTCCGCGTCGACCGTCACGAACGCGTCGGTGGGCGTCTTGAGCTCCGGGGCCCGATTCTGCTCGGCCGAGTACCGGACATCGAAGCTCGTCCGCAAGGGGCCCGTGTCGTAGGACGCGCCGCCACCGATACGAAATGGCGGGATGCGGGGCAGGGGCTCGCCGGTGTCAGTGAGCTCGGCGTGGACGTAGTCGGCGAGGCCGTGCAGGCCGACGTGGTGCCTGCCGCGGTGGAACAATTCCACGCGCGCGACGGATTCGAAGCCCACGAACCGGGCGTCCGCTCCGACGTAGGCGAATACGGGCAGCCCGTCGCTCTCCGCGCCCTGGTCCTCCAGGAAGATGAAGCCGCGGAAGTCGTTCACGAATCCGGTGGCCTCGGCGCTGAAGGCGTCGGCGTCCAGTCGCAGCGTGCCGTCCAGGCTCCAGGCGACCTCCGGATCGAGCGTCGGATCGCCCACCTCGAAGGACCGCGTCGCCGCGTGCGGACCGTTCGAGAAGAGCTCTTCGGGGGTGGGGGCTTTCACCGAGCGAGCGCCCGAGACGGCGAATCCCAGGAGCTCGGACGCCCGCCAGTTGGCCCCGAGCGAGAGGGAGAGATCGTCGTAGCTCATATCGAGGGAGCCGTCCTCGAGCCGGGTACCGCGGTGTTCGAAGCGGCCGCCGACCTGCAAGCCCAGGTCGTCCCCGAGCGCGACGTCCTGGAGGGCGAAGACCGCCACTCCGAACGTCTCGTTGGGGAGCGTGAACGCTTCCTCCCCGACGACCGAGAAGTCCCGCCTGCCGACCTGTAGTCCGAACGCGCCGCCCACGCTCTCACTCCAGCGGTTCCCGATCTCCAGACGGCCCTCCCACTGGTCGTTCTGGAAGTCGGTGCCGATCTCGATCCCCTCGAGCTCGAAGTGGCGGTAGTCGGTGATGCCGAAGCGCCCGCGCAGGTTGGTGAGGAAGCCGCTCGCGAAGCGGTGTTCGCCTTCCACGTCCACGCGCCGCTGCCGGAGGTCGATGGATACCTCTCCCTCCTCCTCGACCCCTGGCCCCTCTTGCTCTTCCTCCTCCTCGTGGGCGTGGCCGGGCACGCCGTAGCGGGAGTCGTAGCCGGAGAGCGCCACCCCGAGGTATCCGGAGCCGCCGACCAGGGACACGCCGGCCGATCCACGCGTCGTCTGGAGGGCGCTGTTGGCCAACGTCCCGGTGGCTTCCTCGCCGGCCTCGGGCTCGCGCTCCGCGAATCCGGGAATGTCGTAGTCGTCGGTGTCCCGGCGCAGGCCGCTGACGCTCCACACCAGCGGCCCGGTCTCGACGAGCAGCTCTCCCTGGCCGACGAACTCCTCGGCGGCGGACGCCGCGGTCCCGCTCAGGTGTCCCGAGAAACGGCCCGATGAGCGCTCCGTGGGAATGCGCTTGTCCAGCACGTTGACGATTCCGCCGATCGCGGAGGAGCCGTACAGCAGGGTGGCGGGGCCGCGGATCACCTCGATGCGTTCGGCGAGCCCCGGTTCCAGGCTGACCGCGTGGTCGGGGCTCGTGTTGGATGCGTCGCCAACGTCCACCCCCCCCTCGAGGATGCGCACGCGGTCCCCGCCCAGTCCGCGGATCACCGGCCGGCTCGCCCCGGCGCCGAACGCGGTGGAGGTGACGCCGGGCTCGCCGTCCAGCGTCTCCCCGAGCGTTCCGGTCACGGCGGCGGCGAGGTCGCGGCCCGTCAGGACCCCCGTGGCCTGGTACAGGTCGGAGCGCTGCGTGGCGCCCGGGCCCGCGGAGACGACGACCTCGTCCAGGTGGTACAGCGGGCTGATGCTGATTTCCGCGAACGCGGTCGTCCCGGCCCGGACGGTCACCGATGCGACTCCCCGGCTTCCGTCTGGACTCCACGCCTCCAGCGCGTAGCGACGCGCGGGCACGTCCGGAAAGCGGAACTGGCCCGAGTCGCGGCTCATGACCGTGCGCCCCAGCGCGTGGATGTGCACCTCGACGCCGGGGGCGGGCTCGCCGTCCCGCGCCAGCACGCGGCCCTCTATCGTCCCAGTGGCCTGCGCCGCGGCGCCCGCGGGTGACAGCGCCAGGAAAGCGGCTATCGCCGCGAGCCGACGGCGTCCCGCCGACGGTGTGCGCGGCCGCGGGATGTCGGCCGTTGTGTCTGGTATCCGGATCATTCTCTCACCCTCTGAAGCGGCCGCACGATCTTCGCGCGAGCCGATGAACACGCCCCGGCTGTCGCCGGAAGGATCAGGTGTTCGCGAGGCGTGAGGGCGGAGCTCTCGGGGAGGGGCCGCGCGGCCGGTCGGACGCCGCCGGTCCGGTGGCGGCTTCCGGTCCAGGCCGGAGCGCCGGCACCAGCGGCGTCGGCGGAGTGAGGGTCGTGGGTCCGTGCTCGGCTGGCGCGCCCCCCGCGTGGCACACGGCGCACGTATCGGGCGTGACGGAACCGTCCGCGTGCCGGTGGGACGAAACCAGGACGACCGAGAACAGGAGGGCGGCGGCGAGGACCACGCGGACCGGACCGCCGATGCGGCGGCCGCGTTTCGCCGTCCCTGCCGTACGTCCCGTCATGTCGCCCGTCGCTCGAGGCCGGTGTTCTCGACACGGGGAATACCGTGGCGCGTGGCGGCCGGTTCCAACGCGTTCGAGAATCGAACGCATCGGACACGCGCGTAGATCCATGGTGATGCCCCCGCCCGCGCCGCGCCCGCGCGCTTGCGGGATCCGGGGCTCGGACCGAGTCTCCGCTCCCATGATCCCTCGATCCGGTACGGCAGGATAGTGGCTTCGCTCGCCGGCGCGCTCGCGATGATCCAGGTTCCGCTGGGGGACTCGCTCCAGAGCAGCCCCATGCTCGCCCTGCCGCTGCTCTTCGGCGCGGGCGTCCTGACCAGTCTGACGCCGTGCGTCTACCCGATGATCCCAATAGCGGCCGCGGCGCTATCCGGCGTGGAGAGCGACGCCCGCTCGACCGGACGCGTCGTCGCGCTCACGGCGGCGTACGTACTGGGACTCGCCCTCCTCTACGCCGCGATGGGCCTCATCGCCGGGCTCACGGGATCCCTCTTCGGAACCGTGTCCGCGAGCCCGTGGGCGAGCCTCGCCGCCGGGAACCTCCTGCTGATCTTCGGCCTGGCCATGCTGGGCGTGATCCCCGTGCGCGCGCCCCGGGCGCTGACCGAATGGGCCGGCGGGCTGCGCGGGGGGTCGATTCCCGCGGTCTTCCTGCTGGGGGCGACCTCGGGAGTGGTCGCCGCGCCGTGCGGGGCGCCGGCGTTCGCGGCGGTGCTGACGTGGGTCGGCACGACCGGAAGCCCCGCGCTGGGGTTCCTCTATCTGTTCGTGTTTTCCATCGGCATGACCGCGCTCCTCGTCGCCGTGGGCCTGTCGGCGGGCGTATTGGCGCGTCTGCCCCGCGCAGGCGCGTGGATGCTGTGGATCAAGAGGATCGCCGGGATCATCATGCTGCTCGTCGCCGAGTACTATTTCGTCCGCGCGGGGTATTCCCTGTGATGAGACTCTTCCGCGCGACGGCGGCTGGCCTTCCCGGGGGGCGTGGGGGCGCGACGGCGGCGCCACTCCGTGTCCTCGTAGCGTCGTGGGCCGCCGCCAGCCTCTCGGCCGCGCCCGCGGCCGCCCAGCAGATCGGGATCGCGACCGGGACCGTACCCGAATCGGTGATTCTGGAGGACCTAGACGGCGAGCGGGTGGGGCTGGAAAGCTACATCGGGGAAGGTCCGGTCCTGGTTCAGTTCTGGGCGACCTGGTGCGAGGTCTGCGAAGCCCTCGAACCGCGCTTGCGCGCCGCGGCGGAGCGCTGGGGGGACGACGTGGATTTCCTGGTGGTCGCGGTCGGGGTGAACCAGAGCCCGCGCCGCGTTCGCCGTTACATGGAGCAGCACGCGCTGCACGGGCGCGTGCTCTGGGACGGGCGCGGCCGGGCCGCGCGCGCGTTCCTGGCGCCGACCACCGGATACCTCGTGATCCTGGACGCGGACGGCCGCGTCGCCTACACCGGCGTGGGCGAGGATCAGGACTTCGAGCCGGCCCTGGCGCGCGTCGCCGGCGACTGATCTCCTCCGCTACGGGATACTAGCTCCCCTCCGCTTCGTCCTCTCCCACGACGGGTGTGATCTCGTCGATCCAGCCCGCCAGTTCCTCGTACGCCGTCGGATCGACTTCGCGGAAGGGCGTCATGCGGAACGCGATCTTCCCCTCGGCGTCGACCACGAAGAGCGACCGGTTGGCCACGTTCCCGGTGGAATGCACCGCGCCGTAGGCGTTCGCGACCTCGAGGTCGCTATCGCTGACCACGAGGAACGGGAACTCGTCGTCCCGCGCCCAGCTCACCAGGTCCTCCCGGCTGTCGGCGCTGATGGCGATGAGGACCACCCCGCGACCGCCGTTGAACGTCTGCGCGTACTGATCACGGTACGCGTGCATCTGGACCGTTCAGCCCTTCGTCCTGGCGCGGAAGAAGAAGGCGAGGACGACGGTCTTTCCGCGGAAGTCGCTGAGCCGGACCGGCGTCGCCAGCGGGCCCCACCGCGTCCCTCCGGGCAGCTCGAAGTCCGGCGCCTCGACTCCGACCTCGAGGGGTGGCGGCAGGCTCCGTTCGGCTTCCTGGGCCGGTAGCGGGGCCGATAGGGCGAGCCCGACGATCAGAACCGCCGGGAGGCGTGTCGTGCGCATGTCCGTGCTCTCTGAAT
>DATKCH010000076.1:0-6334 GCA_035513295.1 Longimicrobiales bacterium
TCCTCCGAGGCGGCGCCGCCCAGGACCCTGCGCAGCGCCTCGCGCAGGACCGCGCCCGCCATCTCGATGAGGCGCAGTATGTAGTCGCGCTGCTGCACCGCTCAGCCGCCCCCGTGGATGAGCTGCGTGAGCGCCGGGACCAGTCCCATCGCGCGGGCGTACATGGCGAGCTGTCCCCGGTGGTACTCCTCGTGCGAAACGCCGTGGTGCATCCACGCGAGACGCGTCCCGTAATTCCCGTCGAAGCGTCGGATGAGCTGGAGCATGTGCAGCTCTCCGACGCTGCGCAGCATCGCGACCCCCTCGACGAGGCTGGACCGCAGCACGTCCCGGAGCTCGGCGGGGCCGGCGTCGACCGGCAGCCCCGCGGCGTGCTCCCCGAGTAGCAGCTGGAACGAGAGGCGCTGGAAATCGCCGTCCGGGCGCGACAGCTCGCCTGCCATCATCATCCCCGACTCGACGATGTGCAGGATCAGCTCGCGCACGCTCCGGGCGTCTTCGTGGGGCCGCCAGTCGTAGCTGTCGCCGCCGATGTTGGCGGCCTCTTCGATGACGCCCTCCCTGGCGTACGTCCACGCCTCCAGGGCTTCTTCCAGCAACGTGTTCGCGGGCTGGCTCATGGCTCCTCTTATGTGGATCTCATCCCGGCGCCGGTGGCTCGCGGTGGCCCCCTTCTGTAGACTAATCGGGGAACCTGAGGAAGGCACCGGAGACGCCGAGTGAGACCCGAAGAGCTGCACCCCAGGCAGACCCGCGACGCCGCGACGGACGACGACCTGCGCGCGATCATCGAACGCGAGTTCGCCGTGATCGGGCGCGGCCACGGCCAGGTCGACGGCCTGGACAAGGCGAGCGGGCGCAAGGTCTACACCGACGACATCGCGCTGCCGGCGATGCTGCACGGCAAGATCTTCCGGTCCACCGAGGCGCACGCTCGCATCCTGTCCATTGACACGACGCGCGCGCGGACTCTGCCCGGCGTGCACGCGGTGATCACCGGCGCCTCCATGCCCACGCCGTACTCCGTGATCCCCTGGACCCGCGACGAAACCGCGCTGTGCGTGGAGCGCGTCCGGTTCATCGGCGACGGGGTCGCGGCGGTCGCCGCGGAGGACGAGGACGCGGCCAACGCGGCGCTCGAGCTCATCGATGTGGTCTACGAGCCGCTCACGCCCTTCTTTGATCCCGAGGACGCGCTCGCGCCGGGCGATGCGCTCACCATCCACGAGGCGAAGAAGCCCGGCCACAATGGCAACGTCACGAAGATCGTGCGTCTGGAGTTCGGTGATGTCGACGCCCTCATGGACGGGAGTGATATCATCGTAGAAGGTGAATACTACTTCGAAGGCACGACGCACACGCCCATCGAGCCGCACTGCGCGATCGGGTACTACGACCCCTCGGGCAAGCTCACGGTGTGGTCTGCGACGCAGGTGCCGCACTACCTGCACCGCGAACTGGCGCGGGTGCTGGACCTGGACGTCGCGCGCATCCGCGTGGTCCAGCCGGCCGTGGGAGGAGCCTTCGGCGGCAAGTCGGAGCCGTTCGACCTCGAGTTCTGCGTCGCCAAGCTGTCGCAGATCACCGGCCGCCCGGTGAAGATCCTGTACACGCGCGAGGAGGTCTTCTATTCCCACCGCGGCCGCCACCCCATGCGCATGCGCTACCGGCTGGGGGCGGCCGCGGATGGGAAGATCCGGGCGGTGGACAACAGGACGTTGATCGACGGCGGGGCGTACGCCTCGTTCGGGCTCGTCACGACGTACTACTCGGGCCAGCTCCTGCCGCCGCCGTACGAGTTTCCGTCCTACCGGTTCGACTCCACCCGCGTCTACACGAACAAACCGCCGTGCGGGCCCAAGCGCGGGCACGGCTCGGTGCAGCCGCGCTTCGCGTTCGAGGTCCAGCTGGACAGGCTGTCCGAGGCCCTCGGCATCGACCCCATCGAGCTCCGCCGCCGCAACTTCCTGGGCGCCGACACCCGCACGGTGAACGAGCTGCGCGTGCGGTCGAACGGTTTCCTGGAGTGCCTGTCGGAGGTGGAGATGGCTTCCGGCTGGGCCTTGAAGTGGCGGCGCATGGCGTACGGGCGAGGGGTCGGGGTGGCGGGCTCCTGCTACATCTCGGGGACCAACTACCCGATCTACCCGAACGACATGCCGCAGGCCGCGGTGTCCGTGCAGGTGGAACGATCCGGGCGGGTCGCGGTGTTCAGCGGCGCCTCGGAGATCGGGCAGGGCAGCGACAGCATGGTGGCCTACGTCGTCGCCGAGGAGCTCGGCGTCCCGCTGTCCTACGTGCGCGTAGTGTCGGCGGACACCGACCTGGTGCCCGTGGACCTGGGCGCCTACTCCTCGCGCGAGACGTTCATGGTGGGCAACGCGTGCTTGCAGGCGGCGCGCGCTCTCCGCGAGAAGGTGGTCGACGCGGTGTCGGAAGCGTGGAGCGAGGGGTGGGCCGGGGAGTCCGAGCACGCACGCGAGGGGGAAGGCCCCGCGTTCCCGCGGAAACGCGTCGCGCTCGCGGGCGGCTGGGCGTTCGACGTGTGCGACACCGCGCGCAAGATGCCCATCGCGGAGGCCTTCAACCTGGCCGAGGCGCGTTACGGCACGCTCGGCGCGGTGGGCCACTACGACACCCCCAAGGAGGGCGTCCACGGCGACTACCGCGGCGGCACGATCGGCGCCTCGCCCGCCTACTCCTTCACCGCGCACGTGGCCGAGGTGTCGGTGGATCCCGAGACCGGGGTCGTCCAGGTGGAGAAGATCTGGATCGCGCACGACTGCGGGCGCGCGCTGAACCCCGTCCTCGTCGCCGGCCAGATGGAGGGCTCCGCGTACATGGGCGCCGCCGAAGCGATCATGGAGGAGCAGGTTTTCAAGGGCGCCGACGAGGGGAAGGCGGGGTTGCACGACGCGCCGTCGCTGCTGGACTACCGCATCCCCACCTCGCTGGACACGCCCGAGCTGGAGTCGCTGATCGTGGAGAGCGTCGACCCTGACGGGCCGTACGGCGCCAAGGAGGCCGGAGAGGGCCCGCTGCACCCGTCGATCCCGGCGATCGCCAACGCGATCTTCGACGCGGTCGGCGTGCGCATGGACGAGCTGCCGTTCAACCCGCCCCGGGTGTGGGCGGCGCTGCGGGACGCGGGCGAGGCGGCGCGGGCGCGCTGGCGGGCCTGCAGGGAAGGGATGGCGCCAGACGAGTCGCCGCCCGGGGTCCTGGTTCGAACTCCGGTGGGCCGGGTCTAGCGCCGCACGTCCACCGCGATCCGGGCCGGCTGGTCGAGGACGAGGGCCCGATATCGATTCGGAGACCCGACGCCGAGGACGACCACCACCACCCCCTCGAAGTCGCAGGTGATCTCGACCTCGCGCAGGTTCTCGAGCCGCGGGTACGCCTCCCGCTCCGCGATCGTGGGTTCCCCGGCCTCGTCGTGCGCCGCGGTGTCGCGCAGGCGGACCTCCAGCCAGCCGTCCCCCTCGATCGGCGTCGGGTCCCCGGAGCCGCACCGGCGCACCGGCTTGTCGATGTACTCGAGGTGGAAGGCGGGCACCGCGGTCCCCTCGAACTCGAAGGCCACGCGCTCGTAGCCGGGGTGGCTCCCCCAGCGCAGATCGGTCAGCGTTCGCAGGCCGCCCGAGGCTCCCGCGGCCGGGACGTCCACGATGCCGGCGGTCCACTCGCCGCCGTGGGGTTCGTAAGCCGTGTCCGGAGGGTCCGGTGTCGGGGCGGAGACCTCCCCGTCGTCGTCTCCGCCCGCGGCCGGACCGGAATCGACCGGGGCGCGGTCCTCGCCGCGATCTCCCGGTGCCCGGTCGGCGGCGTTCTCGCAGCCCAGTACCGCCGCCAGGAGGAGCACGGAAGCTCGTCGCATCTTCATGCCGCCCGTGGCGCGACTCCCGTGCCAGCGCGGCGGGACGCGTCGCCGTGCCCGGGCGGCAGAATCTGGTCACCGGCGGCCGAGCGCCGCGGCTCTGCGGTAGCCGCCGGAGCCCTCCCGCGAGTATCTTTTACGGCCGGTCGCGTGCACCGGAGCGAATCGCCGCCTACCGATCCGAATGAACTCTTTGAAATCGCTCAGCCACGATATCCTCCGCTGCTCGCTGTGGCAGCGCGTTGCGTATTCACGATACCTGGCGCTGCGCCCGGAGCCCGAGCCGGGCCCCGCCGCGGACGCCGTCGCCGAGGCGCGCGCGGAACTCGCCGCGTTGCGCCGTCGGATCGACTAGCCCCTGCCCTTATATTTCCCCGCCATGGACCTGTTCGAAGCCATCGCCACGCGCCGCTCGATCAACCGGTTTCACGACCGCAAGATCTCGCGGGACGAAATCGCCCGGTTGATCGACGCCGCGATCATGGCCCCGAACCACCGGATGACGGAGCCCTGGCGCTTCGTCGTCCTCGGGGACGGGTCGCGCACGCTGTTCGCGCGCCGCCGGGGCCGACTGAAGGCGCTGAACGCCCCCGAGGGCGAGGCGCGCGACGTCATCGAGGAGAAGGTGTTCCAGGAGACCGCCGCCGTCCCCGCGATCATCGCCGTGCTGGCCGAGGTCGACGAGGATCCGACGGTGCACGAGGAAGATCTGGCAGCCGTGTGGATGGGGATTCAGAACATGTCCCTGGCGGCGACCGGCATGGGCCTGGGGACCCACATCCGCACGGGCACCATGACCGAGGATTGGGAAGTGCAGAAGATCGTCGGGGCGTATCCCGGGGAGCGCCTGTGCGCGCTCGTGTACGTGGGAGCGCCAGCGTTGACGCCCGCCGCCAGGCAGCGCACCCCCGGCCGCGACCGAACCACCTGGCTGGATTGACCCCCTGATGGACGACTTCCCGGTCTGAAGGCGCATGCTTCGTCTCCCTCCTTACGTCTACCACCGCCCCCGTTCGCTGGAGGAGGCCCTGGATTTCCTCGCCGAGCACGCGGGTGACGCGCTGCCCATCGCGGGAGGGACCGACCTCGTCCCCAACATGAAGCACAAGCTGTTCACGCCCGCTCACCTCGTCGCGCTCAAGGGCATCGGGGAGCTGCGCGGGATAGAGGTGCGGGCCGGGAACGGAGCCGGCGCGCCGGGAGGGGCCGACCGTGAACCCAGCGGCGAGGGAGCCGGAGCGCAGGCCCCGGGCGGATACGTGCACATCGGCGCGGGGGAAACGCTGGCGTCCGTCGCGGCCCACCCCGACGTGCGCGGATGGCTTCCCTCGCTCGCTCACGCCGCCGGGCAAGTCGCCGGGCCGCAACTCCGCAACGCAGGCACGATCGGCGGCAATCTCTGCCTGGACACGCGCTGCACCTACTACAACCAGACGCGGTTCTGGCGCACCGCGCTCGGCTTCTGCCTCAAAAAGGACGGCGACGTCTGCCACGTCACGAAGGTCGGCACGAAGTGCGTCGCGGCGCAGTCGGCCGACACCCCGCCGGTCCTCGCGACCCTCGGCGCGTCGCTCGTGCTCCGCTCGGCCGAAGGCGAGCGCGTGCTGGGGGTGGAGGACTTCTTCGTCGCCGACGGAATCGCCAACACGGTGCGCCGGCCGGGAGAGCTCGTGATCGAGGTGCGGGTGCCGCTGCCGAGCGCCCGAACCCGGACGGCCTACCGAAAGCTCCGTCAGCGCAATTCGATCGATTTCCCGCTGTTGAGCGTCGCGGCCGCCGGCGAAGTCACCGAAGACGGCATCGTGGAGGATCTGCGGATCGTGGTGAGCGCGCTCGGAGCGCGGCAGAAGAACCTGACCGGCATCGACGGCATCGCCGTCGGCAGACGCCTCGACGCCGACGTGATCGACGCGCTCGCGGAGCGCGCGTTCGCCCAGTGCCATCCCCTGACGAACATAATCGTGGATGTCGAGTGGAGACGGGCGATGGTGCCCGTCCACGTCCGGCGCGCACTCGAGGAGCTCGAGCTGGCGCCTCTCTCCGCGTAGGGACCGATCCCGCCGCCGGCCACTTCGCGGTGTGCGGCTATGTCGCCGATGGCGTCCAGGCGCGTTCAGCGGCGGGGCGCGCGCGCTCCGTGGTGATGACCGCCACGCCCGAAACGATCACCGCCGCGGCGATCGCCACCCGCGGCGTGACCGGCTCGTCGGCGAGCAGCCAGCCCAGGAACACGGCCACGACCGGGTTCACGTACGCGTAGGTCGAGACGCGCGCGGCGGTGGAAACCCTCAGCAGCCAGACGTACGCGCTGTACCCGACGATCGCTCCGAACACGATCAGGTAGGCCAGCGACAGCACGGAGAGGGCGGAGAAGCCGGCCGGGTCCACCTCGGCGGCCTCGCCCGTTCCGAGCCCGAGAAGCAGCAGGAACGCTCCGCCGAAGAGCATCTGGCCCGA
>DATKCH010000077.1:0-2649 GCA_035513295.1 Longimicrobiales bacterium
GCGTGGAAGTAGTCGGTACCCAGGCGCGCCGCCTGCGAGTTCATGTAGATCATCTCGCGCTCGGCCGAGAACTCGTGGACCCAGCGCGGGAGCGAGTCGACGCCGCTGAAGTAGCCGGCCGCCGAGCCCGGCATGTTCGCGATGAGGATGTTGATGCGCGGGTCGGAGTCGATGCCGGGCGACCACTCCTCTCCGAACAGCCTGCGGTTCGTCGGGTAGATCTCATCCTGGAAGACGTCGGCGCTCCGCCCGAGCGCCTCCGCGTCCACGTTCACGTTGGACTGCACCCACCACTTCACGTTCTGGGTCATGCGGCGGAGGGTCGCCTCGACGCGCACGTTCCGCTTCGCGGCGAAGTCGTGGACCCAGAACTCCTCGACCGATCCGACCTGCTCCACCGGCGGCGTAGCGCGCACCGGAACGTACGGGACGGCCGGCGTTCCGTCCCGGCCCCGCATCCGCCGCACCAGGTCGAAGTCGTCGGCGATGGGGATCTCCTTGGCCCGGAGCGCGGCGGTCATGTCGAGCGACGCAGGGCCGGCACCGGTGCCGGTCGTCTCCGGAGAGGTGCCGACGGGCGAGGGCGTCGGGCTGGCCGGCGGGACCGGCGGAGCGGTGCACGTCGCGACGACGAGCGCGAGGAGCGCGAGCGCGCCGGCCCGTCGGGCTCGGATCACACCCGCACGAGCCCGTCGGCCATGGTGCGCGTGGCAACGAGCTGCCCGCCGCGTAAGTACCGCCGTGGGACCCGCTGGCGGATGTTCGTGACGACCTCGTAGTTGATCGTCCCGCACGATGCGGCCAGGTCTTCCGCGGAGAGACGCTCGCCGTCCTGCTCTCCGATGAGCACCACATCGTCGCCCTCCCGCGCGTTCGGGACGTCGGTCACGTCGATCATGAAGAGGTCCATCGCGACGCGGTTGGCGATGGGCACGACACGTCCCCGCACCAGCACGCTCGCGCGCCGGGCGGTGCGGGGCAGACCATCGCCATAACCGACCGGCACGGTGGCGATCCGCGCGGGGCGGTGTGTCCGGTAGGCGTGGCTGTAGCCGACCCCGGTACCGGCGGGGACGTCCACGACGCGGTGGATACGAGAAGACCAGCGCAGCACGGGCCGCAGCTCCGGCGCGAGCAGGTGTGTGGCCGTGTAGAGCCCGTACAGCGCGAGGCCCGGACGGACGGCGTTGCACGGCGGCGTGAGGCCGACCTTGGCGATGCCCGCGGAAGCCGAGGCGTGAATGAGGCGAGGCTTGATGGGGAGCGTCCCCACGGCCGCCCTGAACCGGCGCACCTGCTCCGCCGCGAAGGTGTCGCCGGGGTCGTCGGCCGTCGCGAAGTGGGTGAAGACGCCGTCAAGCTCGAGGCCCGGTATCGCCGAGATCGCGTCCCAGCGCTCGAGGGCCTGGTCCGGCAGCACACCGAGCCGAGTGAGGCCGGTGTCGCTCTTCATGTGCACGGGGATGCTTCGTCCCGCGGCGCGCGCGGCCGCGCTCACCAGGCGCGCGCGATGCTCGTCCCAAACGGTGACGGTGAGGGAGCTCGCGACCGCCGCCTCCGCTTCAGCCTCGTCGGCCACGCTACCCAGCACCAGGATCTGCCCCTCGCGGAGAGTGCGGCGAAGCAGCAGCGCCTCCTCCACCGTGAACACCGCGACCATGACGGCTCCGGCGGCCAGCGCGCTCTCGGCCACCATCTCCGCGCCGTGGCCGTAGGCATCCGCCTTCACGACGGCGATGACCTCGGCCCCGCCCGAGCCGAGCGCGCGGACGTTGGCGTCGACCGCGTCGAGGTCGATATCCGCGACGGTCGAGCGGATGACGGTCACTTGCTTCGCTGGACCTCTCGAAGCGCCAGCGGCAGCGCGTCGGCGATATCGGTCGCCAGCACACCCGACTCGCCGAGCTCGGCGGCCAGCAGCGCCCCGGCCCGTCCGTGGACCCACACGGCGGCGGTGGCCGCCGCGAACGGGTCGAGCCCTCGCGCGAGGAAGGCGGCGAGGGCGCCGCTGAGGGCGTCCCCGGAGCCGCCCACGCCCAGTGCCGCGTTCGGCACGTCGTGCACGAGCGTGCGCTTCCCGTCGGTCACGACCGTGACCGCGCCCTTGAGCACGACCACACACTTCCAGTCGCGTGCCGCGCCCTCCGCCAAGGCGATGCGGCGAGCGCCCTTCGGGACGACCTGGCCCGTGAGGCGGGCGGCCTCTCCGTCGTGCGGCGTTAGCACCGTGTGCGGTGGGAGCAGGGCCATGCCGCCATCCGTGCGCGCCAGCGCATTCAGGCCGTCTGCATCGATGACGGTGGGGATGTTGTGCGCGTTGCGCAGCACGGCGATGACGAACTCGTCCGTACCGCTCCCGTGGGCCAGGCCGGGTCCGATCAGCAGAGCCCGAATGCGCTCGTCCAGGAACTGCGAGAGCTGCGCCGCGGCGCCGACCGCCACCGAGCCGGGCTGCGCCTCGGCGAGTGGGAACAGCGTGATGTTGGGGTCGAGTCCGCCGATGCGGTCCGCCACCGAGCGCGCGGTGGCCGCCGTGACCACGCCCGCGCCGGATCGGGCGGCGGCGCGGCAGGCGATCAGCAGGGCACCCGGATAGCGGGCCGATCCGCCCACGACCACGACGCGGCCGCGCTGCTCCTTGCCCGTGTC
>DATKCH010000078.1:0-5817 GCA_035513295.1 Longimicrobiales bacterium
GCTGCCCCTCGTCGTGCTGGGCGTCTGGGCGCTCTGGATCCGCGTCGACCAGTACGGCTGGACCGAGTTCCGCTACGTCCGCCTGGCCGCGCTCGCGGGGCTCGCCTCGCTGGCGGTGACCGGCATCGCGCGCCGGCTCACCGCGCGCCCGCCCATCCTGCGGGAGATCCCGCTCGCGCTGTCCCTCCTGCTGCTGATGGCCGCCACGGGGCCCTGGGGGGCGCCGGCCACGGCGTTACGTAGCCAGACGGCGCGGCTGGCGGAGCTCGCGCCCGCCGCCGAGGCGGCCGCGCCGGACGGCGCGGCGAACGCCCGCGGCCCGGTGGAGGCCGAGACCGACGCGGCGGAGGTCGTCCGCTACGTGCGGGATCACTTCGGCGAGGACGCGCTGGAGGGCGCGGTGCCCGCCGCGCTGCTCGCGCGCCTGGACTCGCTGAACCTCCTGTGGGGCGGCCGGAGTCCTGGCGAGGGGGCACAGCGGATCCAGGTCTACGCGACCATCGACAACGACGCCGGCGCCCTCGTTCCTGCGGGCACCCTGTACAGATTCACCGGTCACCGTGGGCTGCCGTCCAGGCGACCCGCGGCCGACGCGGTCGCGTACGCCGCCGGGCTGGAGGTGCGCATCGACGCGGCCGGCCGCGAGCTCCTGCTGCCCCTCGGAGAGCTGGCCGCGTTCATGGTCGCGGACGCCCGGACGAGGGGTCTCGGCGGGGGAGAGCAGGACGAGCCGGGCCGGCGGCCGACCAGATCGACCTCGTTCCAGGTCGACCTGTCACCTCCCCGGAACGTGATCCGGGTCGAGGGCGAGGACGGCACGAACGCCGGCGTCGTGATCCTCGAGAACCTCACGCTCGAGGTTCCCCCCGACGGCTCCCTGGATGGCGCGAGCTTCCCGAACATGTCGGGGCTCCTCGTGGTGGCGGAAGCGGCGCCGGCGCCCGGGACGGCCGAAGCGGGCCGCTAGCCTCACGCTCCGCCCGTCCGCCGGCGTCGCGCCCCGTCGCGCTCGCCGCCTCATTTACCCCAGGGGCCGGCGGCGAGCTCGCTCCAGACCCCGGCCGCGCCGGGTTGGGCGACGACCCCCCAATCGCCTCTCCCGTCGGCGCCCTCGATGGCGTAGCGCAGAATTTGGGCGCCGTCGATCCAGACTTCCAGCACGCCGGCCGGCGGACCCGCCCCGCCAGCGGCGTCCGGGGCGAGCCGGACCTGGAACGAGAACGGCGCGGACAGGTTTGCGGGGGCGCGGCCGAGTTCCACGACCGCCGTCGGCGCCCCGCCCCGCCCTTCCTCGCGCCGGAGGAAGACGGCGGCCGCGCGCGGGTCGAAGCCGACCACGATCTGGCGCCCCGCGCCGCGCCCGAGCACGACGCCCATCCCTCCGGCGGAATCCGGCGCCGCCGGCTCCGCGAGGCCGGGTAGCTCGGATCGGGCGAGGAGGTCGGCGTACGCCTCGAGGCGCCCCGATACCACGAGGCCCACGTCACGCCATGGGTCGCGCGCCAGCACCGTGACCCGTCCGCCCGGCAGGCCCGCGTGGGGGAGCGCGTGGCCGGCGGGGATGCCTCGAACTTCCAGCCAGCGCGTGGCGGCGGCCCGGCTCGCCACGTACCGGACGAACGCCGTGTCGAGCGCCAGAATCTCGCCCATGGACCCGATGCGCGCGCGCGCGGCCGCGGCGAGCGTGTCGGCCAGGTCCGGCGATCCGATCCGGCGCGCGGCGGTCGCCATGAGCGTCTCCCACAGCTCCGGCTCGCGCTCCCGCAGGAACTCGAACGCGAGCGCGCGCACGGCGTAGTCCGCGCGGTCCACCGCGACGTTCGGCCCTTCGACGAGCAACGCCGCCAGCGAGGGCAGCCGCGCGGTCCGGTGCAGCGAGTAGGCGCGCCAGGCCTGCGCCGTCAGCCGGGGGTCGTCGGCGCCGGGGAACAGCGCGCGCGCGCGCGCCGCCTCGCGCTCCACCGCCTGCGCCGCCCCCTCGGACAGCCAGTCCGGCAGCCGCGGCGCGCCGCCGGAGGCGGCGTAGAAAGTCAGGTGCGCCGCCTCGTGCGCGATCAGCCGGAGGGTCGGATTCGGGAGTCCGGATCGGCGGAGCCGCTGCTCGGACACGGGCGGGGTCAGCTCCACGTAGGCGGTGCGCCGCTGCGGGCTGGAGAACGCGGCGCCCTCCTCGATGTGGTCGCGGGCGAGCGCGGAAGCCACGGCGCGGAAGGCCTCGGCGCGGTAGAGCCGGACCACGAAGGGTGCCGGCAGGGAATCGGGCGCCGGAAAGAGCTCCGATGCGCGCTCCCACGCGAAATCGGCCACCGCGAGCGCCTCCTCGGCCGAGCGCGCGCACGGGAAGTGGCACACGACGTCGAAGCGCGGACTCCGGGCCCGCTCGAACTCGGCCACCTCGGGGAGCGGGTTGGCGTCGGGGAGGCCTCCGCAGGCGGCGGCGCAGAACGCGGCGGCCAGAGAGGACGCCCGTGAGCCGATCACGCCCGGCCGCGCAGCGCCTCGAACGCGGCCTTGATCTCATCCCGGGGGCGGTGGATCAGGCGGCTGAACACGCCCCCCGAGGCGAGGGTTGCGCCTCCGTCGATCGTGATGCAGTCGCCGGTGATGTAGGAGGAGGCGTCGGACAGCAGGAACGCGCACAGCTCGGCCAGTTCCGTGTGGTCCCCGAAGCGCCCGAGCGGGATCCGCGACAGCGCCTCGCGTTCGAGCTCTTCGGTCGGCAGCAGCCGGCTCCACGCGCCTTCCGTGGGGAACGGTCCCGGCGCGATCGCGTTCACCCGGACGCCGTACTCCGCCCACTCCACCGCGAGCGAGCGGGTCAACGCGAGCACGCCGCCCTTGCCCGCCGCGGAGGGCACGACGAACGCCGAGCCCGTGTCCGCGTAGGTCGCCACGATGTTCACGATGGCGCCGCCTCCGGCTCCGATCATCCGCCGTCCCGCGGCGAGCGTCGCGTGGAAGGTGCCGTGCAGGACGATGCGGACCACGGCGTCGAAGGCGTTGGGCGAGAGGTCCTCGGTCGCGGCGAGGAAGTTGCCCGCGGCGTTGTTGACCAGCCCGGAAGGCGGCCCCAGCGTCTCGGCGGCGTCCGCGACCCAGGCGTCGACCCGGTCGAAATCGCGCACGTCGCAGGCGGACCCGTGCACGCGCACGCCCTTCCCGCTTTTCGCCGGATCGGAACGGGCGCCCCCCCGAAGTTCTTCCAGCGCGCCGCGCAGCCGCGCCCGGTCGCGCCCGCACACCGATACGGACGCGCCGAGCTCGAGGAATCGACGCGCCATCGAGAGCCCGAGGCCGGCGGTCCCTCCGGTGACGAGGACTACGCGCCCCTCCAGGGCGGTGGCTGCCAACATGGAGGGGAGTGTACGCAAAACATCGGGGGCCGGCCATCACCCCAGGAAGATGACCGAACCTCCGCACAGGCGCCGCCGCGTCATGCTACGGCTGCGACCTGTAAAACCGGCACCAGTGTCTCTCTCTTCTCTCAGACTCCGCGTGCGGCGAAAGGGTTGCAAGCCCCCGCCCAGCGGAGGTCTACCGCCCGCGCGGCAGGTCCACCAGGCCCGAGACGTTGCGGTGCTCGATCGACCCGGACCCGTCGCTGCGCACCCGGAAGTCGCCGCGCACGTCGCGCACGATGATGCTGCCGGAGCTGTCGCTGACGGTCACGTTGCGCGCGACGTCGTATACCCGCACCTCGCCGGATCCGTCGTCGATGTCCACGTCGCCCTGCACGCGCTCCACGTGGATCTCGCCGGACCCGTCGTCGATGGTCACGTCGCCGCGGATGTCCACCAGCTCGAGCGGCCCCGATCCATCCTCGATCTCGACGCTGCCTTCCACGCCGCGCAGCGTAACCCCGCCCGATCCGTCGTCGATCCGTACGTCTCCACGCACGTCCACAGCGTCGATGTAGCCCGAGCCGTCGTGGATCACGAGCGTGCCGACGCGGGACACGTCTATGGAGCCCGAACCGTCGTCGATCCCGAGGGGCATGCCCGCGGGAACGACGACCACGAGGTCGATGCGCGCGTAGCGGTCGCCGCGCCATCCGTCGCGGTTCCCATCGTCCGGGTAGAACGTCTCGAGCACCAGTCGACCGCCCTCGCGCTCCAGCCGGACGTCGAGCTCCCGCAGGAGGTCCTCGTCGGAAGCGCACAACTCGGCCTCGACGCCGACGGCCGTCACGCCGTCCCGGCCCTCCACGCGCAGGTCGCCGGGGCCCGAAGCCACCGCGAGCAGCTCGGCGCCGGCCGCCGACGCGTCGAGCGTGCGAGCGGCCCGGTGGTCGCATTCATCCGGGTGCCGGGTCGTGCTCGCCGCGGCGCCGAGCGTGAGCGCGGCGAAGGCGATACCGGCGGTGGCGATCTTCATGGCAATCTCCAGGGGTTCGAGCGCGCCTCAGCCGTCGAAGCGAACCATACGGAAGTCCTCCCAGGTGACCAGCGACACGACTCCCGAGGAGTCCGTGACGAAGATACCCTTGTTGTGGTCGTCCACGTCGTTGGAGCCGCTCATCTCGAAGACGCGGCCATCGCGCAGCGTCACCTCCGCCGAGTCGTCGTCCAGGCGCCGTATCGACGCGACGTTGCCGAGCTCGACGTCCATCTCCACGAAGCCGGCCTCGCCGTCCAGCGCCTCCCAGGTGAACTCCTCGTCGTTGTCCCAGCGGATCGCGCCGCGCAGTCGCCGGCCGTCGGCGGTCTCGACGGTGCCCCGGAGCCGCCGTCCGCCGTCGAAGCGCGCGCGCGGCGCCGCGTCGGCGGGCGCGGGCTGGAACGTGATGTCCAGAAACTCGTCCCAGTCCACGGTGACCTGTCCGAGTTGCGGGTCGGCGACGATGATGCCCCGATTGTCCTCGTCCACGTCGTTGGAGTCCTTGAGGACGATCTCCTCGCCGTTGGTCAGCAGGACGCGGGCGCCCGAGCTGCTGAACCGCTGGATCGCGGCGATGTTGGCGAACGGGATCTCGCGGTCGCGGCCCTTCTCTTCCCCGTCGAGCACGTCCGTGGCGAGGATCTCGTCGGAATCCCAGGCGATGAATCCGGTGAACGAGTGGCCCTCCTGGGTGCGGAGCGTGCCGTACAACCGCGCGGCCAGCGGACGCGCGTCGCCCGGCGCCTCGCGGAACTCCACGCGCTCCAGGTCCCGCCAGCCCAATTCCACCGTGCCGCGGGCAGGGTCCTCGATCGTCAGCTCCATGCCGGAGCCGATGTCGGAGGATCCTCCCTCGAGCGCCACGACATCGCCGGACGTCAGGTGGATATCGGCCCGTCCGCCGCGCCCGCGCTCGATGGAGGCGATATGCCCGAAGCGCACTCCCGAGGATGCCCGGTCCGGTCCGTCATTCCCGAACAAGATGCGCAGCCCGAAGATCGTGAGTCCCCGTCGGCGTTCCTCTCCCGAGAGCTCGCGGGCTTCTTCCAGGTGGTCGGGATCCAGGCTCTTCTGGCCGTTCAGGAAGTCCGACCAGCTGCCCTCGTTGTCGGTCCAGCGGATGAAGCCCTCGTAGGTGTCGCCGTCCTCGGTCGTGACGACCCCGTAGATCCGGTCGGTGAAGGCGAGGTCCTGCGGCGCCTGCGATGGAGCGCCGGCCGCGAGCGCAAGCGCGATGGTGGCCCACATGTCGATCGATCCTCCAGCCCGTTTTGACGTTACCGGATGTCCCTACGGAGTCCGCGGGACGAGGTTTCAGGGCCTCACACGGACCATTCGGGAAACGCCAGGCCGGTCATCGCCCGGAGCGCTTCGGCGTCCGGTCGAAGCGCGTCCTCCAGCCGGCCGCGCACGGAGGGAGAGAGTACCGGGGTCTCGATC
>DATKCH010000079.1:0-56222 GCA_035513295.1 Longimicrobiales bacterium
CCGTCTCGCGCGCCCGGGACGCGCCCGGGTCGGCCAGCGCGAGGACGGCGGGAGGCGGCGCGCCGTCCGGGCCGACGGCGACCGTGCGCGGGGCCGACTCCACGGTGGGGGCTGCGGGGTCCGAGGAGCCGCCGGTCCCGCGGTCAGCGCCGCCCGCGGAAGCGGCGTCCGCTCCGTCCGCCGCCGCGCGTGCCGCGCGGCCGGTTCCCGCCTCCGGCCGCGTCACGTGGCGATCCGGATCACGTCCAGGGCGACGCTGTCGATCAGCATCACCGGCCACAGAAGGACGTTGAACAAGCCGGGCGCGAACAGGAACAGGCCTATCAGGATCAGGAGCCCGAACCGCCCGGCCCGCCGGTACGCCGCGCCGAGCTCCCGCGGAAGCAGGTGGTAGAGCACGTGGGAGCCGTCCAGCGGCGGGATGGGGATCAGGTTGAAGATGCCCAGCAACACGTTGATGAACACGGAGAAGCGTGCCATCTCGGCGAGGAAGTCCATGGCCGGCGCGACCGTCCCGACGACGCGTCCCAGCCAGACGGCGACCACGGCGACCACGACGCTGGCCAACGCGAGCAGGAAGTTCGACACGGGACCGGCGAGGGATACGAGGATGTCCCCCCGGCGCGCGTCGCGGAAGTTCCGCGGATCGACGGGCACGGGGCGGGCCCAGCCGAAGAGGAACGGCGCGTTCGTCGCCCACAGCGCGAGCGGCACCAGGAAGCTTCCGAAGAGGTCCAGGTGCCGGATCGGGTTCAGCGTCAGGCGCCCCTGCCGGGCGGCCGTGTCGTCGCCCTGCCGCAAGGCCATCCACGCGTGCGCGACCTCGTGGACGACGATGGCGAGGAGCAGGGGCGGCAGGAGGAGCAGCAGTTCCATGGGCGCGGAAGCTAAGGCAGCCGCCTCGGACGGCGCCACCCACGCGCGGGCGCGCGCAGGTGCGCTGCGTGCGTCGTTGACAGATTTCCGGATCGCCGGTAGTGTTGCGGGCTGTCGAGAGGTGACGACGTGCCGCGTCAGGAGGGCTCCGCTCCGTGCCGAACATCCAGGGATCCGAGAAGCGCATGCGCCAGCAGCGCCGCCGTGAGGCGCGCAACCGCGCGCAGCGCTCGCGCATGAAGACCGCGATCAAGAGGGTCATGGCCGCGACCGACGCCGACGAGGCGACGACCGCCTACCGCGAGACCGTGGCGATCCTCGACCGCTACGCCTCCCGACGCCTGATCCATCCGAACAAGGCCGCCCGCAAGAAGTCGCAGCTCGCCCGCAAGGTGGCGGAGCTGGGGGGCCAGCCCTAACCGGCGAGACGGGAGGCCGGCCTGGCCGGCGTGCGCGCCAGACAACGACGAGCCGCGAACCCACCGGTCGCGGCTTTTTTCGTACCCGCGGGGGCCGCGCGACTCAGGGAATCCGGTCGAACAGTGACGGCGAAGGGGGCGTGCGGGACTGCGCATCGTCTAGGGTCCGGTCCGCCGGCGTCGCATGGTCCGGGGTCCGATCCGCCGGCGACCCATGGTCCGGGGTCCTGTCCGCTGGCGACGGATGGTCCGGGGTAAGGTCCGCTGGCGACGCATGGTCCGGAGGCGCCTCCGACGGCGCTCCGGAGGGCCTCGCCTCTCCCACGTGACGCAGGAACTCGCGGCCGAGGGAGCGGTCGTAGTCGCTCCACCCGCCTTTCGGCGCATCTGCCAGCCGGCCGCGCACCTGCGCGACCTTGGCATCGATGTCGTCGGCGTAGTGCAGCAGCACCGCCTCGAGGATCAGCGGCTCGCGGGGGCTCTGCCACTCGTAGCGTCCCTGGTGCGACGCGATCAGGTGCAAGAGAAGCGTCCGTCGGGCCTCCCCGAGCTCCGGAACGGTCCGCGCCGCCTGCTCCACGTCGGCGAGTCCCATGACGATGTGCCCGACCAGGCGCCCTTCGTCGGTGTAGGGGAACCCCGGGGCCAGCGCGATCTCCCGCGTCTTGCCGATGTCGTGCAGGAGCGCCCCGGCGAGGAGCAGGTCGCGGTCGACATCGGCCCCGTAGTGCGCCGCGAGCCGGTCGCATGCCCCGGCGACCGACAGCGTGTGCTCCATCAGCCCGCCGACGTAGGCGTGGTGGTTGCGCTTGGCGGCCGGAGCGCGGCGGAACAGGCGCCCGGTCTCCCCGGCCGGGTCCAGCACCCGCTCCACCACCGCGCGCAGGGCCGGGTCGCCGATGGAACCGATCCGTGCGCGCAGCTCCCCCTCCATGTCGGCGGGGTCCCGTTCGCTCCGCGGGAGGAATTGCTCCGCCTCCTCGGGTTCCACGCGCAGCGCCACGATCGTGTCGATGCGGATCTGCTTGCGGCCCTTGTAGCTGCCGATCCTCCCGCTGACGCCGACGTACCCGCCCTGCCGCACGTGCGGGGCGCAGGCCTCCACCTCCTCCCAGACCATCCCTTCGAGCAGGCCGTGCCGGTCGGCCAGCCGCAGGCGCAAGTACGCCTGCCCCGCCCGCGTCGTGTCCGCCCTGTACTCGACCACGTAGTAGCACGCCCGCAGGACGTCTCCGTCGTCGATGGACCGGAAGGACGGCCAGGGGTACGGCGCCTGTCCCATCCAGGCACGCGGCGTCGACACCCGACTCCGCTCCACGTCAGGCCTCCTCGGCGCGGAACGCCACGGCGCCGCCGAGCACGGTCGCGACGACGCGGCCGGTCAGGGACCAGCCGTCGAAGGGCGTGTTCCGGCTGCGCGAGCGGAACCGGCGCGCGTCCACGGTCCACTTCGCCGACGGGTCGATCACCGTCGCGTCGCCGGCCGCTCCGGGGGCCAGCGTGCCGGCGTCCAGGCCGAACGCGCGGGCGGGGCCCGTGCTCATCCTGTGGATGAGGTCGCTCAGCCCAAATAGCCCTTTCTCCACCAGATAGGTCATCGACACACCCAGCGCCGTCTCCAGGCCGATGAGGCCGAACGGCGCGTCATCGAAGGCCTGCTCCTTCTCGTCGTAGTGGTGCGGCGCGTGGTCGGTCGCGATGCAGTCGAGGGTCCCGTCCGCGACCGCGGCCGCCACCGCCGCGCGGTCCGCCTCGGACCGCAGGGGCGGATTCACCTTCGCGTGCGTCCGGTACCCCTCTACCGCCTCGTCGGTCAGGGAGAAGTGGTGCGGCGTCCCCTCCGCGGTGACCGCGACTCCGCGTTCCCTCGCGGCGCGGATGAGCTCGGTGCCCCGGCGCGTGGTCACGTGCTGCACGTGCAGGCGGCCGCCGGTGAGCTCCGCGAGGAACAGGTCGCGGGCGATCATCACGTCCTCGGCGGCGTTCGGGATGCCGATCAGGCCGAGGCGCGTCGAGACGACGCCCTCGTTCATCGACCCGCCGCGCGACAGCTCCGGGACCTCGCAGTGGCTGGCCACCGGGACGCCGAACGAGCGGGCGTACTCGAGCGCCCGGCGCATGAGGCCGGCATCCCATACCGGACGGCCGTCGTCGGTGATCGCCACCGCACCCGCCTCCACCATCTCCCCCACCGGCGCGAGACGCTCTCCCGCCAGGCCGACCGACACCGCGCCGACGGGATGGACCCGCGCGCGGCCCGCCCGCAGGCCCGCCGCCAGCACGAAGCCGACCGCGGCCGGGTCGTCGATGGGCGGGTCGGTATTGGGCATGGCGCAGATGGTCGTGAAGCCGCCCGCCAGTGCGGCGAGGGCGCCCGTCGCGATGGACTCCTTGTGCTCTTCGCCGGGTTCGCGCAGGTGCACGTGCACGTCGACGAAACCCGGGCATACCACGCACCCGGACGCGTCCAAGGTCTCCGCCCCGTCCGGCGTTCCGAGGCCGCCGCCGACCGCCTCCACGCGCCCGTCGACGAGCAGCACGTCGGCGGGCTCGTCGAACCCGCGCGAGGGGTCGACCACGCGCCCGCCGCGGATCAGCAGGGGCCGCGTCATCCCCCTCCCTTCGCGGCTTCCGCAGTCTCGGGCCGCCCCCCGGCGAGCAGGTAGAGCACCGCCATGCGGACGGCGACGCCGTTGGTGACCTGGTCGAGGATCACCGAACACGGCCCGTCGGCGACGTCGCTGTCGATCTCGACGCCGCGGGTCAGCGGCCCCGGGTGCAGGACGAGGACGTCCCGGGGGGCCGCCGCGAGTCGCTCCGTGCTGACCCCGAAGAAGCGGTTGTACTCGCGCAGGCTCGGCACATAGCCGGCGTGCATCCGCTCCAGCTGGAGGCGCAGGACGTTCAGCACGTCGGCCCACGCGATGGCGTCTTCGATGCGCCGGAAGAAGCGCACGCCGAGGGTCTCCACGGCCGCCGGCATGAGCGTGCCGGGGCCGCACACGGCCACCTCCGCGCCGAGCTTGAGGAGCCCCCAGATGTTCGACCGGGCCACGCGCGAATGGAGCACGTCGCCGACGATGCAGACCCTGAGACCCTCGATCGCGCCGCGGTGGTCGCGGATGGTCAGCAGGTCCAGCAGGCCCTGGGTCGGGTGCTCGTGCCGCCCGTCCCCGGCGTTGATCACGTTCGAGGGAATGCGGTCGGCGAGGAAGCGCGCCGCGCCCGACGCGGAGTGCCGGATCACGACCATGTCGATCCGCATCGCCTCCAGGTTGCGCGCGGTGTCGACGAGCGTCTCGCCCTTGGTTACGCTGGAGCCCGTCTCCGCCACGTTCACGGTGTCGGCGGACAGCCGCTTCTCGGCGAACTCGAAGGAGATGCGGGTGCGCGTGGACGGCTCGAAGAAGAGGTTGACGATCGTCTTGCCGCGCAGGACCGGGACCTTCTTGATCGGCCGCTCGCTGATCTCCTTGAACGTCTCGGCGGTGTCGAGGATGGCCAGGATCTGCTCGGCCTCGAGGTGCTCCAGCCCGATCAGGTCCTTGCCCAGGAACGTCGGCGGCTGCGTCACGCCTCGGCCTCCTGCCGCGGCGCGACGACCACGCCGAGCCGTTCGTCAATGGGCGGCACCAGCACCTCCACCCGTTCGTCCTCGCCCGCCTCGACGCGCATCCCGACGACGTCCGGCTGGATCGGCAGCTCGCGGCCGCCGCGGTCCACGAGCACGCAGAGGGTGATGCGGGCCGGCCTTCCGAAATCGGCCAGCTCGTCCAGCGCGGCGCGCACGGTGCGTCCGGTGTAGAGGACGTCATCGACGATCACGACGACGCGGCCGTCGATGCCGGAGCCCGGCAGGCGCGTCTCGCCGACCACCGGGCGAGGGCCGATCGCCATCAGGTCGTCGCGGTACAGCGTGATGTCCAGCGATCCCACCGGGGGCCGCTCGCCCCCGGTCCGCTCGATCTCGTCGGCGAGGCGTTCGGAAAGGGGCACGCCGCGCCGGTGGACACCGATCAGGAGCATGTCCCCCGCGCCGCCGTTCCGCTCGACGAGCTCGCGCGCCATCCGCGCGAGGGCACCCTCCACGGCGCGCGCGTCCATCAGCTCCCTGGGCGTGCCCGGGCTCATCCCGTTCCGGTCGTTGGGGGTTCGTCGGGGCCGTCGGAACGCGCGCGGGGCTGGCCTCGCGCGGTGCGCGACGCGGGATCGGGGCGTCGCGCGGCCGTCCGACCGGCGCTGGGTCGCGCCAAGGTACGGGGGCCCCCGGGTGCGGTCAATGTCGGTGCGGGACGCGGCTTTCCACCGCCCGGGGCGCGTTGCCGGTAGGGCGTGGATGCCCCATGTTCGCGCGCGAATCGCGGGGGTCACCCCCGCCCCCGTACCCTCGGCAGGCCGCTGAAGAAGGGGAGTGCGACCGCGAGCAGGGGGCTTGCGGGTGTCCAGGGCAGGAACGACGAGGAGGAAAGCGACGGCGCCCGCGTGGGCGCCGTCGCCGGCCGGACCGCAACCGGCGCGAAGGGAGGAGGAGGGCCTCCCCGGCGGCCCCCGCGCGACCCGTCAGGCGACTCCGGCCTCGGGAGCGCCCAGCGCTTCCCGCTCGAGCGCGTCGATTTCGGCGCGCACCTCCGCGAGCAGGGCGCGTCGGTTCTGGTACGGCAGGAAGGCGCCGCGGAACCCGGTCTCCACGATGTCGCACACCTCCGACCACGAGAACCCGGCGGCCCGCTGCGTCCGGAAGATCTCCTCGGTCACCGAGACGCCGCTCATGAGTCGGTTGTCGGTGTTGATCGTGACCAGCAGCCCGCGGTCGTAGTAGTGCCGGATCGGGTGATCTTCCAGCCTAGCGACGACGCCGGTCTGGACGTTGGAAGTCGGGCAGCATTCCAGAGTTATACGGCGGTCGTTCACGTACTGCTCGAGATCCGGGTCCTCGCGCAGGCGCGTACCGTGCCCGATGCGGCTGGCGTGGCAGAGGTGGATGGCCTGGTGGATCGAGGCGGGACCGAACGCTTCGCCGGCGTGCACGGTCGCGGGCATGTTGGCCCGCACGACCCGCTCGAAAGCCTCCCGATGGTCCCCCGGCGGATGGTTGTTCTCCGGGCCGGCCAGGTCCAGCGCGACCACGCCCTCGCCCTTGTAGGCGACCGTCAAGTCGGCCAGCGCCATGGTCACCGCCGGGCTCATGTTGCGGATGCCGCAGATGATCAGGCCGATGCAGATCGGGAATTCGCGCTCGGCGGCGCGGAAGCCGCGCAACGAGGCGTCCACGACCTGCTCGAAGGAGAGGCCGCGCTCGGTGTTCAGGGCGGGGGAGTAGCGCGCCTCCATGTAGCGCACGTTCTCCGCCGCGGCGTCCGCCCCCAGCTCGTAGGCGACGCGCTCGATCGCCTCCTCGTCCTGGAGCACCGAGAGCGTGATCCGGAACCGATCCAGATAGTCCACCAGGTCGCGCGCGTCGGACACGCGCATGTACGCGGCCAGCTCATCGGCGTCGGACGAGGGCAGGTCCACGCCCCGGTCCCGCGCCAGCTCGAGCAGCGTGGCGGGACGCAGGGAGCCGTCCAGGTGGACGTGCAGGTCCGTCTTGGGCAGGCGCCGGACCAGTTCGCGCGTGACCTCCAGGCCCGGCCGGCCGGGCCGCAGCGCGCCGGTCATTCGCCGCCGCTTCGGAGCGGGACGAAGCGCGGCTCGCCGGGGGCCACGACGGGGGGCGTCCGGGCGCTCAGATAGTCGACCAGCGCGTCGACGTCGAGGATGTCCAGGTCCTCCCTCTCGAGCGGGCTTCCGAGCGCGTCGTACCCGTCGCCGCGCTGCGCCATGAAATCGTTCACCGCGACCCAGTAGGTCGCCCCCGGATCCAGCGGCGTGCCATCGTCCAGGCGCGCCGCGACGACCCGGTCCCCGGCGGGGCGGGCCGGATCGTACTCGACCCGGATCCCGCTCGCGTGCAGGTCCGGAGCGCCGTCCGCGAGTCCCGTCTCGAGGGTCTCCAGCACCTGCGCGCCGGTCAGCCGGAGGCGCACCATCCTATTCTCGAACGGCTGCACCTGGTAGAGCATGCCCCAGGTGACGTCTCCCGCGGGCAGGCCGTCGCGGATGCCGCCGTTGTTCATCAGCGCGATGTCGGCGCGGCTCTGCGCCCGCTGCGCGTCGGCGATGAGACGCCCCAGCGCGTACTCCGCGCCGGACCGCTCGAGGGGCTCGGCGAGCGTCGTGACCACCGCGTCGACCCGGGGGCCGATCTCCGCCACGGCGGCGGCCACGAGCGCAGCGACGGCGCTGTCCGGGGGCACGAGGTCCGCGTAGGCGGTGGGCAGTCCGCGAATGCGCACGCGCGCACGGTCCTCGCCGGCGACGCGCCACAGGTCGGTGACCGAGTAGCGGGTTCCGCGCGCGCCGGCCTCGACGATCGGCACGCCGTCGACGATCGTCATCACCGCGCGGTGGGTGTGCCCGCCCACGATCAGGTCCGGACGGTTCCGGACGCCGCGCGCGATGTCGATCAACTCGCCCTCGCAGGCAGACGCGTCGTCGCACACCGCGCCTACGTGGCCGATCACGATGACGAAGTCGTGTCCCTCCTCCCTCAGCCTCGGCACCCACTCGTCGACCGCGGAGACCGGATCGCGGAACTCCAGGTGGGCCACGTTGGAGCGGCGGGTCACGTAGGGCGTCTCCTCCGTGGCGAGGCCGATGACGCCCACGCGCACTGAGTCGGAGCCGTCCCCGGAGCGCGCGATGATGCGCGCGACGGGGGCGGTCCAGGGGGGCACGCTGTCGGTGCCCGCGACGAACACGTTCGCCGCGAGCAGCGGAAAGGTCGCCTGCGCGGCGCGCTCGCTGAGCGTCTCGATGCCCCAGTCGAACTCGTGGTTGCCGAGCGCCGCGGCGTCGTACCCGGCGGCGTTGTAGAAGGCGATCGTGGCGCGCCCGTCGGTGAGGTTGGAGACGGGGGTGCCCTGGTAGATGTCTCCACCGCTGACGCGCACCGTGGGACCCCCGAAGCCCTCGGCCTCGGCCCGGTAGAGCGCGGTCAGCGCGGCCGCGCCGCCGACCTCGCGCCCGCCGGCGAAATCGGGCCGCGTGGCCAGAAGCGAACCGTGAAAGTCGTTGGTGGACAGCACGCGCAGGCGCGGCATGGGCGCGTCACCGTCCGCGCCGGCGCCCGCGCCGCTCGCCGGCGCGGCCGCCGCCTCCCGCTCGAGGTGGCGCGCGGCCTCCTCGGGGACGATGCGCCAGCTCTGCCGGAAGTACTCGTCGGGGTCGATCTCCCCGCTGCGCCCGACCTCCTCGAACAGCAGCTCCCGTATCTCGCGCTGTCCGTCGTATACGAGCGGCGCGGAGGCGACCATGTCGAAGCCGCCGCCGCCCTGCTGGCGGTAGTTGTTGAGCGCGAGCGTGAACTCTTCCTCGGGGCGCACCGGGCGCCCGTCGCGGGTCAGCTCGCGGACGCGCTCGCCGACCGTCCGGGACAGGTCCAGCACGTAGTCCACGCCGCTCACCATGTCGAAGTTGTAGCCCCGCATGTCCGGTTCGATCAGCGACTCGCCCTCGGGCACCGGCCAGGTGCGGAAGTAGCCCGCGGAGCGCTCCAGGAAGGCGCGCAGCTGGGCGCCGGTGACGCGCACCGACGTGAGCGTGTTGTCGTAGATGTAGAGCTCTGCGATGTCGGCCACGCGGACGGGCCCGGCCGGGACCTCCGCTTCCGTCGTGAACGCGGCGGCGGCGGACAGGTCGGCGCCCGACACGCGTCGCTGCACTTCGTTGATGAAGTCGATGGCGGGCGTGTCGCGGACGCGCGCGAGGCGCGTCGACATGGAGCGCGTGGACCGGCCCACTACCGAGCGCACGTACGCGAGGGTGCGCTCGTGCTCCCAGCGCAGGTCGTCCAGGAACGCGCTGTCCGGCCGTGCGGGGTCGCCCCGGTGCAGCCGCCCGGCCACGTCCGCCACGCGCCAGGCGCCGCCGTCCGGCCGCTCCATCCGCACCGTGATCTCGGCGAGGCTCTCCCCCCAGTTCCGGGGCTGGACGATGTGGACGCCGGCGATAACGGTGTCGGCGATCTCCCCGTGGGAGTGGCCCATCAGCACGATGTCGACGCCGTCCACCTCGCGCGCGATCCTGGCGACCTGGTTCTCGGGCGGTAGACCGGTCGAGGCGGTATCGTAGCTGCTGCCCTCGAGCCCGCTGTGGGCCAGCACGACGACCAGCTCCGCGCCGCGCCCGCGCAGGTCGGCGACGACCGGCCGCAGCGAGGACGTGATGTCGCGGAATTCCAGTGTCCCCTGGACGTTGGGCCGGTCCCAGATCGCCACCCCGGGAGGGACGACGCCGGCGAGCCCGATGCGGACGGTGTCGCCCGCCGGGGTCACGTGCGGCAGGAGCACCGACGCGTCGAACGCGTGCTCCGTGCTCCCCGCGCGGAACGCGTTCGCCGAGAGCACGGGGAAGTCCGCCTGCTCGAGCGCGCGCGCGAGATTCTCGAGCCCGTAGTTGAACTCGTGGTTGCCGAGCGCGACGGCGTCGTAGGCCAGCCGGTTCATGGCCTCGACCACCGCGTTCGGCTCGTGCGTGCGCAGCCTGGAGTACACGTAGGCCAGCGGATTGCCCTGCAGCCAGTCGCCCGAATCGAGCAGGTAGACCCGTCCCGGATGAGCCGACCGGATGCTGTCGATGATCGGGGCCAGGATCGCGAGGCCGCGGTCCGTGGGAGCGTCTTCGTAGTAGTCGTAGGCGTACAGGCGGCCGTGCACGTCCGTGGTGCCCAGCAGGGTCAGCGTGGTCGTGTCGCCGGGCTGCGCGGCGGGGGGCCGCGGGGCCTCCGGAGGCGCCGCGACAGGGGCGGCGGAGCATCCCGCGAGCAACAGGGCGCTGGCCAGGGTCCCGCCGCCCGCCGTGGCCCGAAGGATCCGGGAGAACTCGTGCACGTGCCACTCCGTTGGGTGTCCACATCGGCGCCGCGGCCGCGGCGACGCGCGGCGCTCGGCCGCGCCGGCACCGAAGCCTACCCTTGGGACACGGGCCGGGTCCGGTCCCCGAGGCTCGCGCGCGCGGCGGCGAGGCGGGCCGCCGGGACCCGGAACGGCGAGCAGGAAACGTAGTCCAGGCCGGTGCGGTGGAAAAAGTCGATGGAGCGCGGGTCTCCTCCGTGCTCGCCGCACACCCCCAACTTGAGCCCTGGCCGCGCCGCGCGCCCGCGCTCGACGGCGATGCACACGAGCTCCCCGACGCCCTCCAGGTCGATGGTCCGGAAGGGATCGTGCTCCAGCAGTCCCTGCTCCACGTAGAAGGGCAGGAATGAGCCCGCGTCGTCGCGCGACAGGCCGAACGTCGTCTGCGTCAGGTCGTTCGTGCCGAACGAGAAGAAGTCCGCGTCCGCCGCGATCCGCCCCGCCGTGAGCGCGGCGCGCGGCAGCTCGATCATCGTCCCGACGAGGTAGTCGATACGGACCCCGGACGCTTGCATTACGCTCTCCGCGACGTCCCGGACGAGGGTCATCTGGCGGGTGTACTCCTCGGCGATCGCGACGAGCGGGATCATCACCTCGGGCCGGACCGAGACGCCCTTGCCGACCGCGTCGACCGCGGCCTCGAACAACGCCCGCGCCTGCATCCTGGAGATCGCGGGGAAGGTCGTTCCGAGGCGCACCCCCCGGTGGCCCAGCATGGGATTGGACTCGCGCAGCCGGCCGAGGCGCCCGCGGAGCTCCACCGGGTCCCGGCCCAGCCGCTGGGCCAGCGCGTCGACCTCCTCCGGCGCGCCGGGCAGGAACTCGTGCAGCGGGGGATCGAGCAGGCGCACCGTGACGGGCAGTCCGTCCATGGCGCGGAAGATCCCGGCGAAGTCCTCACGCTGCATCGGCAGGAGCCGGTCGAGCGCCCGCTGCCGGGCGCCGTCGTCCGGCGCCAGGATCATCTCGCGGACGGTGTCGATGCGCTCGCCCTCGAAGAACATGTGCTCGGTCCGGCACAGGCCGATGCCCTCGGCGCCGAACGCGCGCGCCCGGATGGCGTCGGCGGGGGTGTCGGCGTTGGCGCGCACGCCCAGCCGCCGCTCGCGGTCGGCCCACGCCATGAGGCGGTCGAAGTGCTCGGAGGGCTCAGGATCGGTGGTGGGCACGCGTCCCGCGAAGATCTCTCCGGTCGAGCCGTCCAGCGTGATCCAGTCCCCCTCGCTGAACTCGTGCTCGCCGACGGACACCGAGCGCGGGTCTTCGCGCGTGCGCACGGAACTCGCGCCCGCCACGCAGCACAACCCGAGCCCGCGCGCGACCACGGCCGCGTGAGACGTCATGCCGCCGCGCGCGGTCAGTATCCCGCGCGCCGCGACCATCCCGTCGAAGTCCTCCGGCGACGTCTCCTCGCGGACGAGGATCACCTGCTCTCCGCGCGCGGCCCACTCGACCGCGGACTCCGCGGTCACCACGATGCGCCCCGCGACGGCTCCCGGGGAGGCGGGCAGGCCGGTGGCGAGCGGGCGCGCCTCCGCGGCGGGATCGAGGCGCGGGTGCAGCAGCTGGTCGAGCTGGTCGGGGTCCACCCGCAGCAGCGCGTCGGCCTCCTCCAGCACGCCTTCATCGACCATCTCGACCGCCGCCCGAACCGCGGCGGCGGCGGTCCGCTTCGCGGTGCGCGTCTGCAGCAGGTAGAGGCGGCCCCGCTCGACCGTGAACTCGATGTCCTGTACGTCCCCGTAGTGACGCTCCAGCGACTCCGCCACGCGTCGCAGCTCCCCGTACGCCTCGGGCAGCGCGTCCGCCATCGCGTCCAGGGCGAGCGGGTCGCGCGTCCCGGCGACCACGTCCTCGCCCTGCGCGTTCACGAGGAACTCGCCGAAGAGCCGGCGCTCGCCGGTGGCGGGATTGCGCGTGAAGGCGACGCCGGTGCCCGACGTCGCGCCGAGGTTGCCGAACACCATCGCGACCACGCTGACCGCGGTTCCGAGGTGCTCGGGGATGCGCGCGACGCGCCGGTAGGAGCGCGCCCGTTCGGTGTTCCAGGACCCGAAGACGGCCTCGATGGCCAGCGTCAGCTGGCCGCGCGGATCGGCGGGGAACTCGCAGCCGGTGGCGGCCGCGACGATCGCGAAGAAGTCCTCCGTGATGGAGCGCAGCTCGACCGCGGTGAGGTCGGCGTCGGTGGCGACGCCGAGCCGCTCGCGTCCCGCCCGCAACCGCTCCTCGAACGCGCGCGCGGGCACGCCCAGCACCACGTCGGCGTGCATCTGCACGAAGCGCCGATACGCGTCCCACGCGAAGCGTTCGTCGCGCGCGGCCCCGGCGAGCGCGACGACGGTGTCCTGGTTCAGGCCGAGATTCAGGATGGTGTCCATCATGCCCGGCATCGAGGCCGCCGCGCCGCTGCGCACCGACACCAGCAGCGGGTCGGGTCCCGAGCCGAACGTCCGGCCCGTCTGGCGCTCGAGCAGCGCCAGGTGCTCGTCGACCTCGGCCTCGAGGCCGTCCGGAAGCGCGCCGTGGGCCAGATAGGCGCGGCAGGCTTCGGTGGTGATCGTGAAGCCGGGCGGAACGGGGACCCCGATCGACACCATCTCGGCGAGATTGGCTCCCTTGCCGCCGAGGAGGTCCGCGTCTCCGCGGCCGCCGTCGGCGACGCCGTCTCCGAAGTGGTAGATCCAGCGGCCGGGCACGCTCACGGCCTCGTTCCGCCGCTAACGGGACGCGCCGGCTCGGGGCCCGCGTTCCGCGTCCGGCCGGGTCTGGGGGCCCCTCGGTCGGGTGGTGGCGGACGTCGAACGCGCGTCCTCCAGGTCCACGAGCGGCGCCGCGTACCGGCCCGAGAAGCAGGCGTCGCAGAACGGACCGTGCTCGCGCACCGCGCGGTGCATCCCTTCCAGGGAGAGGTAGCCGAGCGAATCCACGTCCAGGTGCTCGGCGATCTGCTCCACGGTGTTGTGCGCGCCGATGAGCTCGGCGCGGGTGGGCAGATCGATCCCGTAGAAGCAGGGGTGCCGGACGGGCGGGCTCGCGACGCGGAAGTGCACCTCGCGGGCGCCGGCGGCCCGGATGAGCGAGATCAGGGCCCGGCTCGTCGTGCCGCGCACGAGCGAGTCGTCGACGACGACGACGCGCTTGCCCTCGATCACCTCGCGGACGGGGTTGTACTTGATGCGGACGCGGAAGTCGCGGCCGGCCTGCGAGGGGTGGATGAACGTGCGCCCCACGTAGTGGTTGCGGATGAGCCCCAGCTCGTAGGGGACGCCGCTCTCTTCGGCGAATCCCAGCGCCGCCGAGTTCGATGAGTCCGGCACGCTGAAGGCGCAGTCGGCGTCCACCGGCTGCTCGCGCGCCAGCTCGCGGCCGAAGGCGCGCCTGGCGCGGTCCACGCTGACCCCGAACACCCGGGAGTCGGGCCGCGCGAAGTACACGAGCTCGAAGATGCAGGGCTGCCGCCGCGGCGCCGGCTCCAGCTCGGGCAGGGAGGCGGACTCGCCGTCCCGGATTCGCAGCACCTCGCCGGGGAGCACTTCGCGCACGTCGGTGGCGCCCATCAACTCCAGCGCGCAGGTCTCGCTGGCCAACGCCCAACCCTCGCCCAGCCGGCCGATCACCAGCGGCCGGTACCCCCACGGGTCGCGCGCCGCGTACAGCGTCTCCCCCACGGTCACGATGAACGAAAACGCGCCCACGAGCTGGCGCAGCGCCTCGCGCACCTGGTCATCGACCGTCCTCTGGCGGGAGCGGGCGATCAGGTGGACCAGCACCTCCGAGTCGATCGTGCCGCGGAACAGCGCGCCCTCACGGACGAGCCGCTGACGGAGGCGTGCCGCGTTGGTGATGTTGCCGTTGTGGACCAGCGCTAGGTCGCCCTCCCGGTACGTCACGAGGATGGGCTGCGCGTTCTCCAGGCCGGGACCTCCGGCGGTGGAGTAGCGCGTGTGCCCGAGGGCGACGCGCCCCGGCAGGTCGCCCAGGACGCTGTCGTCGAAGCTCTCGGTGATCAGCCCCTCCGCCTTGCGGACGGTCCCCCGGGTCCCATCGATGGCGGCGATGCCCGCGGCTTCCTGCCCTCGATGCTGGAGCGCGTACAACCCCAGGAACGCGACCTCGGCGGCGCGCTCCACGCCCGTCACCCCTACGATTCCGCACACCGTCAGCCTCCCGCCATGATGCGGGGAATCGCCTCGTGCCAGGCGTCCGCGACCTCGCCGATGCGCAGGTCGACGAGCGCGCGGCCGTCCGCGGCCCCGAGGACGAAGCGTCCGGCCGCGCCCACGCTCCCGATTTCCGCCGCCGGGACGCCGTACGCTTCCGCGACCTCGAGCACCCGGGCGCACGCCGGCGCGTGGCAGCTCACGACCGCGCGCCCCTGCGTTTCGCCGAACAGCGCCGCGTCGTCGGGGACGCCGGCCGGCAGCTCGACGTCCACGCCGAGCGGCGCCTCCCGGTCGGCGACCGCGCTCTCCGCCAGGCACACCGCGAGGCCGCCCTCCGAGCAGTCGTGGGCGCTCCGGACCAGGCCCTCGCGCGCCAGCGCCAGGAGCGCCTCCTGCAGCGCCCGCTCGCCGGCCAGGTCGACGGCGGGGGGCTCGCCGACGAGTCCCTCGCCTTCGAGCCGCACGTGTAGCGAGCCGCCGAGCTCGTCGCGCGACACGCCCAGCAGGACGAGCCGGTCGCCGGGCGCCTGGAAGGCGGAGCGCACGAGATGCGAGACGTCCTCGAGCACACCCACCATGCCGATCACCGGCGTGGGGTGGATCGCGCCGCGCGGGCTCTCGTTGTAGAGCGACACGTTGCCGCTCACGACGGGGGTCTCGAACGCGCGGCAGGCCTCCGCCATGCCCGCGACCGCCTCGGACATCTGGAAATAGATCTCCGGACGCGTCGGGTTGCCGAAGTTCAGGTTGTTGGTCACCGCGCGCGGGCGCGCGCCGACGCAGGCGAGGTTCCGCGCCGCCTCGGCGACCGCGATCATCGCGCCGGTGCGCGGCCGCAGCCAGCAGTACCCGCCGTTGCAGTCGGTCGTCGCCGCGAGCGCCCGGCGCGTCCCGCGCACGCGGATGACGCCGGCGTCGCCGCCGGGCTCGAGAGCCGTGTTGGTGCGCACGGTCGAGTCGAACTGGCGGTAGACCCAGGCCTTGCTGGCGATCGTGGGGTGCCCCAGGAGGCGGAGCAGCGCGGCCTCGGCGCGTTCGCGTGACAGCGCTCGCGACGATGGGTCTGCGGGGGTCCAGGAGCGCGCCCGCCGGACCTCCTCCGACTCGACCCCCTCGCGGGTGTAGGTGGGACAGCCGTGCACGAGCGCCTCGCCCGGAAGCTCGGCGACCACCCGCTCGCCCTCCCGCACCCGGTAGAGTCCGTCGTCGGTCACCCGGCCAATCACCACGGCCTCGAGCTCCCAGCGCTCCAGGATCGCGCGCACCTCGTCCTGGCGGCCCGCGAGGGCCACGACCAGCATGCGCTCCTGGGACTCGGAGAGAAGGATCTCGTAGGGCGTCATGCCGGGCTCGCGCACGGGCACCCTGGACACGTCGATGTCCACGCCGGTTCCCGAGCGCGCGGCCATCTCGGTGGAGGAGGAGGCCAGCCCGGCCGCGCCCATGTCCTGGATGCCGACGATGTGGCCGCTCCGGATGAGCTCGAGGGACGCCTCCAGCAGGAGCTTCTCGGTGAACGGGTCGCCGACCTGGACCTGCGGGCGGCTCCGCTCGGCCTCCTCGGACAGCTCCTCGCTCGCGAACGTCGCGCCGTGGATTCCGTCCCTGCCCGTGCGCGCCCCGACCGCGATGATCGGGTTGCCGGGGCCGGCCGCCTCGCCGCGGATGAGGTGCTCGGCCTTCATCAGGCCGATGGCCATGGCGTTCACCAGCGGATTGCCCTCGTAGGTTTCGTCGAAGTGGACCTCGCCGCCGATGTTGGGGACGCCGACGCAGTTGCCGTAGTCTCCGATGCCCCTGACGACACCCTCGAAGAGGTAGCGCACGCGCGCGCTCTCCAGGGGCCCGAACCGCAGCGCGTCGAGCAGGGCCACCGGCCGCGCCCCCATCGTGAACACATCCCGGAGGATGCCGCCCACCCCGGTCGCGGCGCCCTCGTACGGCTCGATCGCCGAGGGATGGTTGTGCGACTCGATCTTGAACGCGGCGGCGATGCCGTCGCCGATGTCGATCACCCCGGCGTTCTCCCCCGGCCCCTGCAGCACCCAGGGCGCTTCGGTCGGGAGCGTGCGCAGCAGCGGCTTCGAGTTTTTGTAGCCGCAGTGCTCCGACCACAGCGCGCTGAACAGGCCCAATTCGGTGTAGGTGGGCACGCGCCCGACGAGGTCGAGGATGAGCCGGTATTCGTCCTCGCTCAGGCCGTGGGCGGCGACGAGCTCGGGGGTGACCTCCGGGTCGCCCGGCCGCGGTTCGGGCGGGGTCCCGGCGCCGAAGGCGGCCGGATGCCGGCCCCGGCCGTTCTCTTCCGCCAGCGCCGCGTCGCGGGGGTCCGCGGCCATCGACGCGCCGGCTTCGCTCACGCCGCCGCCGCGAGCGAGAGGACCAGGGACCGGAACAGGCCGACGCCGTCCGTGGACCCGAGCAGCTCCTCCACCGCGCGCTCGGGGTGGGGCATCAGGCCCAGCACGTTGCCGCCCGCCCCGAGGACGCCCGCGATACCGCGCGCGGAGCCGTTCGGGTTCGCCTCGGGGGTCGCCCGGCCGGCGGCATCGACGTAGCGGAAGGCGACGCGCCCCTGCGTCTCCAGTTCGTCGAGCGTCGCCTCGTCGGCCAGGTAGCCACCCTCCCCGTGCGCGATCGGCAGGCGCAGCACCTGGCCCCGCTCGTAGGCGTGGGTGAACGGGCTCGTTGCGTTCTCCACGCGCACGCGAACCGTTTCGCCGCGGAACCGGCGCGTGTCGTTGAGCACGAGCGCGCCCGGCAGCAGACCCGCTTCGCACAGGATCTGGAAGCCGTTGCAGATGCCCAGGACCAGCCCGCCGGAACCGGCGAATTCGGCGACCGCGTCCATGACCGGACTGAAGCGCGCGATCGCGCCCGCGCGCAGGTGGTCGCCGTAGCTGAATCCCCCCGGCAGGATGACCGCGTCGGCGTCTCCCAGCGAAGTCTCGCGGTGCCATACGAACCCGGCGTCCACGCCGAGCACGTCGCGCAGCGCCTTGTAGCAATCGTAATCGCAGTTGGACCCGGGGAACGTGATTATGGCGACGCGCATCAGAGGGCCACCGCCTCGCGCACGTCCACCTGGAAGTCCTCCGTCACCGGATTGGCGAGCAGCTTCCGGCACATCTCCAGCGCGCGTCCGCGGGCAGAGCGCGCGTCGTCGGCGCTCACGCGCAGGCGGATGAGCTTGCCGACGCGAACGTCCTCGACCCCGCCGAAGTCGAGTGAGCGGAGCGCCCGCGCCACGGCGTTGCCCTGCGGATCCAGCAGCCCCTCCCGAGGGGTCACCCGGACCTCCACCTCGTACTCGGTCATGGCTCCTCCACGTCCACCCCGATCGATGGCTGGCGCCGCCGCAGCAGGCGCGGTCCGCCGCGCGTGGGCCCTTCGTAGGTCAGGTCCCGCTGCTCCGCGCCCGCCTCGTCGATGTCCGGGTCGTCCTCCTCGTCGAGCAGCGGGTCGCGGTCCGGGAGCCTCTCGAAGAGGCCGAGCACCAGCGATTTTGCGAGCCCGTAGGCGGTGTACAGCACCGCCATGCCGAAGAAGTAATAGCGCGGGAAGAGGAACGTGGCGGCGAGCGTCAGCACCATCAGCCCCAGGGTCGCCACGCCCTTCGCGGTCCGGAACCCGAACTTGGGCACGACCGCGTAGGGGATGTGGCTGACCATGAGGCCGCCCAGCACGACCATCGTGCCGGTCATGATGTCGGCCCAGGGCAGGCCGGCGAGGTTGTTCGCGAAGAAGGCCGTCTGGCTGAACGGATAGAACGTCGCGAGCAGCGACCCGGCGGTCGGCGAGGGCAGGCCGTAGAACACGGCCTTCGCGCCGCCTGCCTGCTCCACGTTGAAACGCGCGAGCCGCATCACCACCGCGGTGATGTAGATGAACGACGCGATCCAGCCCCAGGGCCCCTCGCGCAGGAACTGGAAGTAGATGATCAGCGCGGGCGCGACCCCGAAGCTGATGGCATCCACGAGCGAGTCCAGCTGCTCGCCGAACTTGCTGCCGGTGGCCGTATAGCGAGCGACCCGGCCGTCGAGCATGTCCAGGAAGGCCGCTCCGACGATGAGCCACGCGGCGGTCTCGAAGCGTCCCTGCGCCGCGGACACCATCGCCCACACGCCGAAGAACAGGTTGGCGAGCGTCAGCGCGCTCGGCAGGACGACGATGCCGCGCTTGAGGTTGGGCCTCATGGCGATCTCCCGGTCAGGCGGCGATGGATCTCGGCGTATCGCTCGGCCGTCTCCCGCACGACCGACTCGGGCAGCGGCGGGGGCGGCGGCTTCCTGTCCCATTCGCCCGTCGCGGCGAGCCCGTCCAGGTAGTCACGCACGGGCTGCTTATCCAGGGACGGGGGCGAGATCCCCACGGAATACGCGTCCGCCGGCCAGTACCTCGACGAATCGGGGGTGAGCACCTCGTCGATGAGGAGCGCGCTCCCGTCGCCGTCCAGCCCGAACTCGAACTTGGTGTCCGCGAGGATGAGCCCCGCGTCCGCGGCCACCTCGGCCGCGGCGGCGAAGAGGGACAGGCTCTGACGCCGCAATTCCTCCGCCAGCCCGCTGCCCAGCGCCTCCTTCACGGTCTGGAAGGGCACGTTCTCGTCGTGGCCGGAGGTCGCCTTGGTGGCGGGGGAGAACATCGGCTCGCGCAGCCGTTCCGCCTGGCGGAGGCCAGTCGGCAGGGGCTCTCCGGCCAGCGTCCCATCCGCCGCGTATTCGCGCCACGCAGACCCCGCCAGGTGGCCGCGGACGACGCACTCGAACGCCACCGGCACGGCGCGCCGGCAGAGCAGCGCGCGCCCGGCCCAGCGGGGACGCAGGTCGGCGATCTCCGGGACCGCCCGCGCGATGTCGTCGGGGTCGTGGGCGAGCACGTGATGGGGTCGCGCCTCGGGCAGCCGGTCGACCCACCACGCGGTCAGCGAGCTGAGCACGCAACCCTTGCCGGGCACGGTCTCGTCCATCACGACGTCGAACGCGCTCAGGCGGTCGGAAGCGACCATCAACACGCGGTCTTCGCCGACCAGGTACATGTCGCGCACCTTGCCCGTGCGGAGGACCGGGAGCGGCAGCATCGACGCGCGCACCGTGTCGAGCGGCAGCGGGGTCATACGGCCGGCTCCGGGATCGGGCCCCAGTCGGAGCCCTCCAGAAGCGGCTCCACCTCCGCCGCGAGGAACGCGTCCACCTGCTCGGGCGCGCGTCCGACGTGCAGTTCCGGCCGCAGCGCGTCCCGGATCGCACCCTCGCCGAGCCCGATCGCGGGGTCGGCGGAGAGGCGCTCGACGAGGTCCGGCTCCGCGCCGGTCTCCGAGGCGCGCTCGGCAGCGGCGACGGCGTGCCGCCGGATCACCTCGTGAAGCTCCTGCCGGTTTCCCCCCGCGCGTACCGAGCGCATGAGGATCGCTTCGGTGGCGACGAAGGGCAGCTCCCTGGCCAGCCGCTCGCGGATCACCGCGCGGTTCACCCGCAGGCCCGCGGCGACCTGGTGCAGGAGCAGGAGAATCGCGTCGACGCAGAGGAAGGCTTCGGGGATCGCAATGCGGCGGTTCGCGGAGTCGTCCAGGGTCCGCTCCAGCCACTGGGTCGCCGCGGTCATGGCGGGGTCCAGGCTCAGCACGATCGCGTGGCGGGCGAGCGCGTTGATCCGCTCCGAGCGCATGGGATTGCGCTTGTAGGGCATCGCGGACGAGCCGACCTGCGCGTCGGTGAACGGCTCCTCGACCTCGCGCAGGTGCTGCAGAAGCCGGACGTCGTTGGCGAACTTGCTGGCGGACGCGGCGATCCCCGCCAGCGAGGCCACCACGGCGTAGTCGGCCTTGCGAGGATAGGTCTGCCCCGTGACGGCGAAGCGCCGCTCGAACCCGAACGCGCGCGCCACCGCCTCGTCCAGCCGGTCGACCTTGCCGGCGTCGCCCGCGAACAGCTCCAGGAAGGACGCCTGCGTGCCGGTGGCGCCGCGGACGCCGCGAAAGCGGAACGTGGACAGCCGGTGGTCGACCTCCTCCAGGTCCAGGAGCAGGTCCTGGAGCCAGAGCGTGGCGCGCTTTCCGACGGTGGTCGGTTGCGCGGGCTGGAAGTGCGTGAACCCCAGCGCCGGCGTTGCGCGGTGCTTGCGCGCGAAGTCGGCGAGTCGCGCCACGCACGCGAGCAGGCGGGATCGGACCAGCCCGAGGGCCTCGCGCTGAAGGATGAGGTCCGCGTTGTCGGTGACGAAGCAGCTCGTGGCGCCCGCGTGGATCCATCCGGCCGCCGCCGGCGCGTCCTCGCCGTACAGGCGCACGTGGGCCATGACGTCGTGGCGCAGCTCGCTCTCCAGCTCCGCCGCGCGCCCGAGGTCTATGTCCTTCACCGCGCTCCGCATCTCGTCGAGCGCCTGCGCCGGGATGGGCAGGCCCAGTTCGCGCTGCGCCTCGGCGAGCGCGATCCACAGGCGGCGCCAGGTGCGCACGCGCGTCGCGGGCGAGAAGATCCGGCTCATCTCCTCGGACGCGTACCGGTCCGTGAGCGGGTGCGTGAAGGACTCGGCGCCGACCATCAGCCGTCGTCCGTCACGTAGAACCAGGTGTAGTCGAGCCGGCCGTCGCGCTCGAAGGCGAGCCGCACGGACCCCCGGCCCGCGGCGGAGGACAGCGCCGCCGCCGCCTGCTCCGCGCTTCGGACCCTGGTCTGATTGAGCTGCAGGATGAGGTCTCCGGGGCGCAGGCCGAGCTGCTGCCGCGCCGCCGCCGAGAGGTCGACGATGAGCGCGCCTTCCTCGCTCACGAGGCCGCGCTCGGCGCGGATCGCCGGTGTCAGCGTCACGAGCTGGAAGTCCGCGAGCGCCTGGATGCGCTCGGCGGTCACGGACGGCAGGTCGGCGGGCGTGAGCGCAACGGTGCGCGTTCCGGAGCCGCCCTCCACCTCCACCTCCACCTCCACCACCAGCTCCCCGCCGACCTCCGCGTCCAGGAGCGCGGCCTGCCAGTCGAGCGGAGAGCGCAGCGGCCGGCCGCCCGCGCTGCGGATCACGGCGCCCGGCCGGAGCCCGGCGCGCTCCGCCGGGGACCCCGGCGTGACGGCGCTGACGCGCACCCGGCGACTGCGCGGGAGCGTCCCGTCCGTCACCGGCTCCACGTCCAGCCCGACCCACGGGCGCCGCACACGGCCGTCGTCCAGGAGATCCAGCGCGATGCGGCGCGCGCGGTTGATCGGGATCGCGAAGCCGAGCCCCTCGCTGCCGCCCGTCGTGGACAGGATCGAGGAGTTGACCCCGATGACCTCGCCCAGCGCGTTCACGAGCGGCCCGCCGGAGTTGCCGGGGTTGATGGACGCGTCCGTCTGGATCATGTCCAGGTAGAACCCGCCCTCGTCCTGCTGGGAGGCGATGTTGCGGCCGACGCCGCTGACGACCCCGGCGGTCACCGTCGGCTCGGTGTTGGCGAGCTGGAACCCGAACGGGTTGCCGATCGCCACGACCCATTCGCCGATGAGCAGGTCGTCCGAGTCGCCCAGGGGCGCTACGGGCAGCGGAGCCGCCTCGCCCGGACCTTCGTTCAGCGGCGCCTCCGGGTCGATGCGCAGTAGCGCGAGGTCGTTCACCTCGTCGATGCCGAGCACGCGTCCCTCGAAGGTCCGTCCGTCAGGGAGAGTCACGTGGATGCTCTCGGCCTGCCGGACGACGTGCTCGTTGGTGAGCACGAGCCCGTCGCCGTGGATGACGAACCCGGACCCGAGCCCGGGCACGCGCTGAAGGCCGCCGCCCGAGAAGAGGCGGTCCCAGATCGAGCCGGCGCGCACCTGCCGCGAGCGCAGCGTGTTCACGCTCACGACCGCCGGGGCCGCGCGCCGCGCCGCGCGTACGATCGCCGTCGCGCGCGTGTCCTGCGCCTCCTGGCTGGCGGCGACCCGGGGGTCCGCGACGGGCAGCTCCAGAAAGTCCGCGGACCGGGCCGCCCCGGACGCGGCGTCCTGACCCGTGCAGGCGGCGGGCGCCAGGCCCAGCAACGACGCCGCGAGCGCAAAAGCGAGCGGGGGCCGCGGCCGCATCACAGCGCGCGCTGGCTCCGGTCGAGCTTCGCCCAGTCGGAGAGGAACGCGTCCAGGCCCCGGTCCGTCAGCGGGTGGAGCATGAGCTGGCGCAACACCTTCGGTGGAATCGTTGCGACGTCGGCCCCGATCTCCGCCGCCTGGACGAAGTGCAGCGGGTGGCGGATGGACGCGGCCAGGATCTCGGTTTCGTACCCGTAGTTGTCGTAGATGATACGGATCTGCCGGATCAGGTCCATGCCGTCGCCGGAGATGTCGTCCACGCGCCCGAGGAAGGGCGAAACGAAAGACGCCCGGGCCTTCGCGGCCAGCAGCGCCTGCGACGCCGAGAAACAGAGCGTCACGTTCACGGCGATGCCCTCGGAGCGGAGCGTGCGGCACGCGCGCAGACCGTCGTCGGTGAGCGGTACCTTGACCACGATGTTGTCGGCCAGCGCGGCCAGCTTCCTGCCCTGCTCGAGCATGCCGTCCCGGTCGACCGCGACCACCTCGGCGCTGACCGGACCGTCCACGGTCCGACAGATCTCCTGCAGCAGCTCGGTCGGCGATCCCTCGCCGGCCACCTTGGCCACCAGGGAAGGGTTCGTCGTGATCCCGTCTATGAGCCCGGCTTCCGCGGCCCAGGCGATCTCGCTCAGGTCCGCGGTGTCCAGGAAGATCTTCATGTCCTCTCCATCGGGTCGTGCCTGCGTCAGGGGATCGGGAGGCGCAGCTCGCGCTCCGATCCGGCGTCGCGTTCCAGTTCCTCGACCTCGTAGTATACGCGGGCCAGGAAGAGACCGCCCGGGGGCGCCGGGGGCGATGTGACCACGCCCGGAGCGCCCGCGAGGAGGGCCCCGACGTCGGCCTCCGGGCGGACGCTCCTGGCCACCGCCACCATTGTGCCGACCAGGTATCGTACCATGTGATGCAGGAAACGGTCGGCCCACACCTCGAAGCGGAAGCCCAGCCCGTTCCAGCGCCGCCAGCGTGCTCCGTGGACGCGGCAGCGGTCGCCGCGCCGGGCCTGCCCGGTCTTGGCGAACGCGGCGAAGGAGTGCTCGCCGACGATCCTGGCGGCCGCGCGCTCCAGGGCGGCCGCATCGAGGGGTTCGCACAGGGGCCAGCAGTAGCGGTTCAGGAAGGGTGACCGCGCCGCCGGATCGACGCCGACGCGGTAGACGTAGGCGCGCGCGAGCGCGCTGAAGCGGGCGTGGAAGTCGGCGGGCGCGTCCCTCACCGAGGACACCCGGACGCTGTCGGGGAGGAGGGCGTTGGCGGCGCGCCCCAGCTCCGCCGGCGTCCAGCGGCCCGGTCCGTCGCAGGTCACCACCTGGCCGGTGGCGTGCACGCCACGGTCCGTGCGCCCGGCGGCCGCGCTCCGGGTCGGGCGGTCGAACAGACGCGAGAGGATGTCGTCGAGGGTGGACTGCACCGTGACCGCGTCCGGTTGGTGCTGCCAGCCGTGGAACTCGCTCCCGTCGTATTGGAGCGTCAGCACGAAGCGGCGCTGCGCCGGGTCGGTCACGGCGGCCAAGCTAGTCCCGCCCCCGGGGGTGTCAAGCCGATGCTTGGCGTTCGCCGGGCTGTCCGGTAGGATTGCGCTCCGCCATCGATCGATTCGCCCCGGACGTGGAGCCATGGATCCAGCCCGACGGACCAGCGTCACCCGGCGGACCGCCGCCGCCCAGACAGACGCGCGCCCGAGCGCGGCGGGGGCCGATGCGGCTCCCGGCGCGAGCGAGCTCGCGTCGGCGGCCCCCGCCGCTCCCGGCGAGTCCCCCTCCGGGAGCCGCGTGCCCCCGCCTCAGGAACCGGGCAGACAGGCCCGACGCGCACGGCGCAGGGCCCTCATCCGGTGGCAGGTGGACAACCTGCGCGAGGGCCGGCCGCCGAACCCGCCGGCCGGCGCGATCCCGCGCGCGGCGCCCGGATTCGACACCCCGCACGCGGCGCACGGGGAGATCACCGCCACGTGGATCGGGCACTCCACGGTGCTCGTGCAGGTGGGCGGGCTGAACGTCCTCACGGATCCGATGTGGAGCGAGCGCGCTTCGCCCGTCGCCTGGGCGGGTCCCCGTCGCCTCTCGCCACCGGCCGTGGCGCTGGCGGAGCTCCCGCCGATCGACGTGGCGCTGGTATCGCACGACCACTACGACCACCTGGACTCGCGCACGGTACGCGCGCTCGCGAACCGATTCGGGGACGGGCTCGTGTGGGCGGCTCCGGTCGGGTACCGCCGCTGGTTCGGACGACTGGGGGTGCGGGGCGTGGTCGAGCTGGGTTGGTGGCGCTCCGCGTCGCTGCGGACCGAGCACGGCGAGTTGCGGCTGCACGCCCTGCCCGCGCGACACTGGTCGCAGCGAAACGCCTTCGGCGGCGGGCACCGGTCGTGGGCGTCGTGGGCGCTCACGGCGCCGTCGGGAGGGCGCGCCTATTTCGGCGGCGACTCGGCCTACTTCGGCGGCTACGAACAGATCGGGCGGGCGCTCGGTCCCTTCGACGTGACCGTCCTGCCCATCGGCGCCTACGAGCCCCGCTGGTTCATGGCCGGCGCCCACATGAATCCCGAGGAGGCGGTGCGCGCGTACTGTGACCTCGGGGGCTCGGGGGCGTTCGTCGGCGTGCACTGGGGCGGCTTCCGTCTGACCGACGAGGACCCGCTGGAGCCCCCCGTGCGGACGCGAGCCGCCTGGCGCGCCGCGGGCCTCGACGGGTCGGACCTGCACGTCGATACGCTCGGACGCACCGTGCGCGTGCGTCCGGCGGAAAGGTCGGGACGGTGACCCGACCGGTCGCGAGCGGCCCGCCCGCCGCCGACCTCGCGGAGCTGGTCGCGCGCGCCGCGGCGGGCGACGACCTTACCGCCGAGCAGGCGGAGGCGGCGTTCGGCTCGCTGATCCGGGGCGGGACGAGTCCGGCGCTCGCGGCCGCGTTCCTGGTGGCGTTGCGCGCGAAGGGCGAAGCGCCGGCTGAGGTCGCCGGGGGGGTCCGGGCCCTGCGCGTCGCGATGGTGCCCCTGCCCGTGGCGAGCGCGGACGGCCTCGTCGATACGGCCGGGACCGGCGGCGGCACCCTCCCGACGTTCAACATCTCCACCGCGGCCGCGCTCGTGGCGGCCGGGGCCGGCGTACGCGTCGCCAAGCACGGCAACCGCTCGTTCACTTCGCGCTGCGGCAGCGCGGACGTGCTGGAGACCCTGGGCGTCGTCATCGAGATCACCCCCGAAACCATGGCGCGCGTCCTGGACGAGGCCGGGATCGTCTTCATGTTCGCCCCGCTCATGCACCCCGCGATGCGCCACGTCGGGCCGATCCGTCGGGAACTGGGGATGTTCACGATCATGAACCTGCTGGGCCCCCTGACGAACCCCGCGCGGGTGCGCAGGCAAGTGGTCGGCGTGTCGGACCCCTCGCTCCTCGACCTGGTCGCGGCGACTCTGCACGAGCTGGGGCACGAGCGCGCGCTCGTCGTGCACGGCGCGCCCGGGATGGACGAACTCAGCCCGCTGGGACCGACGCAGGTACGCGAAGTGGACGCGGACGGGGTGCGCGCCTACGAGGTGGCCCCGAGCGACTTCGGCTGGAGGGACCTCGATGCACGCGAGTTGGCGGGCGGCTCCGCCGACGAAAACGCGCGTACGCTGGAGCGCGTTCTTTCGGGCCGGGGATCCCCGGCCCAGGTCGCCGCGGTGGCGGTGAACGCCGGGGCCGCGATCTACGTCGCCGGCAGGGTGCCGACGTTGCTGGACGGCGTGGCCGAGGCGCGGCAGGCGATCTCGGACGCAGCCGGCATGGACGCGCTGGAGAGGCTGCGCGCGGCGTCGGCTCCTCGCTGAGCTCCGCCGGCGCCGGCCTGCGTCGCCGGACGGAGGGGGCCGCGGACCAGCGCGGCCACGCGCCACGGCAGGCAGTCCACGCCGCCGGCGCGCCGGGCGGACACGCCGCTGTCGCCCGCCAGCCATATGGAGACCGTCGGGCCCTTGCGCCTGCCCACCGCGAACGTCCGCGTCCGCGTCATCAGTAGCTCCGGATGAGGCCGACGACGATCCCCTGGACCCGGACCGACTGTTCCGGATAGAACATGGGCGACATCGACGCGTTGGCGGGCTGCAGGCGGATGGTGCCCGCGGGCTCCCGGTAGTACTTCTTCACCGTCGCCGACTCGCCCTCGACGAGCGCGACCACCATCTCCCCGTTGTTGGCCGTCCGGCGCGAATTCACGACGATCAGGTCGCCCTCGCGGATCTGCTCGTCGATCATGGAGTCGCCCTCGACGCGCAGGACGTAGTTCTCGCCGCCGCGGCGGAGCAGGGAGGCGGGGACGTCGACGGGCTCCTCGTTGCGCACGGCCTCGATCGGAGCGCCCGCCGCGACCCTGCCGAGGAGCGGAAGGGAAACGGCGAGATCGTCCCGCTGTTCCGGCACGAGCTCGACGGAGCGGCTCTCGTTGTACCCCTTTCGGATGTATCCCTTCTGCCGCAAGTTTTCGAGGTGTTCGTGGACCGTGGCCAGCGAGGAATAGCCGAAGCGCTCGGCGATCTCCTCGAAGCTCGGGGAATACCCACGTTCGCTCAGGAAATCCCTCAAGAAGTCGAGAATTTCCTTCTGTCTCTTCGTCAGCGCCATGTCGTCACCGGCGTGAGGGGAGGCGCGAGTACCGGCCTGCGCGCCGGGCCGAAGATTGCCCGAAACCACCCTAACCGAAGATAGACCGAAGCGCAAGATGGATGTGCTGCGCGAAATCCTCGACGCCAAGGCCCGGGAGGTCGAACGACTTAGGCCCCGGAGGGCGGAGCTGGAGGCGGCCGCGGCCGCCGCCCCGCCCGTGCGCGGGTTCGCCCGGGCCGCGAGCACGGGACCGCACGTCGCCGTGATCGCCGAGCACAAACGGCGCGCGCCGTCCGCGGGGCACCTCGCGCCGGGCTCGCGCGCGGGGCCGGCGTGCGCCCGGTACGCCCGCGCGGGCGCCGCGGCGCTGAGCGTCCTCACCGACGCCGACCGCTTCGGCGGGTCGCTCGAGGACCTGCGCGAGGCGCGCGCGGCGTGCGACCTGCCGGTCCTGCGCAAGGACTTCATCGTCGACGCGGTGCAGGTGAGCGAGGCCCGCGCCGCCGGCGCCGACGCGATCCTGCTGATCGCCAGGGCGCTTCCCGGCGCGCTCCTGCAGGAGCTCCGGGGCGCCGCGCGGGAAGCCGGGATGGACGCCCTCGTGGAGGTGCACGACGAGGCCGAGCTGGAGCGCGCGCTCGCCGCAGGCTCCTCGCTGGTGGGCATCAACAGCCGGGACCTGAGCACATTCGAAACCGACCTGAGCCGGATCGCGCGGCTCGCCGGGTCGGTCCCCGAGCGGGTGACCCTGGTGGGCGAGAGCGGCATCGCCGGCGCGGACGACGTCCGCCTGCTCGGCGACGCGGGGGTTCACGCCGTGCTCGTCGGGAGTCTCCTGATGACGTCCGCCGACCCGGCGGCGGCGTTGCACGAGCTCGTGGGCCACCCCCGGCGCTCGCGCTCCCGGGCGGAAGCGGGCGCGCGCCCCGGATGAGCGGCGACCGGCTCCCGCGCGTGAAGGTCTGCGGCCTCACGCGGCCCGGGGACGCGGCGATGGTGGCGGCCGCCGGGGCGCGCTACGCGGGGGTCGTGGTGAGCCCCGGGTTCGGCCGCTCGGTTACCCTCGGGCGCGCCGCCGACATCCTCGCCGAGGCGGGCGGGTGCCTGCGCGTGGGCGTGTTCGTGGACGCTCCGGCGACCGATATGGCCCGCGCGGCCGAGCTCCTCGAGCTGGATCTGCTCCAGCTCCACGGCGCCGAGTCGCCCACAGTCGCGCGCGAGCTCGGCGGCCTGGCCGCGCGGATCTGGAAGGCGGTGAAGCCACGCCGGCCGGGCGACATCCGGCGCGCGCTGGCGGACTGGGAGGGCGTGGCGGACGGGCTCCTGCTCGACGGCTACGCCGCGGCCGCGCCGGGCGGCGCCGGGGCACGCTTCGATTGGGAGGAAGCGGCGCGCGAGTGGCCGTCCGGCGGTGCCCCCGAGCGCATCGTGGCGGGCGGGCTGCGCCCCGAGAACGTCGCGCTGGCGATCCGCGTCCTGGCGCCCGACGTGGTCGACGTGAGTTCGGGAGTGGAGCGGGCTCACGGCCGCAAGGAACCCGCGCTCGTCGCGCGCTTCATCGCCGCGGCGAGGCCGGCCCCCGGAGGCGCGCGCGCCGGCGGGACCGGCGAGGCGACGGCGTGAACCGACCGGCGGGCGGCGCCTCGATGGCGGACGCCGGCGACCGGGGTCGCTTCGGACCCTTCGGCGGGCGCTACGTCCCGGAAACGCTCGTGCCCGCCCTCACGGAGCTCGAGGAGGCCTACGACCGCGCGCGCTCCGACCCGGCGTTCCAGCGCGAGATCGACGCCCTTGCGGCGGACTACGTGGGCCGGCCCACGCCCCTGTACCGGGCAGAGCGGCTGGGACGGGCGGCGGGCGGGATCGACCTGCGGCTCAAGAGGGAAGACCTCAACCACACGGGCGCGCACAAGATCAACAACACGCTCGGGCAGGCGGTCCTCGCCCGGCGCATGGACAAGCGACGCATCATCGCCGAAACCGGCGCCGGGCAGCACGGCGTGGCCACCGCGACCGTGTGCGCCCTGTTCGGCCTCGACTGCACCGTCTACATGGGCGCCGAGGACATGCGCCGGCAGGCCCTGAACGTCCAGCGCATGGAACTGCTGGGGGCGCAGGTCCGGCGCGTGGACAGCGGCAGCCGGACGCTCAAGGACGCCACCAACGAGGCGATCCGGGACTGGGTCACGAACGTCGGCGACACCCACTACATCATCGGCTCCGTGGTCGGCCCCGATCCCTACCCGCGCATCGTGCGCGACCTGCAGGCGGTGATCGGCCGCGAGACGCGCGCGCAGCTCGGCGACCCTCCGGCGGCGGTCGTGGCGTGCGTGGGCGGCGGCTCGAACGCCATGGGCATCTTCCACGAGTTCGTCGGCGACGCGGCGGTCGAGCTGATCGGTGTGGAGGCCGCCGGGGAAGGTCTCGGCGGCAGGCACGCGGCCACGCTCGGCGCGGGCCGCCCGGGGGTGCTGCACGGGTCGCTCAGCTACTTGCTGCAGGACGACGGCGGACAGGTCATGGAGGCGCACTCGATCTCCGCCGGGCTGGACTATCCCGGAGTCGGCCCCGAGCACGCCTACCTGATGGAGTCCGGGCGCGCGACGTACGGCAGCGTCACGGACGAAGCCGCGCTCCAGGCGCTGGAGACGCTCGCGACGACCGAGGGGATCATCTGCGCCCTGGAGCCGGCGCACGCCGTGGCGTGGGTGCTCGCGCAGGGCGCGCGTTGGCGCGGCGCTGGCCCCGTCGTACTGTGTCTCTCGGGCCGCGGTGACAAGGACATGCCGCAGGTGGCCCGGTGGCGGGACCGGTCGGGGAGCGGAGGATGAACGGCGACTCGCGCGCGGAGAACGGCGGAGCCCGGGCGGACGACGGCTCGCAGCGGCAGGTCGGGGAGCTGGTCACGCTCCTGACCCGCGCGGCCCGATCGCGCCAGCTGTACGAGCCCAACAATCCCGCGTATCGACGCACGCTCGACGCGCTTTCGGAAGCGCTGACGCGCTACTTCGTCGAGGAGCGCGAGATCCAGTTCTTCGTCGACCACGAGAGCCTGCGCTGGGGCCCGCACGCCTTCGCCACGGGGGAGGGCCGCGACAGCCTGTCCTTCGTCTTCTTCCGCGACGGCGTGTACTCGCTCACGATGCAGAGCGGGTTCGAAAACGAGCTGGAGGACTTCCTGGAGCTCGTGCGTCACGCCCGGTCCGTGGACCGCGAGGGCGACGACGTCATCACGCTCCTCTGGCAGAAGGAGTTCTACCACCTCCAGTACGCCTACCGGGACCTCCTTTCGGACGGCGTGACGCTCCCCGAGGCGCGCGGCGGGGGCCCCGAGGCCGTGCCGCCCGAGGCCGTGCAGGCGGACCTCGCCGAGGAGGTGGAGCAGGCGCCGCCGGAGCGCGCCGACGGGCTCATCGACCCGTCCACCTTCACCGAGACGCTGTATTTCCTGTCCGCGGCCGAGCTCGACACGCTGCGGCAGCAGGTCGAGCACGAGTGGGCGCGCGACGTCACCGGGGCGGTCCTGGCCGCGCTGTTCGATCGCCTGGAGGAGCGGCGCCGGCCCGAGCGGCAGGCGGAGATCCTGGGCATTCTGAAGGAGTTCGTCCCGCTCCTGCTCGCGCGCGGGCGGCTCGGCCACGTGGCGGGGCTGCTCAAGGAGCTCGAGGACATCCTGGAGGAGCCCGCCCTGCTGGGACCGAGCGAGCGCGCCATGGCCGAGGACATCTTCGAGCGCATGAGCGACCCCGAGGGGGTCGCGCAGTTCGTGGCCGCGCTCGAGGACGGCTCGATCCTGGCCGACCCCGGCGACCTGTCGCTCTTCCTCGGCCACCTCCGGCCGACCGCCCTGCCGGCCCTGGTCGCGCTGTCGGAGACGGCCAGCCGGCAGGAGCTGCGCGAGCTCCTGCGCGACGCCATGGCGCGTGCCGCGTCCCAGAGCCCGGACAAGGTCGCCGACCTCCTCCAATCGCCCGATACCGGGGTGCTGGCAGGCGCCGCGCGCCTGGCGGGAGAGCTGCGCCTGCGTCGGGTCGCTCCACGGCTCGCGGCGCTCATGGACCACCCAGATCCCGTGGTCCGGGCCGCCGCCGCGCGCGCTCTCGGCGACCTGTCCTCGGCGGACGGCGTCGACGCGCTGCGCCGGGGCCTCGTCGACGCCGACCGGGACGTCCGCGTGGCGGCCGTCCGCGGGCTGGGGGCGCTGCGCTACGTGCCCGCCGCAGGAGACGTGCGGGAGCGGCTGGAGGAGCGCACCGTGGAAGGCCTGGACCTGACCGAGAAGCTCGCCCTCTTCGAGACCTATTCCGATCTCGCCGGCGGGGACTCGGTGCCCCTTCTCGACAGGTTCCTCAACGGACGGCGGCTGCTCGGCAGGAGGACGTCCTCGGACCTGCGCGCGTGCGCCGCGCGCGGGCTCGGACGCGTGGGCTCGCCCGCGGCGCGCGAGGCGCTGGCGCGCGCCGGGGAGGACGAGGACCCGGTCGTCCGGAACGCCGTCAGCAGGGCCCTGGAAGCCGGCAGGCCGGGCGCATGAGCGCCACGCCGGACGAGCGCGACCGGACTTCCGAGGAGCGCCTGCAGCGGGAGGGGCGGCAGTTCGCCTCCGCGATCCACACGGCCTGCCAGGCGCTCCGGCTGTACCCCTTCGAGAACGCGACCGTGCAGAACGGTCTCGACGACGTCGAGCGCGCAGCGGGGTCGCTGCTCGCGAGCGAGCGCCGGATCGAGCTGCGCGTCACGCGCGACTTCGTGTTCGTCAACGAGGCGCGCCTGCGCCTGGACATGGGCAGCATCGCGGCGATCTCCTACCTGTTGTCCGCGCTGCCAAGGCACGACCTCGGGGGGTTCGACGTCGTCCCCGGCGCGACGCGTCCGGAGTGGGGGGCGCTCCTTTCGGCGCTGGTTCGCGAGCCCGACGAGGACGAGGACCCCTTCCTGGCGTTCCGCCAGCGGTTGGACGCGGTCCCGGTGCGGGCGATCGAGGTCGCGGTCCGCTCCGAAGCGCACGCCGACGGACCGGAGGAGGAGGCCAAGGAGGACGCCAAGAGGACGTACTTCCAGTGCGTGCAGGTCGCCCAGGACGTCCTCACGGACGTGCGGCTGGGCAGGGCCGTGAAGGTCCGGCGGGTGAAGCGGGCGGTGCAGGCCGTGGTCGACCAAGTGATCGCCAGCGAGACGTCGATCATGGGGATGACCACGCTCCGCGACTACGACGAATACACCTTCACCCACTCGGTGAACGTGTGCATCCTGTCGGTGGTGGTCGGCCAGAAGGTCGGACTGGAGCGGGGCCAGCTCTACGAGCTGGGCTTCGGAGCGCTGTTCCACGACATCGGCAAGATGCGCATCGACCCGGAGCTGACCAAGAAGACGGGCGGCCTGACCGAGGACGAGTGGAGGAAGATGCAGGAGCACCCGACGGAGGGCCTCCTCAGCCTGTTCACGATGCAAGGCTTCGGGGAGGTTCCCCTGCGGCCCATGCTCATGGCCTACGAGCACCACATGAAGAACGACCTGACCGGCTATCCCCGGTCGCGCAGGCCCAGGTCTCCCGCGCTCTTCAGCCGCATCGTCGCGGTCTGCGACGGCTTCGACGCGGCCACGTCCAAGCGCAGCTACCAGTCGGTGCCGTTTCCTCCCGACAAGGTGCTGCGCGAGATGCGCGACAACCCGACCCGCGGCTACGATCCCCTGCTCGTCAAGGTCCTCATCAACGCGATGGGCGTCTATCCGGTGGGGACCCTGGTGATCCTGGACACGGGCGAGCTGGGGATCGTCGTCGAAGCCGCCGCCGACCCCCGGGCGCTGCACCGGCCGACGGTCAAGCTGGTGTTCGACGCGTCCGGGATGGCGTACGCGGACCCGCCCCTGGTGGACCTCACGGAGCTGGACCCCGCCGGTGGCTCGCCGCGCCGCTCGGTCGTCAAGACGAGCGACCCCGACAAGTACGGCATCGATGTCGGCGAATACTTTTTGTGAGCCCCTCGTGAGAGCGGCCAGCGTCGGCGAAGGCGCGGACCCCGGCGCGAGCGCGAGCCCCGGCCCGATCGGCGTGAGCTTCGGCGCCGCGCGGGCGCGGGGGCGCGCGGCGCTGGTGCCGTACGTCACCGCGGGGTACCCGGAGGCGGACGCCACCGAGCCGCTGCTGCGTGGCCTGGAGGAGGCCGGCGCCGACGTGATCGAGCTCGGCATACCCTTCAGCGACCCGCTCGCCGACGGCCCGACGATCCAGCGCGCCTCCCAGCGCGCTCTCGCCGCGGGCGTCGGCGTCGGACGCGTGCTGGACGCGCTGCGCGCGTACGCCGCGGACGGCGCGTGCCCCGTCGTCCTGTTCAGCTACCTGAACCCGATCCTGGGATACGGGCTGGAGCGGTTCCTGGAAGGCGCGCTCGAGGCAGGCGCCGCCGGACTGCTGATCACCGACCTGCCGCTGGGGGCGGACGCCGCCATCGAGGCGCGGCTGGAGGGCGCGCCGCTGGACCTGGTCCGACTCGTCGCACCCACGACGCCACCCGCGCGCGCCCGTGCCATCGCGGCGCGCGCGCAGGGGTTCCTGTATCTCGTGTCGCGGACCGGGGTGACGGGCGCGAGGGCGGAGCTGCCCGCCGGGCTCGAGGCGCGCGTGCGCGAGCTGCGCTCCGTCGCGTCGGTGCCCGTCGCGGTGGGATTCGGGATCTCGACCCCGGCGCAGGCGGCGGCGGTGGCGCGCGTGGCCGACGGCGTCGTCGTGGGCAGCGCGCTCCTGGACAGGATCGAAGACGCGGGCGTGGCCGCGGGGGTGGCTCTGGCCGCCGAGCTGCGCGCCGCGCTGGACGAGGCAGGCGCCCCCGAGCGAGGAGCTCCATGAGCAGCGAAACCCCCGACAGCCCGCGCCGCGTGACGACGCGGACCCTGCTGCTCATGAAGGAGGCGGGCGAGCGCATCGTGTGCCTCACCGCCTACGACGCGCTCTTCGGCCGGATCCTGGACGAGGCGGGCGTCGACGTCGTCCTCGTGGGCGACTCGCTGGGCCAGGTCGTGTGCGGGTTCGACTCGACGATCCCGGTCACCCTCGACGCGATGGTCCACCACGCCGCGGCCGCGCGGCGAGGCGTCCGGAACGCGCTGCTGGTGGTCGACATGCCCTTCCTGACGTTCCAGGTGTCGCCCGAGGAGACGCTCCGCAACGCCGGCCGGGTGATGCGCGAGACGGGCGCCGAGGCGATCAAGCTGGAGGGCGGGGGGGACGCCGTGATCCCGCACGTGCGCAAGCTAGTCGCGGCCGGCATTCCGGTCATGGGCCACGTCGGCCTCACCCCCCAGTCCGTGCACGCGCTGGGCGGGTACCGCGTGCAGGGGCGGGGCGAGGAGAACGCCGCCCGCATCGCGGCGGAGGCCGAGGCGCTGGCGGACGCCGGCTGCTTCGCGATCGTCCTCGAGCTCGTGCCACGCGACGTCGCCGCCCGGATCACCGCGTCCGTGGCCGTGCCGACGATCGGGATCGGCGCGGGGCCGGACGTGGACGGCCAGGTCCTGGTCCTGCACGACATGCTCGGCCTCAACGAGGCCTTCGAGCCCAGGTTCCTGCGCAGGTTCGGAAGCCTGGGGCGGGATGCGCGCGCGGCGGTAGCGGCGTACGCCGACGCAGTCCGGGCCGGAGAGTACCCTGCCGACGAGCACAGCTTCTAGTGCACGGCGTTCGGCACCGAATTTCAGCGACCTGCTAGTGCGGACCGTCGTGAGGAGCGAGGATCTGCGCGCGCTCCTGGACGAGGCGCGCGCGCGGGGCTCGACGATCGCGCTCGTTCCCACGATGGGGTCCCTGCACGACGGCCATCTCTCCCTCGTGGACAGGGCGGCCGAGTTGTCCGACTTGGTCGTGCTGTCGATCTTCGTCAATCCGCTCCAGTTCGGTCCCGGCGAGGATCTCGACCGATACCCGCGCGACCTGGACCGGGACGTGCGCCTGGCCGGGGAGCGCGGCGTGGACGTCGTGTTCGCGCCGTCGATCGAGGCGATGTATCCCGACGGGGCCCCGAGCGTCACGGTGGCGCCGGGCGCGCTCGCCGACCGGCTCTGCGGCGCGGCGCGCCCCGGCCACTTCGAGGGCGTGTTGACGGTGGTCGCGAAGCTGTTGCACATCGCGCGGCCCGACGTGGCCGTATTCGGCCGCAAGGACTACCAGCAGGGGGTGCTCGTGCGCCGGATGGTCTTCGATCTGAGCATCCCCGTGCGCGTCGAGCTCGCGCCGCTCGTGCGCGAACCGGACGGGCTGGCGCTCAGCTCGCGGAACGCCCTCCTGTCGTCCGGCGACCGGGGCTCGGCCCTATCGCTGTCGCGCGGGCTGTTCGCCGCCCGCGATGCGTTCCGCGCGGGGCAGCGGGACGGGCCGGCGCTGGAAGAACTGGTGCGCCGCGAGATCGAGGCGGCGCCGGCGCTGCGCCTGCAATACGCCGAACTCGTGCGGCCGGATACGCTGGAGCGGGCGGCGAGCGCCCGCGCGCGGGACGTGCTCGCCGTCGCGGCCTTCGCGGGCGACACGCGGCTGATCGACAACGTCGAGCTGTGAGGCGCGCTTGAGCGGCTGGGCGGGAATGGCGCTGGCGCTGCGCAGCCCCGCGGACGACGCCCTGGGGTCGCGCCTTCCGACCTACCTCCACCCGGTCGCGGGCCGCTCCCTTTCCTGGCACGTCCTGCGCGCGATGTTCGACACCGAGGAGCCGGCCGACTCGGTGACCCTGCTCAGCGATCAGGACGTCGGGACGGAGATCGTGGGGGAGCTGCCCGCCCGCGTCGTGCGCGCGGACCCGGAGCCGGCGGAGGCGTGGCGCGAAGTGATCGGCGAGCTCGGCGCGGGGGTGGCCAACGTGCTCGTCGTCGACGCCGCCGCGGCGGTCCTGGGCCCGGCCCTGCGGGACCTCGCGGCCGGGCCCGTCGGCAGGCGCATCAGGGCGGCGTCCGGCGAAACCCTCGCGGCGTGGATCGACGCCGCCCGCGCCCGCGCGGTCGACACCCCCGACCTGGAGATCCTGGGACAGGGGCTGAAGGACGTATCGGGAAACATGGGGGGGATCGATTTCCGGGTGCGCGACCGCGTCTCCCTGGTGCGCGCGGCGGCGCTCATCCGAGCGCGTCTCGTGGAGCGACTGACCGAGCGGGGCGCCACCTTCCTGGCGCCCGCCACGGTCGTGGTGGACGTGGACGTGACGATCGGCCCCGACACCGTGATCTACCCGGCGGTGGTGCTGGAAGGCGACACGAGCATCGGCTCGGAGTCGGTCATCGGCCCCGGCTGCCGGCTGGTGGACGCGCAGGTCGGGTCGGGGGTGGAGCTGAAGGGCTGGAACTACATCGTGCGCGCCCGCATCCGGAACCGCGCGGTGCTCGAGCCCTACGTGCGCCGGGGGTTCGAATGACCGCCGCGCCCGACCGCGCGGCGCGGGCATCGGGGGCGCCGCACCCCATCGTCCGCGGCGCGGCCGCCGGGGAGCTGCCGCCGTGGGCGGAGGCGGGCGCGCGGCGCGTCGAGCACATGCGCCGCGTGGCCGAGCTGCTCGAAGGCTGGGCGCGCGCGTCCGGACACGGTGATGAGGAGCGGGGCCGGTGGCGCGCCGCCGGCATGCTGCACGACGTCCTCCGGGAAGCCGACCCCGAGCGGCTGGCTCCCGCGGTCGCCCCCGAGTTCCGCGACCTGCCTTCTTCGCTCCTGCACGGACCGGCGGCGGCGGCCCGGCTGCGCAAGGAGGGCGTCGCCGACGCGGAGCTGCTCGAAGCGATCGCCTACCACACCATCGGACGCCCCGGGCTCGGCCTGCTGGGCCGGATGCTCTACGCCGCGGACTTTCTCGAGCCGGGGCGGACGTTCGAGGCCGAATGGCGGGCGGACCTGCGGACACGCATGCCGGGAGACCTGGACGCCGTGCTGCCCGTGGTGGTGGCAGCGCGCATCGAACACCTGATATCGTCGGGTTCCCGCGTGCGCGCGGAGACGTTGGCTTTCTGGAACACGCTGGCGGAGGAGGGGCGGTGAAGAGCGGCATGGACAGGACCCTGACCGCCGTGAGCGTCCTGGCGGGCCTGGCCCTGGTCGGGGCCTTCGTGGCGGGCATGCGCGGCGGGGCGGAGCGCGGGACCGGCGCGGATGGCGATTCCGCGCCGGAGGTCGAGGCCGGGGGCGCGGCGGGATCGGCGCCCGCGACCCCCCCGCCCGGTGGCGGCGAAGAGCGCGCAGGGGCGATCGAACGGCGCGCCGCAGGGGAGGCCCGGACGCAGCCGCTCGCCGATCCGGCGCCGTTCGAGGGCGCAGCGAAGGTGGAGGTGCTCAACGGGGCGGGGCGGGCCGGGTTCGCGCGCGACGCCACGACCCGGTTGCGGGACCTGGGTCACGACGTCGTGTTCTACGGCAACGCCGGCCGCTTCGACTACGCCAGCTCGGTGGTGCTGGACCGGGGAGGCCCCCCGGGCGCGGCGCGCGCCGTGGCGGAGGCGCTGGGAATCGACGAGGTGCGCGTGGAGCGCGATCCCGACCTGGCGCTGGACGCCACGGTGATCCTGGGAGCCGGCTGGGAGCTCCCGCCGCCGCCTCCGGAGCCGGCGGGCGGCATCCTGGGGTTCCTGCGCAGGCTGCTGGGCCCGGACTAGCGCGCCGTCGCGCCGGCCGCCTGCAGCTCCACGAACGGCGCCGGCGGCGTCAGCTCGTGCTCGGCGCGCAGCTGCCCGCACGCCGCCGCGATGTCTCGTCCGCGGGGTTCGCGCACCGTGACGTTGACCGCGCGGTCGGCGAGCGCGGCCGCGAACGCGCGCATCCGCGCGGGAGGCGTCGGCCGCCAGTCCGGGCCCGGGATCGGGTTGTAGGGAATGAGGTTCACGTGCGCCCCCACCTCGTGGGCCAGGTGCGCGAGCGGCTGGACCAGCTCCAGGCCGTCGTTCACCCCCGCGATGAGCGTGTACTCGAAGGTGATCCGCCGCTTCCCCGCGGCGTCGAACCGGCGCAGCGCGTCCATGAGCCGGGCGAGCGGGTACTTGCGCTCGACGGGGACGATCGTGGACCGCAGCTCTGTCAGGGGCGCGTGCAGCGAGAGCGCCAGGCGGAACTGCTCGGGCCGCCGCGCGAGCTCGTCGATCCCCGGCACGATCCCCACCGTGGACACCGTGATCCGGCGGGCGCCGACGCCGTAGGGACCGTTGAGGAGATCGAGCGCGGGGAAGAGCGCCCTGGGGTTCATGAGCGGCTCCCCCATCCCCATGAACACGAGGTTGGAGATGGCGCCGGCTTCGTGCTCGCTCGCCCACCGGCGCGTGCTCCGGTACTGCCCCACGATCTCACCGGCCGTGAGCTGGCGGCGATAGCCGGACCAGCCCGTGGCGCAGAACACGCACGCCATGGCGCAGCCCGCCTGCGAGGAGAGGCACAGCGTGAGCCGGCCTCCGGCCGGGATCAGGACCGATTCCACCAGCTCGCCGTCGGCCAGCCGCCACAGGTGCTTCACCGTGCCGTCCCGCGAGCGGTCGGTGCGCTCGAGTCGGAGCGCGCGCAGCGTGAAGGCCTCGGCCAGAGCATGGCGCTCCCCGGTGGGGAGGTCGGTCATCTCCTCGAAGCCCGCCGCGTCCCGGTCGTACAGCCAGGCCATGGTCTGGCGCACCCGGTAGGAGGCGACCGCGCGCGCCGCGAAATGCTCCTCCAGCCGTGCGCGCACGTCGCTCACGGGCAGGGAGAGGAGGTCGGGCCGCTGGCTCGGTTCCACGAGGAGTCCCGGATTCTCGGATACGCGTCGACCGCCCCGCCGCGGACGGCTGCGGGCGTGCGCCTGGATACGCCCCTGGGGCCGGCAGGATCCGTCCCGCAACCGATTTCCTTGATGGCGCTGCGCGGCGCCTCTAACTTGAGCGGTTCTCACGCCACCCGCGCCCGAGCGCGCCGGTGGCCGTTACCCGGACCGTGCCGCGCTTCGTGCTCCTTTCCGACCTGCTGTCGCCCGACCGGATCAAGGTCCCCCTCCAGTCCTCGGACAAGGAGGGACTCCTCAGCGAACTCGTCGAGCTGGTGACAGTGGATTGCGACGAGCAACGGCGCCGATCGCTCCTCAGGGCTGTGCGGGACCGCGAGGCGGTGCTGTCCACGGGCATCGGCAACGGCGTGGCCATCCCCCACGGCAAGTCGGGCGCGCTGGATGAGCTGCGGCTGGCCGCGGGGGTGACCGCCGACCCCGTCGATTTCGATGCCCTCGACGGCGCGCCGGTGAGCCTGTTCTTCCTGCTCGTCGGCCCGGAGACCTCGGCGGGCCACCACGTCAAGGCGCTGAGCCGCATTTCCCGTCTGCTTCGCAAGGACGACCTCCGGCGGCGCCTCATCTCGGCGCGCAGCTCGGACGAGTTCATCGAGACCCTGCGCGAACTCGAGGGGGCGTGAGCGGCGCCAGCCGCGCGCGCCCAGGACGGCGAACCGGCGAGGAGGCTACCGCGGCGATCGCGTCAGGCGAGACCTCACTGCGCAGCCACTACGCGGGCGAGCTCCGGCCGGTCCACGTGAACGCCGACGTACGCCTAGCGGGTTGGGTCCACCGCCGGCGCGACCTGGGCGGGCTGGTCTTCCTCGACCTGCGCGACCGGACCGGCCTGGTGCAGCTTTCCTTCGGCCCGGACTGGACCCCAGGATCCGTCATGGAGCGCGCCGGGACCCTGGGACAGGAAGTCGTGATCGCGGTGGAGGGGCTCGTCGCCGAGCGCCCCGTCGGGCTCGCCAACAAGGACCTGGCCACGGGCGAGATCGAGGTGCGGGTCCGCGAGCTGGACGTGCTCGGCCCCGCGGAAACGCCGCCGGTGCCGGTATCGATCGGGCCCGAGGACGAGCCGCCCGGCGAGAACCTGCGTCTGCGGCACCGTTTTCTGGACCTGCGCCGGCCCGAGATGCAGGAGGCGCTGCGGCTGCGGCACGAAGCCCTGCAGAGCGTGCGGCGGTTCCTCACGAGCGCCGGGTTCTGGGAAATCGAAACCCCCCTTCTGGGGCGCCCGACGCCCGAGGGCGCGCGCGACTTCCTCGTCCCCAGCCGGGTGCACCCGGGCTCCTTCTACGCGCTTCCGCAGTCGCCGCAGCTCTACAAGCAGCTCCTGATGATCGCGGGCTGCGACCGCTACTTCCAGATCGCCCGCTGCCTGCGCGACGAGGACCTGCGCGCGGACCGGCAGCCGGAGTTCACGCAGATCGACGCGGAAATGTCGTTCGTGGACGAGGACGACGTCTTCGCCGTGGCCGAGTCCATGCTCTCCGCGCTGTGGGGCGACGTGCTGGGGGAGCGGCTCGAAACCCCGTTCCGCCGCATCTCCTACGGGGAGTCGATGGATCGCTTCGGCACCGACAAGCCCGACCTGCGCATCGCGATGGAGATCGTCGACGTGACCGACGCGCTGCAAGGCGCCGACTTCCGCATCTTCCAGTCCGCCACCGCGGAAGGCGGCCGTATTCGTGGCCTGCGGGCCCCGGGCGGGGCCGGCCTGTCGCGCACGCAGCTGGACGCGCTGGCCGAGGTCGCGCGGGCCGAGGGAGCGGCGGGCGCGCTCTGGGTCAAGCGCGGCCCCGACGGCTTCACCGGGCAGTTCGCCAGGGCGTTGGTTGGCGCCATCGCCGACCGCTTCGCCGCCGCCGCGGAGCTCGGGGAGGGGGACCTCTTCGTGGCCGTCGTCGGTCCGCTGGCGGGCGACGCCCCCGGGCCGAAGGCGGACGGCATCGAGGGCGCGCTCGACGCGCTGCGCCGCCATCTCGCCGACACCCTGGGGTTGCGGAGGCCGGGCCACCACTGGGCCTGGATCACGGATTTCCCCCTGCTCGAGTGGAGCGAGGACGGCGAGCGGCTGGAGCCCGTCCATCATCCGTTCACGATGCCCGATGCCGGAGGCCTCGCGGCGCTGGCGCGGCATCTGTCCGCGGAGGGCGAGCCGGATGCGGCCGCGCTCGAGGCGATCATGGCGGCGCGGCCGAAATCACGCGCCTACGACGCGGTCTACAACGGCCACGAACTCGCCAGCGGCTCGATCCGGATCCACGATCCCTCGGTCCAGGAGGCGGTGCTTTGGGCGCTGGGAATCCCGCCGGACGAGGCGCGGGCGCGCTTCGGCTTCCTGCTCGAGGGGCTCCGGTACGGCGCGCCGCCCCACGGGGGCTTCGCGTTCGGATTCGACCGGCTCGTCATGCTTCTCGCGGGACTGACCAGCATCCGCGACGTGATCGCCTTCCCGAAGACGGCGGCCGCGCGCGCGCTGCTCGAGGGAGCTCCCTCCGCGGTTCCGGAGGGAGATCTCGCGGACCTCGGCATCGCCCTGGTGGGCAACCCGTCCGCGTAGCCGGGGTAATACGAGGGCTCGGCCCGGAACGCATGGGCGCGCCCGGGCAGGAACCCGAAGGGGGTCGAGCTTGGAAGCCACGACGGTACAACACCGGATTCCCATAGAAGGCGCCGATTTTCTGCTCCTGTCGGGCGTCAACGACCAGCACCTGCAGGAGCTCGCGCGCCTGACGGGCTGCCGGGTCGTGCTGCGCGGGGACTACCTGATCCTGTCGGGGTCGCTCGAGGAGGTGGAGGCGGCCACGCCGGCGGCCGACCGGCTCGTCGAGAAGGCGCGCCTGGGGATTCCGTTTTCGGTGGCGGACATCCACCGCGCGGTCGACGCCGCTCCGGCCGGAGCCTACGCGGTCCCGGCCGCCGAAGGCGGCGCGGCCCACCGGATCCTGCTTCCCGGCTCGCGCAAGATCATCGCCTCCCGCACCCCCGGCCAGGTCACCTATCTCGCGGCCATGGAGGCCCACGACATCGTGGTCGCCATCGGGCCCGCGGGGACCGGCAAGACCTACCTCGCGGTGGCGATGGCGGTGGACGCGCTGCTCAAGAATCGCGTGCGCCGAATCATCCTGGCCCGGCCGGCGGTCGAGGCTGGCGAGAGCCTCGGCTTCCTCCCCGGCGATCTGCAGGAGAAGGTCGATCCGTACCTGCGGCCGCTCTACGACGCCCTCGACGACATGCTCCCCGCGGACCGGATCCGCCGGGCGCTCGAGGACCGCACGATCGAAATCGCCCCGCTCGCCTACATGCGCGGACGCACGCTCTCGGACGCGTTCGTCATTCTGGACGAGGCGCAGAACGCCACGCAGGCGCAGATGAAGATGTTCCTGACGCGGCTGGGCGTGAATTCGAGGACCGTCATCACCGGCGACAAGACCCAGATCGACCTCCCGCTGCCCGAGGGATCCGGACTGCTCCAGGTCGAGCGGATCCTGCAAGGAATCGACGGAATCTCCTTCGTCTATCTGGACGCGTCCGACGTGGTGCGGCACAGGCTCGTGCGCGACATCATCGACGCGTATGCCGCCGCCGACGACCGGGAGGTGGAGCATGGCTGACCGACGCGGCTGGTGGCGCATCGTCCCCAGGGCGCTGAGCGAACCGCCCGCCGCCCCGTGGCCGTGGGGGGTCATCCACCACGGCGCGCGCCTGGCCCTGCTAGCGGCGTCGGCCCTGACGTTCCAGGCGCTGTTTCCCGTGGCTCCGGCCCCGGACTTCCCGGTCCTCGAGCGCGGGATGGTCGCCGACGAGGACGTCATCGCCGAGGTGGACTTCGATGTCCTCAAGTCGGAGCAGGAGCTCGCCGCCGAGCAGGCCGAGGCGGCGGCGTCGGCCACGCCCGTATTCGATGTCGTGCCGTCCGCGGTCGACTCGCTGACCCATGGCGTGGACCGGTTCTTCTCGCAGATCGACACGATATCCGCCGCCGCTCCCGATGAAGACGCGCGCGCAAGGGCCGTTGCCGCGCTGCTGGCGGAGTATCGACTCGAAGCGACCCCGCAGATCCTCGAGCTGCTGCAGAGCCGGAATCGGCGGAACGCGGTGCGCCGCGCGATCGACACGGCCGCGCGCCAGGACCTCGCCCAGGGCTATGCGGCGTCCGCGGAGCTCGCCCGCGCCAACCGGCCGCGTTTGCTGCTGAGGGACGGCGCGGACGAGGTCCTCGTGCCGCTGGACTCCATCAGGACCGGCGCGGACTTCTTCGAGATCGTTCCGGCCTATCTGGGCAGGGGCGCCGATCCCTCGACGGCGACGTTCGCGCGCCAGGTCGCGGTGCGCTTCTTCCAGCCGAGCATTCGCTTCAGCCAGATAGCCACCGAGAACGAACAGCGCCGGCTGCGCGCGGCGGTCCCGACCACGAAGGGGCGCGTGCTCGCCGGCGAGCGCATCATCGCCGCGCACGAGCAGGTCAGCGCGGATGTCGTCGAGAAGCTGGCCGCGTACCGGGCGCGCCTCGACGAGCTGGACCGGCTCGAGGGCAGCGGGAGCTGGTCGCGCAAGACCGGGCGGTTCCTGTTCGACATGCTGCTGCTCGGTATCCTGGGGGTGCTGCTGTACTTCTTCCGGCCCGCCGTCTACGCGGACCTGAGGCACGTACTCGTGATCACCCTCCTGACCCTGGTCCTGGGCTCGGCGGCGGCGATCGTGGCCTCGTCCGGGTGGCCGATGGTGATGATCCCGATCGCTCTCCCCGTGCTGGTCATCGCCGCGCTGTGGGACGGCAGACTGGCCCTGAGCTACGCCCTGATCGTGTCCATCCTGCTGTCCACCCAGGCGCCTTTCGGCGGGGTCTCGCCGCTGTTCACGATGGTCCTCGCGGGCGCGGCCGCGGCGATGGCCGTTCGCGTGGTGCTGCGCCGGTCGCAGACGTGGGTGTTCGTCTCCGTCATCGCGGGCGCGTATGCGGTCGCCGGGATCGTCCTGACGCTGCTCCGCGGCCTGCCGTTCTCCTCGGCACTCGGCGCGGTGGGGTGGGGCGTGGCGAACGCCGCCGGCAGCGCCGTGCTGGCGATGGCGCTGCTGCCGCTGTTCGAGGCGTACACGCGCATCACGACAGATCAGACATTACTGGAGCTCGGCGATCTCAACCGTCCCCTACTAAAGCGATTGGCGCTCGAGGCACCTGGCACGTATGTGCATTCGATCAACGTCGCGCACCTCGCCGAGGCGGCGGCGCGGGCGATCTCGGCGAATACGCTGCTGGCGCGCATCGGCGCCTACTACCACGACGTCGGCAAAGTGGTGAAGCCGCAGTACTTCATCGAGAACCAGCCGCCCGGGCGCAACCCGCACGACCGGCTCAAGCCCGCGACGTCCGCCACGATGGTACGCAACCACGTGCTGGAGGGCGTGCGGTTGGCCGAGGAGGCCAAGCTGCCCGATTCCGTGAAGGCGTTCATCAAGGAGCATCACGGCACGCAGCTCATCAGCTTCTTCTACGACCAGGCCCGCGAGGTGGACCCGGACCTCCAGCCGGATCCTCGGGTGTTCCGCTATCCCGGCCCCACGCCGCGCTCGCGGGAGACCGCCCTGCTCATGCTGGCGGACTCCGTCGAGTCGGCGACGCGCGTGCTTTCGGACCCGACCCCCGAGCGCATCAAGGAGGTCGTCGACCAGATCGTGGACGGCAAGCTCGCGCAGCACCAGCTGGACGAGTCGCCGATGACCTTCGGCGACCTGCGTCGCGTCCGCGAAGTGCTCGTCACCTCGCTCACCAACGTGTATCACCAGCGCATCGATTACCCGAACGGCGTCAAGGCGGACGGCCCGCGTGGACGCGACGCGGCCCCCGGTGACGCGGCGGTCGGCGCCGGTGCCGGCAGCTCGGGGCCCGGGGGACCGGCCGGCGGACCGCGGCGCGCGGCCGGATAGAACGTTGTCGATCGAGGTCTCGGTTCAGCTCGGAGACGAACATCCGCCGGGCCGGGACCCGCGTCCGCACTTCGCGCTCGCCCGCCGCGCCGCCGAGCGCACCCTGCGCAGCGCCGGATCCCTCGACGCGTTCCTCTCCGTGACGTTCCTCGGCGACGCCGCGATCGCCGAGCTCAACGAGACCCACCTGGGCCATGCCGGCCCGACCGATGTGCTTTCCTTCCGGCTGGAGGGACCGTGCGGCGAGCTCGCCGGGGACGTGTACGTCGGGCACGAGTTCGCCGCGCGCACGGCCGCGGAGGAGGGCCTCCCGTGGGAGGAGGAGCTGGTTCGCCTGAGCGTCCACGGCGTCCTGCACGTGCTCGGGCACGACCATCCGGCGGGTCCGGAACGCGAGCGCTGCGACATGTGGCGCCTCCAGGAGGACCTGGTCGCGCAGGTCATGCGCGAGGCCGCCGGGCCGCCCGCCGAAGGACGCGGCGGGAGGTCCGGCGCCGCGGGTCCGGCGGGTCGGGCGTCCTGATGGACCCGATCGCGCCGCCCGGCCCCGAAAGGCAGGGCGCCCCCGTCGAGGGGCGCGAGCGGGAGCTGCCCCACGCGGAGCGCCTCCGGCGCGTGCGCGAATTCCTGGACAGCTCCGACGACCCGGGCCTGCTGGCGTTCCTCGATGACCTCCATCCCAGCGACGTGGCGGACCTGGTGGAGGAGTTGCCGGACGGGCAGCGCCTGCATCTGATCGGGGTCGTCCCCGCCGAGCTCGGCTCCGATACCCTCGCCGAGATGGATCCGGACGAACGGCCCGAGAACCTGCTCGCGGCGCTCGAGCCGGGCCGCATCACCGAGCTCCTCGGCGGCCTCCCCGACGACGACGCCGCCGACCTGCTCGGGGAGCTGGAGCCCGGCGAGCAGGCCCGCCTGCTGGATCTCCTGCCGCACCGCGAAGCCATCGAGCTGCGCCGGCTCATGGACTACGAGGAAGAGTCCGCCGGCGGCATCATGACCACCGAGCTGGTCGCCGTGTCGCTGCACGCGACCGCCGCCGAGGCGCTGTCCGAGGTGCGGCGCCAGGCGCGCGGCCTGGAGGACGATTTCTTCACGGTGTTCGTCGTGGACCTGATGCAGCGGCTGGTGGGCACCGTCCGCCTCCAGGACCTGGTGATCGCGGAGCCCGACGCGCGTATCGAGGAGATGCTCGAGGAGCCGCCCGCGACCGTTCCTCCCGAGATGGACCAGGAGGAAGTCGCGCACATCATCGGCCGCTACAACCTCCCGGCCGTGCCGGTGGTGAGCGCGGACGGCGTGCTTCTCGGCCGGGTGACCTTCGACGACGTGATCGACGTCATCGAGGCCGAGCAGACCGAGGATCTGCTGCGCCTCGCGGGCGCGAGCGAGGACGAGGAGGTGCGCGGCGGTTGGCTGGAGGCGGTGCGCAGCCGGCTTCCCTGGCTGACGCTGAACATCGCGACGATCGGCCTCAGCTCCGTCGCGATCTGGGTGTTCGACGACGTCGTGGTCGCGGTGACCGCCCTGGTCGCTCTGATGCCGATCGTGATGGCCCTCGGCGGCAACGCGGGTACGCAGGCGCTGGCGGTGACCATCCGGCGCATCGCGCTCGGGGAGGAGACCGCCGGCCGCCGCTGGAAGGTCGCGGGCAAGGAGACGCTGGTCGGGCTGTTCAACGGCCTGGTCCTGGGCGTCATCGCGGCGGTCATCGTGTGGTTCTGGCAGGGGCGCATCGAGCTGGCCGCGATCATTCTCATCGCGCTCTGGGGGAACATGGTGGTCGCGTCCTTCGCGGGGGCGTTCGTGCCCATCGTGCTCGAGCGGATGGGGGTCGACCCCGCCGTCGCGTCGTCGGTGTTCGTGACCGCGCTCACCGACCTGTGCGGCGTGGTACTGCTCCTGGGCCTCGGCTCGGCGCTGCTCCTGTGAGCGCGCGTCCCCGCCGCCGGAGCCGGTTCGCGCGCGCGTGGACGGTGGTCCGGCGCCTCGCGCCGTTCGTGTTCTCGTTCATGCGGGACCGCCGCCGCTGGGTGTTCTTCGGGACGCCGGCGCGCCGGACCCGCGACGTCCACGAGCGCCGGTCGGCTCGCCTCACCCACACTATCGCGTCCCTCGGTCCGACCTTCATCAAGCTCGCGCAAGTGTTCAGCGCGCGCGCCGACATCCTGCCGGAGCCGTACCTGTCGGCGATCGGACAGCTGCAGGACAGGGTGCCCCCCGTGGAGCCCGACGCCATCGAGGCGGTCATCGCGAGCGAGCTGGGCGAGGAGGTCACCGCTCTCTTCGATGACTTCGATCGCGAGCCGGTGGCGGCCGCGAGCCTGGGTCAGGTGCACAGGGCGCGCGTAGGCGACCAGGCGGTCGCCGTCAAGGTCCTCAGGCCCGGCGTGGAGGATCTCGTCGCGCTCGACCTGGACATCTCCTTCCGGCTCCTGTTCCTGCTCAACGTGCTGTTCCCCAACCACCACATCCGCGCCCTCACGACCGTCGTGCGGGAGTTCAGCGTGCGCGTGCAGGAGGAGATGGACTTCCGGGAGGAAGCGGCCCACATGGCCGCCTTCCGGAAGTACTTCGGGGACGATCCGCGCATCCGCGCCCCGACCGTTCAGGACGTCTTTACGCGCCGGCGCGTGCTGGTGATGGAGTGGATCGACGGCGACAAGATCGACCGGCTGCACAAGCGCTTCGCGAGCCGCGAGCTGGACCACGGCGACGTCATGGAGACGCTCACCGAGGTCTACGTGCGCATGCTCCTCGTCGAGGGCTTCCTGCACGCCGACCCGCATCCGGGCAACATCATCGTCGACGCCGACGGAACCCTCGTCTTTCTGGACTGGGGCATGGTCGTCAACCTCGGAGCGGCCACCCGCGAGCGCATCCTGCGGCTGTCTCTGGCGGTCGCGCGCGACGACGTCGACGGCATGATCAGCGGCATGTACGAGCTGGGCATGATCGACCCCGAGATCGCCCGCGCCGAGATCCGCGACGCCGCCAACGAGCTGCTCGGCATCATGAACCGCGCGCGCGAGCTCGGGCAGAAGCGCGTGCAGGAGGCCGTGCAGGAGATCCTCGACACGTTCTACACCTGGCCGCTCATCCTGCCGCGCGAGCTCGTCTACCTGTTCCGCGCCGCGGCCCTCCTGGAGGGCATCGGCATCGGCTACGACCCCGGCTTCAACGGCATAGACCCGATCAAGCGCGTGGTCAGGCGCATGCGCGCCGAGATCCTGAAGGAGACCGCGCGCGAGCCGGCGCGGGTGCTCGGGAACATCGCCGGCGAGGCGCGCACGGCGATCCTCGCGCTGCAAGACCTGCTCAAGCGCGCCGAGCGGGAGGAGTTCCGCGTGCGCATGCACCCGAGGGACCAGCGCTCCGGCGAGCGCTTCCTCCAGCTGCAGGTGCGGCGCGTTCTGCTGAGCATCTTCGCGCTCACCATCTCGCTGATCACGTCGATCACCTACGTCGCGCTGCGCAATCCCTGGGTGCTCGCGGCCGGGCTCCTCGTGGCCCTGGTGATGTTCGTGACCGTGCTCTTCATCCCGGTCCACCTGCTCGAGAACCCGCTGCGGCACGCGAGGTCGATCCGGCGCGACGGCTAGTGTACCAGGGAACGCCGACGGCCGGCGCGGCCCCTTTGACAGCCGTCCGCGCGGCCGGACATCTTGTCACCATGCCGTCCACCCCCGCGGAGCCGGCCCCGCGGGGCCGGCCGGTCAAGCTGCTGGAGGGGTTTCGCGCCGGCCGCCGCACCGCGCTCGCGCGCGCCATCTCCATCGTGGAGGACGAGCGCGCGGGCTCGCCCGCGCTCCTGGACGCCGTCCACGCGGACCTCGGCCGCGCGCACCGCCTCGGCGTCACGGGTCCGCCCGGCGCGGGCAAGTCGACCCTGACCGCCGCGCTGATCGAGCGCTTCCGTGCGCGCGGCGAGACGGTCGGCGTCATCGCCGTGGATCCCACCTCGCCCTTCACGGGAGGGGCTCTGCTGGGCGACCGCATCCGGATGAACGACGTCGCCCAGGACGACGGCGTGTTCATCCGGTCGATGGCCACGCGCGGGTCCCTGGGCGGGCTCGCGCTCGCGACCAAGGAAGTCGCCGACCTCATGGACGCGTTCGGCTTCGACAGGGTGGTCGTGGAGACCGTGGGCGTGGGCCAGTCGGAGCTGAACGTAGTCGCGGCGGCGGACACGACGTTGGTCGTGCTCGTCCCCGAGTCCGGCGACTCCGTCCAGGCCATGAAGGCAGGCCTCATGGAGATCGCCGACGTGTTCGTGGTCAACAAGGCCGACCGTCCGGGCGCCGAGAAGCTCACCCGCGAGGTCGAGCTCATGCTGCACCTGCGCGCCGGCAGGGCGCTGCGCCGGGCCCCCGCGCACCACGGCGTGGACATGGCCGCGGTGCGCGGCCGGTGGCGCGACCGGGCCCGCGCCCGCGCGGCCGCGGACCCGAGCGGCGCGCGCGAAGCGGGCGTCGTGGAGGCTCCGGTCGCGCCCGCGGAGGGAACGGATTGGGAGCCTCCGGTACTCCAGGCCGTGGCCCGGGACGGGACCGGCGTGGACGTCGTCCTCGAGACCATCGACCGGCACCGGGACTGGCTGGCGTCCTCCGGAGAGCTCGCGCGGCGCCGCGAGCAGCGCCTACGCGAGCGCGTCCGCGAGACCGTGGACCGGCGCCTGCGGATGGGGGCGTGGCGCGATGGAGAGGGCGAGCGGCTGCTCGAGGCGGCGCTGCCCGACCTGGTCGCCGGCCGGCAGACGCCGGCGGCGGTGGCGGCCCGGATCGCGGCCACCGTCACGGGGTAGGCGCTATTCGCTCCCCGGCCGGCGGCCGCGCGCGCACATCGGCGCTCCGCCGGAGCACTGCAACGGACATCCGGGAGTTGGCATGGGAGTGATGGAACGCGACGCGCCCGCGGGCGACCTGGCCCGGCCCGACGAAACCCACCGGCTGACCAGAACGGTCGACGAACAGAACGCGGAGATCGAGCGCCTGCGCGCGGAGCTCGCCGCGTGGCGGCGCGTGTACGAGGCGACGCCGACCCGGGACGACCCGTTCACGACCGTCTCCGGGACCCCGGTCGCGCCCCTGTACACGCCGCTCGACCGCCTCGGCTCCGATCCCGCCGGCGACATCGGCCTGCCCGGCGCGTTTCCGTTCACGCGCGGACCGTACGCGACCATGTATCGGACGCGTCTCTGGACGATGCGCCAGTTCGCCGGCTTCGGCACCTGCGAAGAGACTAACCGGCGTTATCACTACCTGCTGGACCACGGCCAGACCGGTCTGTCGGTCGCCTTCGATTTTCCGACGCTGATGGGATATGATTCCGACCACCCGCGCTCGCTGGGCGAGGTCGGGAAGTGCGGCGTCGCGATCTCCAGCATCGCCGACATGCAGACGCTGTTCGACGGCATCCCGCTCGATCGCGTGTCCGTGTCGATGACGATCAACGGCCCGGCGATCATCCTGTTCTGCTTCTACGTGATCGCGGCAGAACGCCAGGGCGTCTCGCCCGAGCAGCTGCGAGGCACCGTCCAGAACGACATCCTGAAGGAGTACCAGGCCCAGCACGCGTGGGTCTATCCGCCGGAACCGGCGCTCAAGCTGATCGTGGACATGTTCGAGTGGTGCAGCGAGCACGCGCCCAAGTACAACCCGATCAGCATCAGCGGCTACCACATCCGGGAGGCGGGCGCGACGGCGGGCCAGGAGCTCGCCTACACCCTGCGCAACGGCTTCGAGTACGTCGAGCGCGGGATCGCCCGCGGGCTCGACGTGGACAGCTTCGCTCCGCGTCTCAGCTTCTTTTTCGACGTCCACAACGACTTCTTCGAGGAGGTCGCCAAGTTCCGGGCGGCGCGCCGGATCTGGGCCCGGCGCCTGCGCGACCGCTACGGCGCGAAAGACCCGGAGTCCTGGCGGCTGCGCACCCACGCCCAGACGGCGGGCGTCTCCCTCGTCGCGCAGCAGCCCGAGAACAACGTGGTCCGGGTCGCCTACCAGGCGCTCGCGGCCGTCCTCGGCGGCACGCAGTCCCTGCACACCAATTCGCTGGACGAGACGCTGGCCCTTCCGACCGAGAAATCAGTGAGGATCGCGCTGCGGACGCAGCAGATCCTCGCCCACGAGACGGGCGTGCCGAATACCATCGATCCCCTCGCGGGCTCTTACTTCGTGGAGAGCCTGACCGACCGCATGGAGGCCGAGGCGGAGGCGATCTTCGACGAGATCGACAGGGTCGGAGGCGTCGTGGCGGGCATCGAGAAGGGGTACTTCCAGGGCGAGATCGCGCGCAGCGCGCGCCGCCAGCAGCGGGAGATCGAATCGGGGGAGCGGGTGGTGGTCGGCGTCAACGACTTCACCGGCGGCAGCGAGGAGGTGCGCATCGACACCCTCCAGATCGGCGAGGAGGCGGCCAGCCGCCAGGTGGCGCGCCTGGGGGAGCTGCGGTCCGGGCGCGATCAGGCGGAGCTCGATTCCGCGCTCGCGCGGCTCGAGGAAACCGCGCGCAACGGCGGCAACGTCGTCGAGCCGATGCTCGCGTGCGTGCGCGCGCAGGGAACGCTGTTCGAGATCCGGCACGCCCTGGAGCGGGTCTACGGAGCCTTCAAGGAGCCGGTCTTCTTTTGATCTCCGCGACGCCCCCGCCGGAGGAGCCTCCCGCCGAGGAGCCTCCTCCCGGGCCGCGATCCGTATCCGCCGGCGGGAGAGCCCGGGCGGGGGCCTTGGAGCGTCCGGAGAAGGTAGTCAGTGCAGGGCGCTGAGGCGGCGGCCGAAGCGCTGACCGTGGGGCAGGTCGCGTGGCGCGTCGGCTTCGCGCTCCTGCTCGTCGCCGCGAACGGATTCTTCGTCGCCGCCGAGTTCTCCCTGGTGGGATCGCGGCGAACCAGGATCGAGGCACTCGCGCGCGAAGGGAATCGCCTCGCGGGTTTCGCCCGGCGAGCGCTCAAGCGCCTCGATCACTACCTGTCGGCGACCCAACTCGGCATCACCTTGGCCTCGATCGGCCTGGGATTCGTGGCGGAGAGCACCATCGCCGCGGTGCTCATCCAGCTGTTCGTTGGTCTGGACGACCCGTGGAACGTGGTCGCGTCCCACGCGGTGGCCGGAACGATCGCGTTCGCCGTCATCACCGTCCTGCACATCGTCCTGGGCGAGCTCGCGCCCAAGTCCCTCGCGATCACCGCGCCCGAGACCGTGGCCATGTGGACCGCGGCCCCGCTCATGGCGTTCGCGTGGGTACTGGCGCCCTTCATCTACGTGCTGAACGGGCTCGCCAACCGGCTCCTGCAGGCGATCGGCCAGGAGCCCGTCTCGGAGCTCCACCACGTGCACGAGGCCGCCGAAATCGAGGTTCTCGCCATCCAGAGCGCAGCCGCCGGCCGCCTGGGGGAGGAGCCGGTGGACATGATCCGGGGGGTCTTCGACCTCTCCGAGACGACCGCCGAGGAGGTCATGACCCCCCGCACCGAGGTGGTCGCGGTGGCGCGCGCGGACGGCGTCCAGGGTGCCGCCCGGCTCATCGTGGAGGAGGGGCACTCGAGGCTTCCGGTCTACGAGGAGTCTTTGGACCGGGTGGTGGGGGTGGTGGTCGCGCGCGACGTCTGGCGCGCCGAGCGCGCCGGCGTGACGGACCTCGACGACATCATCCGGCCCGCCACCTTCGTGCCGGACTCCAAGTCGGTCGAGGAGCTGCTGCGGGAGATGCAGCGCGAGCGCGTTCACCTGTCGATCGTGGTAGACGAGTTCGGCGGCACCGCCGGCGTCGTGACCATCGAGGACCTGGTCGAGGAGATCGTCGGGGAGATCCAGGACGAGTTCGACCACGAGCGTCCGGACTTCGTTTTCGGCAGCGATGGACGGCTCTACCTGGAGGCGTCCCTCTCCCTCGCCGACATCAACGACCGGCTGGAGCTGGACCTGCCGGAGGACGAGTACACGACCCTCGGCGGATACCTCATGGGACGGATGGGACGCATCGCGCGGGAGGGCGATGTCATCGAGTCTCCCGCCGGGAGGTTCACGGTGCTCGCGATGCTGGGCCGGAGGATCCTGCGCGTCCAGCTCGACCCGCCGCCGGCGCCGGAGGCGTCAGAGGCGTCAGAGGCGTGACCCCCTGGTGGCGAGGCCACTTCGACGCGACGTGGTACGACCTGCACGCGGAGCTCTTCCCCCCGGAGCGGTCCCGGCAGGAGGTGGCCGCCATGCTCGAGTTGCTGGGACTGCCCGTCGGCGCGCGCGTGCTGGACGTGCCCTGCGGGTGGGGCCGCCACACCGTTCCCCTCGCCGAGGCCGGACTGCGCGCGGTCGGCGCGGACCTTTCCCGGGACCTCCTGGAGCGCGCGCTCACCGCGGCACGGGCCGCGGGCGTGGCCGCGCCTCTAGCGCGCGCCGACATCGCGGCGCTGCCGTTCGCGGTGGCCAGCTTCGACGCGGTCGTCGATGTGTCCACCGGCCTCGGCCTCTTCGACGACGACGACCGCGAGATCGCGGCGCTCGCCGAACTGGCGCGCGTCACCGGGCCCGGCGGTCAGCTCCTCCTCGAGACCGTCCACCGCGACGACATCGCGCGCAACTTCGCGCGCCGCGACGGGTGGCGCTCGGCGGACGGCACGCGGGTGGGGATCCGCCGCAGGTTCGACCCGCTGCGCGGCGTCGCCGCGGAGCGCTGGCGCTGGCGCGCGCCGGACGGACGGCAGGGCGCCTCGGAGCATCGGCTGCGGCTGTACACGGCGGGCGAGGCGCTGGGACTGCTCCGCGCGGCCGGCTACGAACCGGTGGAGGTGTTCGGGGACTGGGACGGTCGCGCCTTCGGCCACGACAGCCCGCGGCTAATCGTGAGGGCGGTCCGCTAGCGTACCGACGGCATGCCGGCTACCTGCCGGCCAGGGCCGCCCACCCGCGCGCAACGGACCGATCGTTGGCGGCGCTGTAGCGACGGCTCCAGGTGCGCAGGGACTCCGTCGACAGCCCATCCACGACCAGCGTCACGCTGTCGACGGCGCCCAGCACCTCCGTCTGCAGGCGGCCCTCTTCGTCCGGAGATTCGGACGCCGCGGTCGCGGCCATCGTGATGCGCGAAAGCTGCCCCTTGACCTGGTCCTGGAGCATGCGCCGCACCTCCTGGACGCAGTCCGACCGCCCGCGGCGCTGCCGCGCCCGTCCGGCGGCGAGGAGGAGGCCCTGGAGAAGGGTCACGACGATCGCCGTGAGCACGACCGTTTCCGTCAGCGACCCGCCGTCGGCGAGCAGCGGAATCAGGGACACCGCGAGGATGGTGCTGCTTCCCAGGAGGGGTTCGACGTTGCTGAGCTTCATGCGTATCACGAGACCGAAACCGGTGCGCTCGGGGGAAACTCGCCGCGGGACCGAGGGCGGACGGCGGGCCCATCGTACGATGGGCTCCAATCTTGCTCCTCTCGCGGGCCGAACGCTAGTGTACCCGCGCACAAGGTCTCGGTCGTTCCGCGGCGTCATGCATCCGCCGGTGCACCCGTGGACGGACCCGATTCGGCGCCACCCCGAAACGCGCGCATGAGCGAACGAAAGATCCGCGTGCTCGTCGCCAAGCCCGGCCTCGACGGCCACGACCGGGGGGCGAAGGTCATCGCCAGCGCGTTCCGGGACGCGGGCTTCGAGGTGATCTACACCGGCCTGCACCAGACCCCTGAGATGGTCGTCAACGCGGCGATCCAGGAGGACGTCGATGTGGTCGCGCTGTCGATCCTCTCCGGCGCCCACATGACGCTGTTCCCGAAGGTCAAGGAGCTGCTCGACGCGGAGGGGGCCGACCACGTGCTGCTCACCGGCGGCGGCATCATCCCCGAGGCGGACGCCGACGAGCTGCGACGCCTCGGCGTCGGGCGGGTGTTCGGGCCCGGCACGCCGACCTCCGAGCCCATCGGCTACATTCGTGAGTGGTTCGATGAAAACGCGCGCGACGCCGGATAGCGCCGCCGCGCCGGCCGCCGCGGATGCGGGCCGCTTGCGCCGCCTCTCCGCGGAGCTCGAGGACCTGCGCGAGAGGCTCCGTCAGGGGGGCGGCCAGAAGCGCATCGAGCGCCAGCACGCCCAGGGGAAGCTGACCGCGCGCGAGCGCGTCGCCTTGCTCCTGGATCCGGACACGCCGTTCTTCGAGATCGGCCTGCTCGTGGCGTACGACCGCTACGACGGGGGCGCTCCCGCCGCGGGCGTGGTGACGGGGGTGGGCGTGGTCGAGGGGAGGCCGGTGGTCGTGGTCGCCAACGACGCGACGGTGAAGGCCGGGTCGTGGTGGCCGGAGACGATCACCAAGATTCTGCGGGCGCAGGAGATCGCGATGCGCTCGCGCGTGCCCATCGTGTACCTCGTCGACTCCGCCGGCGTCAACCTGCCGTACCAGGGCGGGGTGTTTCCCGGCCAGTACGGCGCGAGCCGGATCTTCTACTACAACTCGATCATGCGGCGCCACCTCCGGGTGCCGCAGTTCGCCGCGGTGATGGGGCCGTGCATCGCGGGCGGGGCCTACCTGCCCGCGCTCTCCGACGTGATCCTGATGGTCGAGGGCACCAGCTTCATGGGGCTGGGCGGTCCCAACCTAGTGAAGGGCGCGACGGGGCAGACGGTGGGCAGCGAGGAGCTCGGCGGCGCGTGGACGCACACCGCGCTGAGCGGCGTGGCGCACTACCGGGTACCGGACGACGAGTCGTGCCTGCGGAAGCTCCGCGCGCTCATCGGCGCCCTGCCGGGCGTGCGCCAGGCGCACGTTCCGGACCCGGACCCGGATGCGGCGCCCGGGAGGCCGGCGACCGACCTGTACGGCCTGCTGCCCGCGGACCACCGGCAGCCGTACGAGGTGCGCGACGTACTGGCTTGCATCCTCGACGACGGCGACCTGGACGAGTTCCAGCCCGAGTACGCCCCCGAAATGATCTGCGGCAACGCCAGCGTGGCAGGCCAGCCGGTCGCCGTGATCGCGAACGCCCGCGGGATGATCAAGGACCCCCACGGTGGCCCGCCGAAGTTCGGCGGCATCGTGTACGCCGACTCCGCCGAGAAGGTGGCCTACTTCATCGAGACCGCGAACCGCCACGGCCGGGCGCTGCTGTTCGTCCAGGACGTGAGCGGATTCATGGTCGGTCCGGACGCGGAACACGCCGGCATCATCCGCGCCGGCGCGCGTTTCGTCGAGGCGATGGCGACGGCCACCGTGCCCAAGCTGGTGCTCACCATCAACCACGCCTCCGGGGCGGGCTACTACGCGATGGCGGGGCAGGGCTTCGACCCCGACTTCATCCTCACCTGGCCGACCGGTCGCATGGGCGTGATGGAGGGAGACAGCGCGGTGATGGCGCTGTTCGGGACGCGCCTGGAGGAGCTGAGCGCCGAGGGCAGGGCCCCCGACGAGGCCATGCAGGCGAAGATGGACGCGGTGCGCGCCGACTACGAGCGCCAGCTCGACGCGCGCTACGCGGCGGCGCGCGGGTTCGTGGACGCGGTGCTCCTGCCGGAGGAGACGCG
>DATKCH010000080.1:0-47253 GCA_035513295.1 Longimicrobiales bacterium
ACGACCGGAAACGCGCCGAAGGAAAGCGCCACCACCAGGCCCTCCTCTCCCTCGCACGCCGGCGCGTCAACGTGCTCTGGGCCATGCTTCGCGACCGCACCCCCTACCAGCTCAGGGAGCCCAGAACCATGGCAGCCTGAACTTGACCGGCGCATTAGGCTGCCGCCTCCCCGCGCGCGTACCGGGCGAAGCGGGCGCCCCGCTCCTCGTAGTCGCGGAACATGTCGTAGCTGGAGCACGCCGGTGCCAGCAGGATCGCCTCGCCGGGCCGCGCCAGCCGTTCCGCGCGCGCGAGCACGTCCTCGAACCCGCCCGCCGGTCGCTCGACGAGGGCGTGCGCGCCGAGGTCGGCGTCGATCAGGTCGGCCGCCTCGCCGTACGCCAGCACGACCCGGACGCGCCCCTCCAGCTCGGGGGCGAGGATCGAGTACGGCTCGTTCTTGTGGCGGCCCCCGAGCAGCAGGATCGCCGGGCGCGGCAAACTCCGGATCGCGACCGTGGCCGCGGCGACGTTGGTGGCCTTGGAGTCGTTGATCCAGAGGACTCCGCCGCGGTCGGCGACGGTCTCCAGCCGGTGCGCGAGCGGGCGGGCGCTGCGCAGCCCCGCGCGGATCGCGTCGACGGACGCGCCGACGAGGTCGGCCGCGACCGCGGCGAAGAGCGCGTTCGCGACGTTGTGCACTCCGAGCAGCGGCAGCTCATGCTGCGGGACCAGTTGCTGCTCCCCCCTCTCTCCCCGCAGCACGAGCTGTCCGTCCGGTTCCAGCCAGGCGCCCCTCTCCGCCGCCGACGCGGGGCGGCTCGCGACGCGCACGAGGTGGCGCTCGCCCGCCGCGTCCGCGGCCAGCTCCAGGACCGCCGGATCCTCGGCGTTCAGGATCCACCGGCTGTCCGGGCGCGCGTTCAGGAAGAGCCGCGCCTTGTCGCCGTAGTACTCGGCCACGTCCGCGTACCGGTCGAGGTGGTCCGGCGACAGGTTGGTGAGCGCGCCGATCGCCGGCGCGAAGGTGTCGATGCCGGCGAGCTGGAAGGAGCTCGCCTCCACGACCACCCACGGCGGCTGCGGCCGCCTCAGCGCGACCTCCCCGAGCGGCTCGCCGATGTTGCCCGCGGCGGGCGCGTCGATCCCCGCGCTCGCCAGGACGTGCGACGTGAGCGATGTCGTGGTCGTCTTGCCGTTGGTGCCGGTGACCGCGATGACGCGACCGTCCAGCGCCCGGTAGCTGAACTCCAGCTCGGATATGCGCGGCACCGCCGAGACGGCCGGGTGAGCGAACACGGGCGCGTCCGGCGGGATGCCCGGGCTCACCACGAGCACGTCGCACTCCCCCAGGCGCTCCGGGGAGTGCGCGCCCACCTCCACCTCTCCACCCAGCGCGTGGATCTCCCGCGCGGCGACGCGCAGCTCCGGCGAGTCCCCGGCGTCGGACGCGAAGACGCTCTGCCCGCGGCGCAGCGCGAGACGCGCCGCGGCCCGTCCGGACCGGGCTAGTCCGAGCACCCCCACCCGGGCGGGCCGGGGCCGGAGCTCCGGGTTCGGCATCACCGGATCTTCAGGCTGCTGAGGGCGAGCAGGCTGGACAGCACGCCCAGGATCCAGAAGCGGGCGATGATCTTGCTCTCGTCCCAGCCGATCTTCTCGAAGTGGTGATGCAGCGGAGCCATCTTCAGCAGCCGGCGCCCCCGGCCCGTCGTGCGCGCGGTCCACTTGAACCAGGTGACCTGCGCCATGACGCTCAGGGCTTCGGCGACGAACACGGCGCCGACCATGGCCAGCAGGAACTCCGCCTTCAGCAGCACCGCGATGATCCCGAACGCTCCGCCCAGGGCGAGCGATCCCGTATCGCCCATGAAGACCTCGGCCGGGTGCGCGTTGAACCACAGGAAGCCTAGCGCGGCGCCCGCGAGCGCGGAGCAGAAGATCGCGAGCTCGCCGGCGCCCGGCAGAAAGAACAGGCCGAGGTAGGAGGACGCGTCCGCCCGCCCCATGAGGTAGGCGAGCACGGCGAACGTCGCCGCGGCGATGGCGGCCAGGCCGGCGGCCAGCCCGTCCAGTCCGTCGCTCAGGTTCACGGCGTTGGAGCTGCCCGTGATGACCAGCATGACCCAGGGCACGTACAAGGCCTTCCACATGATTAGCATGTAGTCCGCCAGAAACGGGACCTGCGTCGCGTTGGCCGGAAACGGGCTGATGGGCCGACTCATCAGGTAGACACCCACGAGCAGGCCAAGTCCCCCCTGTCCGAGGATCTTGTACCGACCCACCAGCCCTTCCGTCCGGCGCCTGATAACCTTCAGGTAGTCGTCCAGGAAGCCGATCGCGCCCGTCCCCAGCGTCACGCCCAGGGCGAGCAGCGTAAACGCCGTCGTGACATCGGCCCACAGCAGCGTGCCGATCACCGCGGAGCCCACGATGAGCAGGCCCCCCATCGTCGGAGTGCCCGCCTTGCCGAGGTGCGTCTGCGGGCCGTCCTCCCTCACGACCTGCCCCACGCGCAGCCCCCTGAGCCACCGGATGACCGGCGGACCCAGCACGAACGAGAGCAGGATCGCGGTCGCGGCGGCCATGCCCGCGCGAAACGTGATGTAGCGAAACAGATTGAAGGCGATGTGCCGATCCGCGAGCGGGGCGAGCCAGTGGAAGAGCATCAGTACCGCACTCCCCTCTCCCCGTTTTCCCCCACCGACTCACCCCGACCCACGGTTTCCAGCACCGGCAGCAGCCGCTCCAGCGCGACCCCGCGCGAACCCTTGAGCAGCACGACCTCATCGCCGCGCAGGCGGTCCGCCAGCAGGCGGCCCGCGCGCAGCGGGTCTTCCTCCTCCACCACCTCCAGCGACGCCGGCGCGTCCCGGAAGGCGCCCACGAAGGCGCCCGTCGCCACGACGAGGTCGATGTCCATGCCGGCGACCCGGCGCGCGGTGCGCGCGTGCAGCTCGGCGGCCCCCTCCCCCAGCTCCAGCATGGAGCCCAGCACGGCGACGCGGCCGCCGCCGCGCGGCAGCTCGGCGAGCAGCGCCGCGGCGGCCTCCGTGCTCGAGGGATTCGCGTTGTAGCAGTCCGCCAGCACGCGCAGCTCGCCGAAGCGCAGCAGCTCGGTGCGCAGCTCCGGCGGCTCCAGGCGCTCCAGCGCCTCGACCGCCTCGGCGGGCTCCACGCCCCAGTCGACCCCTATGCCGAGCGCGAGCATCGCGCTGCGGACGTGGTGGCGGCCCCGGTACCGCATCCGCACCTCCCGACCCCCCCATCGGAACCGGGACCGCCCGTCCACGTCGATCGACACGTCCCGCGCGCGCAGCGCTTCGTCCGCGCGCTCCGTCCAGCCGGCCACCCCCACGCGCGCCGCCACGGCGCGCGCGCGTTCCGCGAGTTCGGGCGGGTCCTCCCCGACCCATACCGATCCGCCGGGGCGAAGGGACTCCACGAGGGCGAGCTTCTCCCGCATCACCCCCTCCACATCCCCGAGGCCCTCGAGGTGCCCCTCCGCCACCGTCGTGATGACCGCCGCGTCCGGCTCCGTGATCTCGCCCAGCCGGCCGATCTCGCCGGGGGCGTTGGTCCCGACCTCGACGACGATGACCTCGGTGTCGTCGGGCGCGGACAGGAGCGTCTTCGGGGCGCCCACCAGGTTGTTCAGGTTGGCCGCGGTCGCGTGGACCCGGAACCGCGTCGCGAACACGGCGCGCGCCATGTCCTTGGTCGTGGTCTTGCCGTTGGTGCCCGTGATGGCGCAGACGCGCGCACGCAACGCGCGCCGCCGCGCGCGCCCGAGCCAGCCCAGCGCCGCCAGGGTGTCCGGCACGACCCAGTAGTCGGGTCCCCGCGGAGCCTCGTCGGCACGCCCCTCCCAGAAGCGGCGGTCCACCACCACACCCCTCACGTCCCGCGCCACCGCCCCTGGGAGGAAGTCGTGCCCGTCGAATCGGTCTCCGCGCAGCGCGACGAACAGCGCGCCGGCGCCCAGCGTGCGCGTGTCGGTCTCCACCGCCGCGTACGCGCCGTCCCCGGTCCCCGAACTGGTGCGCAGGGCGTCCTTCCCGAGCGCCTCCGCGACCCGCTCCCTCGTCCAGAACGCGCTCACCGGTCGCCCCCGCCGGGACCGTTCGCGGCCAGCGGACGCTCCCTGGCGGCGCGCCCCGGGCCGGCCCCTTCGCGCACCAACTCGGCGACGATGACCTTCTCGTCGAAGGGCACCCTGTCGGTGCCGACGACCTGGTAGGTCTCGTGCCCCTTGCCGGCGAGCAGCACGAGGTCCCCCGCGCGCGCCGTCCGGAGCGCCGCGCGGATCGCCTCGCGGCGATCCGCCTCGCGCAGGAAGCCCGGCTCCATGCCGGCGATGATGTCGTCCAGGATGCGTTCCGGGTCCTCGCCGCGCGGGTTGTCCGAGCTGACGATCGCCAGGTCCGCGAAGCGCTGGACCACGCGGCCCATCTCGGGCCGCTTGCCGCGGTCCCGGTCGCCCCCGGCCCCGAACACCACGATCAGCCGGCCTTCCACGAGCGGACGGAGCGCGTCCAGGGCGCGCTCGAGCGCGGCCGGGGTGTGCGCGTAGTCGCGCAGGACGGGACACGGCGTCGTCGCGATGCGCTCCAGGCGCCCGGGCGTCTGCGGAGTCGATCCGAGCCGCGCCACGACCTCCGAGCCGTCGCGGCCGAGGGCCAGCGCGCACGTCGCGGCGGCCAGCGCGTTCTCCACGTTGAACGCCCCCAGGAGGGGCAGCTTCACGGGCCACGATCCGGCCGGGGCGACGAGCCGGAACTCCGCGCCGGCGCCGTGCGTCCGGACGTCTTCGGCGCACACCGACGCATCGCTCCCGGCGATGCTGAAGGAGAGCCGGCGTCCGCCGCGCTCGTCGATCTCGCGCCACGCCGGGTCGTCGGCGTTGAAGACCGCGATGCCGTGCGGGCGCAGCAGGTCCAGCAGCCTCAGCTTCGCGGCCCGGTAGTCCGCGTCGTCTCCGTGGTAGTCCAGGTGGTCCCGGGAGAGGTTCGTGAACGCCCCGACGTCGAAGCCGAGCGCGTCCACCCGCCCCTGCTCGAGGGCGTGCGAGGACACCTCCATCGCGACCGCGCGCACGCCGCCGTCGCGGAGCCGCGCGAGGGTTTCCGCGAGACGGACCGGGCCGGGAGTCGTGAGGCCCGAGTCGGGCACCAGCGCGGCGCCCTTCCCGCGCACACCCAGCGTGCCGATGGAGGCGGCGTCGGGACCCAGCAGGTGCTGGAGGATCGAGACCGTGGTGCTCTTGCCGTTGGTGCCCGTGACGCCGGCCAGCGTCAGGGCGTCGCCCGGGTCGCCGTGGACGAGCGCGGCGGCGTGGGCCGCGGCGCGGCGGCCGTCCGACACCACGACCTGCGGGACGTCGAGGCCGTCGAGCGCGCGCTCCACGAGCAGAGCCGCGGCCCCCGCGGACACCGCGGCCCCGGCGAAGTCGTGCGCGTCCGCGAGCGTCCCCTTCCAGGCGCAGAACAGATCGCCGGGCGCGATCGCGCGGCTGTCGTCGGAGATGCCGGACAGCTCCACGTCGCCGCCGGCGCGCCCGCGCATGAGCCCGCGAGCGGCGAGGCGCTCGGCGACGACGTCCAGGCGGAAAACGGAGCCCGTCACCGGCCCGGCCCCGCGAGGATCCGGACCGGAACGCCCGCCGCCGCGTGGTCCCCCGCATCCGGCCGCGTCCCGCGCACGGTGCCCTCGCCCTCGACCTCGACCCGCAGCCCCACCGCGTGCAGCCGCCGCGCCGCGTCGCGCACGGACAGGCCCATCACGTCGGGTACGGGGACGCCCGTCCCGGCTCCGCTCCCGCGCGCGGGCGGGGCGACGCCGAGGGTCAGAATGAAGGGGCCGTGCGCGTCGCCCGCGCCCGGGGCGCCAACCCGCCCGGGAGGCGCCGGGGCCCCCTCCGGCGCCGACGCCAGGCGCACCCCGTCCGTCCGCCAGGCGTCGGCGGCGCGCGCCAGCGGGCGCCGGTCGATCGGCGCGGCCCGGGCCGCCAGGAGGGCGGACAGGGTCTCCCGCGAGACGGGCGCGGCGGTGGAGCCGCCGTAATACGCGCCTCCGCGCGGCTCGTCCAGCTTGACCAGCACGACGAGCTGCGGGTCCACCGCCGGAAAGAATCCGACGAAGGTGGCGGTGTAGGCGCCCGCCCGATACGTGCCCCCGGCCGTGCGCCGCGCGGTCCCGGTCTTGCCCGCCACGCTGAAGTCGCCCAGCGACGCGCGCCGCCCGGTTCCGTCGCGCACCACGTCGGCGAGCGCCAGGCCGATCTGGTCGGCGACGCCGTCGTCGACGACGCGTCGCAGCCTGTGCTCGCCGAACGAGCGCACGGTCTTGCCGCTCGCCCGCCGGACCTTCCGCAGCAGCCGCGGCTCGACCAGGACGCCGCCGTTGGCCAGCGCTCCGTAGGCCATCGCCAGTTGCAGCGGCGTCACGGCCACCTCGTAGCCGATCGCCAGGCTCGCCTGCGTGTACGCGGACCAGCCGCCGGGACGGCGCAGCGTACCCGACGCCTCGGACGGATACGGGACGCCGGTGGGCGAGCCGAAGCCGAAGTCACGCAGCCCGGCGTACTGCTCGGACCGCCGCAGGCGGCCGGAGAGCTTGGCGAGCGCGACGTTGGAGGAGTAGCGCAGCGCGTCGTGCACGGTCAGCCAGCCGTACCCGTGGACGTCCCTGATCGTGCGCCCGCGCATCGTCAAGACGCCGTTCTCGGCGAAGACGCTGTCGGTCATGCGTGCGTGCCCGCGGCTGAGCAGCGCGGCGATGGTGAACGGCTTGAGGGTGGAGCCCGGCTCGTACGGATCGGTCACGCCGGTCCAGTGGCGGTTGCCGTCGGGCTGCCTGCTCGCGGCGGCGAGGATGTCGCCGCTCCACGGGTCGATCAGCAGGAGGTCCCCGCCGCGCGCGTCGTTTTCCACGACCGCGTCGCGCAGCGCCTCGTGCGCGATCTCCTGCAGGTCCACGTCGATGGTCAGGACCACGTCGCTGCCGGCCACGGGATCGGCCACCCGCAGCTCGGCGCCGGGTATGGCGCGGCCCGACCCGTCCCTGCGCACCACCGCGGACCCCTCCTGTCCGCGCAGGAGCGAGTCCAGCTCCTGCTCCACGCCCCCGAGCGGGCGCCCGTCGCCGGAGAGGCGACCCAGTACCTCGAGCCCGAGCTCGCCGTGCGGATTGAACCGCTCCAGCACGCGCTCGAAGTACACGCCTCGCACGTCGGCGAGACGCTCCCGAACGGGGGCTCCGTAGCGGCCCGGTAACACGACCCAGGTCCGACTCCGGTCCACCGCGCGGCGCGCGCGCAGACGGCTGATGCCCAAGGCCTCCACCAGGGCGCTCGCCGTCCCGTCCGCGTCCCGCAGCTCGCGCGGGGCCACGGAAATCCGGAAGGCCTCCTGGCTCACCGCCAGGGGCACTCCGTCCCTGTCGAAAATCGTCCCGCGCGGCGCCGGCAGCGGCTTGCGCGACGCGTGCTGCCCCTGCGCCCGCTCGCGCCAGCTGTCCGCCTGGACCACCTGGAGCTGCGCGACGCGCGCCGCCACCAGCCCGGCGCCTCCCAGCACCGCCGCGAGCAACGCGATCCGGCGCAGCCTGCCCACCGGGACCGCCTCGGCCGCCACGCACCCGCCTCGCCCGTGCCGGCTCAAGACTCCCCCTCCCGCGACGCTTCCGCGCCCGCGTCGATGCGCAGCAGCACCATCTCGTTCGAGCCGGTGGGCACGTGCAGGCCCAGCCGCTCGCGAGCGTACGGCTCGACGCGGCCGCGGCTTTCGAGGTACTGGATCCGGCGGGACAGCTCGAAGCGCTCGGCCTCGGCGAGGGCGCGCTCGCGGCGCACGGACTCGAGCGCCCGCAGCGACTCGAGGGATCGGCTCTGCCGCCACACGACCAGGCTGAGAGCGGCCAGGAGAGCGGCGAAGCCGAGCGCGACCGCCAGGCTTCCGAGGCCGCTCCGACGCACCGGCGTGGCCCCGCTCACGCGGCCTTGCGCCACGCGCGCAGGCGCGCGCTGCGGGACCGTGGGTTGGCCTCGACCTCGTCCTCGGCCGGCCGCAGCGGTTTGCGCGTTAAGACGTCTCCCAGGCGCTCGCCCCTGCACCGGCACACCGGTAGGCGGGGCGGGCACACGCAGTCCCGGCTCCATTCGCGGAAGGCGAGCTTGGTGGCCCGGTCCTCGAGGGAATGGTAGGAGAGAACCGCGATCACCCCCCGCGGCGCGAGGACGTCCCGGAGCGCGGGCAGCGCGCGTTCCAGGCGATCCAGCTCGCCGTTCACCGCGATCCGCAGCGCCTGGAAGATGCGCGCCTTGTCCGACGGGCCCATCGCGGGGCCGAGGACGGCGCGCGTCGCGGCGACCAGATCATCGCTCGTGGCGAACGGCCGGTTCGAGCGGCGACGAACGATCTCGGCCGCGAGCCGGCGCGCGCGCGGCTCCTCGCCGTACTCGTGGAAGAGATCGGCCAGGGCGCCCTCGGACCACCCGTTCAGCAGGTCCGCTCCGGTCGGCCCGTGCTGACCCTCGCCCCCCATCCGCATGTCCAGGGGCGCGCCTGGCTCGAACGTGAAACCGCGCTCCGGCTCGTCCAGCTGATGCGACGACACGCCGAGGTCGAGCAGCGCTCCGGCGATCGGCGTCGCGAGCTCCGCGGCGGCCGCGGCGAACTCCGCCAGGCGAACCTCGGCGCGGGCGCCGAAGCGGCTCAGGCGCCGCTCCGTCTCCCCCACTGCAGCGGGATCCCGGTCCACCGCCATCACCCTCGCCTCCGCTCCCCGCTCGAGGATCGCCTCCGCGTGGCCTCCGCCGCCCGCGGTGCCGTCGAAAAACAGCCCACCCCTCTCCGGGGCCAGGACGTTCAGGACTTCTCGCACCATCACCGGGGCGTGGAAGTCCCGAACCGGGATCACAGGAAGATCTGCGGCGCGTACTCGCCGAGGTCCCCGGCCTTCTCCCGCACCGCGCGCTCGAAAGCCGCGGGGTTCCACAGTTCGACCCGGTCTATCGCCCCGATGAGCTGGACCTGCCCATCGAGGTCGGCGGCCTCCTGGAGACGCGCCGGTATCAGGATCCGTCCCTGGCTGTCGGGGATGACCTCTACCGCGTTGGCGACCTTCTCGAGGACCCACAGGCGGGTCTCCGGCTTGCGCCGAACCAGCTCGCGCAGCCGCTCCTCCACCGACGCCCAGGTGGACTCGGGAAAGAGAGTGAGCGCCGGTTCGTTGACCTGCGCGAGGACGAATCGGGACTCCGCTCCGCCCCTGCGGTACGCCGCCGGCATGCTCACCCGACCCTTGTCGTCGAGGGAGTGAATGAATGAGCCGAGATAGCTCACCATTCGAGTGCCGTGGTCGACGTCGTCCATGCGTCCTCTGGTACCGGGAGCCGGTGGAGTGACCCAGGAACTACCACAATCTCCCACTTTTCCCCACTCGGCGCCCCCATGATAGGAGCGGTCTCCCACCTCGTCAAGATTTCCTCCCACCCTGCGCCCCGGAGCCCGCGCGGGACGGCTCCCGCCATCTTCGGGGCCCCGCCGGAGGCGGTCCGCGAGACCCCGTGGATGCGCGAAGGGGCGCCCCGATTTCCGGGACGCCCCCCTTTGCCTTCCTGGTGCGGCGGCGGGTGTCAGTCCGCCGGCCGCGACTCGGCGATCACCGGCCGCGCCGGATCACCGCCTCCTGGATGTCGATGTACTGGGCGGCGGCGCTGCGCAGGTTCGCGAGGTTCCCCGCCTGCTCGGTGTACGCGTCGGCCCGTCCCAGGTGATCCCTGGCGCGCTGGAAAATCGGCAGCGCGCGCCGCGCGGTCGCGGCGGTCTCGCCGTCCTGAACGCCGATCCCCTGCTGGAGCAGCGAATACCCGAGGAAGAAGTTTATCTGCGCCCGCCGGTGCGTGTCCTCCGCGAAGGTGAGCGCTTCCTCGAGGATCGGGATGGTCTCACCCCAGTTCCTCTCCTTGTACGGCCCGTTGACCACGTACCCGAACAGCAGGTTCGCGACGTCGTTGCGGGCGATCTTGCCCCCTTCGACCGCGCGGTTCAGCATCCGCCTGGCGTCCGCGAGACGGCCCGCCTCGATCAGCCACGAGGCCATGATCCCGTCGTAGTTGGCGGCCTCGGGATCGATCGCGCGCGCCTCCTCCAGGCTGGCCATGGCGCCGCTCAGGTCCCCCTCGTCCTTCTGGAGACGGGCGTACGCGATGCGGATCCCAGCGTCCTCGGGGAAGTTGGTCAGCGCCTCGCGACCCAGGCCGAGCACCTCCTGCGTCCGTCCGACCTTGGGATAGGCGAGCAGCATGTTGCGGATCATGATCACGTCGGCCGAGTCGGGTTGCGCGGCGGTCACGGCCCCGTAGTTCTCGACGGCCTTCTCGTACGTCGCCATGGCCCGCTGCTGCTCGGCCGGGTCCTCGGACTGCTCCAGCTCCTGCGCGTACGCAGTCGCGAAGTGTCCGAGGTACAGCTTGAGGGTCGGGTCCTCCGGAGCGTGCGACACGCCCTCCTCGGCCAGCGCCAGGGCGCCCGCCGGATCCCCCGCGTTCATCAGGTCGAGCGCGAGGCGGATCCGGATGTCGGTGTTGGTCGGATCGAGCTCGAGCATCTGCCTGTAGTAGCCCAGCGCCATCTCGCCATCGCCGAGCAGCGTCGCCACGTACCCCGCGCTCTGCAGGGCGCCCTCGTGGACGGGGTTCTGCTCGAGGAGCGCGTCCAGGTCCGCGAGCGCCTCCTGGAGAAGGGGAGTCCTGTCGGCGGGATCGCCGTTCGTCCCCTCCATCGCCTCGGCCTTGCCCAGGTTGGCGCGGGCGCGGGAGTACCTGGCGGTCAGCAGGTTCGGGTTCGCCGCCAGCGCCTCGTTGCAAGCGTTCAGCGCGTTGTCCCACTGCTGGCTGCCCAGGTAGTCGACGCAGATCGAGGCCGAGCGCAGCTGCTGGACGTAGTTCTGGAACGCGCCGTGGATCTGCTGCGCCGCCTGATCGTCGTTGGCGCTGGAGAACTGCGGCACGTTGAAGGGCTCGCCGCTGCGCGCGCCCTGGAACTGAGCGTTGACGGTGCGGTTGTTTGCCGCCTCGCTGTAGTCCCCGCAGAAGACGATCTCCACGCGCATCTGCACCGCGAGCTGGCGCCACTGGATGCAGCCCATCTCGCCCTCGTTCAGGTCGTACGTCTTGAGCGCCTGCCGCATCTCGTTCCGTTCGACGGCGACGTGCGTGTCCATGTCGTCGATGAGATCCCGCAGCTTGTCCGCCACGTTCTCGCCGAAGCTCTTGTTGGCGCCCTGGGCGGGCTGGAGGTTCGGAACCAGCACCTTGAAGCGTCCCTGCGCCTGTGCGGGCGGGGCCAGCACGACGCCGGCCGCGAGCGCCAGGAGGGGTCCCAGCGTGGCGGCGCGCTTGAAGCAGTGCAGGATCATGGGTGCTCCCTCTCCGATCGCCTGGTCGGTCGAATGATGACGGCCACGCTCCGAACCGCGACTCGTGCAGTCCTCAATAACCCGGGGCGCGGCGGTTTGTTCGTTCTTTTGCGGCGGCGGCCCACGTTATTCGCTGGCTCGATGCGCCGCAAGCGAAATTGCTGCCGACGCTCCATTTACAAGCAAGTGGCGGGCCAGACCACAGCCCGCATCGCCGCCGGACCAGTATTTGCCGGCGCTGACACGCAACTACGGGCCGGCGGATAGATTCGGCGCGACCATCGAAGGTCGGCATCCCGCTCCCCGGCGACCGGCCTGCCTCATCCGGAGAACGCAACTGTCCCGATCGAACGACAGGTCCAGCGGGGCCCCCTGGCTCCCGACCGTGGCCGCGCTGGCCGCGCTGGTGCTCCTGTCGGGGCGCGGGTCGCCGCTCCCGGCGCAGGAATCTCCGGGGGAAACCCCCGGACCGGGCGTGTATCTCGTGACGTTCGGCCCCGGCGGGGCGGTGTGGGAGAAGTTCGGACACAACGGCATCTGGATCGTCGACCCCGAGCTGGGCCTGGACCGGATCTACGACTGGGGCCGGTTCTCCTTCGGGGACGGTTTCGTGACGCGGTTCGTACAGGGATACCTCCGTTACTGGATGGGGTCGGCCCCCTCCTGGCAGTATTTTCACGCCTACCGTGAGGCCGACCGTTCGATCCACGTGCAGGAGCTCGACGTGTCGGCGGACGCGCGCCGGGAGCTCGCGGCGGAGCTCGCCGCGCTGGACACCGACCGGAACCGCTTCTACGAGTACAACTACTTCCTGGACAATTGCTCCACGCGGGTGCGCGACGTCGTCGACGGGCTGACCGGCGGCGTGCTCGCCGCGGTACTGCGCTCCGAGCCCGCGCGCGGCGACTTCCGGTTCCACACGCAGCGGCTGACCGCCTCCTCCCCCCTGCTTAACGCCGGGCTGCTGCTCGCGATCGGCCCGCGCGCGGACGCCCCCGCCTCGAAGTGGGAGGAGGCGTTCATCCCGATGGCCCTGCGCGACCACGTGCGCGGCGCGGTGCTGGCGGGGCCGGCCGGCGCCGAGCGGCCGCTGGTGGCGCGCGAGTGGACCGTCTACGAGTCCACGCTGGATGCTCCGCCGCAGACGCCGCCCTCGAGTCTGCTTCCCATGCTCGCGATCGGGGCCGCGCTGGCGGCGCTGATCGTGGTCCTGGGGTCGCGGGCCCGGCACGGCGGACGCCGGGCGCGCCGGGCGCTGGCCACGACCGTGGGCCTGTGGAGCCTCGTGGCGGGCGCGCTGGGCGTCCTCATCCTGGGGTTGTGGGTGGGAACCGAGCACGTCTTCACCTACGGCAACGAGAACGTCCTGCAGATGACTCCCCTGTCCCTGGCGCTCGCCGCTCTCGGGCCGCTCGCCGTGCTGCGGGGACGCGCCGCCGCGGCCGCCGCGGGGATCGCGTTCGTGATGGCGGCGCTGTCGCTGGCGGGCTTCCTGCTGCAGGCGCTGCCCGCGCTGGACCAGACCAACGCCCCGATCATCGCGCTGTGCCTGCCCGCGCACCTGGCAACCGCCTGGGCGCTGCGCGGGCGCGAAGCGTACGGCTGGACGGCGCCGAGCGAGGAGAGGTAGGTTTCGGCCATGGACGTCCCGCGCCGGCAGGCGACGCCGGAGTGCCCCGCGCCGCGGCGCCTGCCGCTGTTCGTGCTGCCCGGCGTGCTTTACCCCGGCATGCAGATGCCCCTGCACATCTTCGAGCCCCGCTATCGGCGCATGGTCGCGCGCTGCGTGGAGACCGGCGGGGACTTCGGCCTCGTCCACCACGACCCGGACGCGTCCGGCCCGTTCCTGATCGACGAAGGCCGCGTGGGCTGCTCGGCGCGGATCCTCGAATACAAGCCGATTCCCGATGGACGATCGCTCATCCTCGTGCAGGGGGGCGCCCGCTTCTCCATCGTCGATGGGATCGAATCCGACGAGCCCTACTACGAGGCGCTGGTCCGGCGCTACGACGACGAGGCCGCCGCCGGGGCGCTGCCCGCGCGCAGGAGCGCCTCGATCTCCCTGTTCCGGGAGGTCGCGGGGCGCGCGCTGGACCCCGGCGCGGAGCTGCCCGGGTTCGAACCCCGGGCGGAGGTCTCCTTCGGCCTCGCCGAGCGGATCCACCTCGAGATGGGCTGGCGGCAGGCGCTGCTCGAGTCCCGCAACGAGTTCGACCGGCTGGATCGCATCGACGCGGTGCTGCGCGCGGTCCTGTCCCGCTACGACTAGGCCGCCAGGCCCGCTCCCGAGCACCCATCGGTCGTCGCGTTTTGCGAACTCCGTAACGGTTTGCGCACCCGGAGCAGTACGCTTCGTGACCCTCCAATTCATGTATTACATGATATAATCTATGCTAACTCGTGAAATACAGGACAGTTGAACGGCTAGCTCGAAATCTGGCATGGCGGCTGCTCCATCCCTCTGCGCTCCCCGCAACTCAGAGTACGCGCACGGGTGCCAATGCAAGACATCGAATCTGGCCGGATCCTGATCGTGGACGACGAGCCCGCCAACGTGCGGCTCATCGAGCGGGTCCTCCGGGGAGACGGCTTCCACCACCTGGTCAGCACGACCGACCCGACCGAGGTCCTCACCCTGTTCGCGCGGGAGAAGCCGGACCTGATCCTGCTGGATCTGTGGATGCCCGAGAAGGACGGCTTCCAGGTCCTCGAGGACCTGACGCCCTGGATTCCCCAGGACACCTACCTGCCGATCCTCGTGCTCACCGGCGACACCAGCACCGACGTGAAGTCGCGGGCGCTGGCGGGCGGCGCCAAGGACTTCCTGACCAAGCCCTTCAGCGCGGGCGAGGTGCTCCTGCGCCTCCGCAACCTGCTCGAGACGCGTATGCTCCACCTCCGCCTCGAGGTGCACAACCACCTCCTCGAGGAGATGGTCAGGGAGCGCACCCGGGACCTGCACCAGGCGCGCTTCGAGATCCTGGAGCGGCTCGCGCGCGCGGCGGAATACCGCGACGACCAGACGGGCGACCACACGCGCCGCGTCGGCCGGATGGCCGGCGAGCTCGCGGAGCGCATCGGCGCCCCCGCCGAGCACGTCGAGCTGATCCGGCGGGCGGCCCCGCTCCACGACGTCGGCAAGATCGGCATCCCGGACGGCGTGCTCCTCAAGCCGGGGCGCCTGACCTCGAGGGAGCTCGAACTCATGCGGCAGCACTGCCTGATCGGGGCGAACCTGCTGTCCGGCAGCGGCGTGCCGCTCCTGGACGTGGCCGCGACGATCGCGCTGACGCACCACGAGCGCTGGGACGGCAGCGGCTACCCGGAGGGCCTGAGGGGGGAGGACATTCCGCTGGCCGGGCGCGTCGTGGCGGTCGTGGACGTCTTCGACGCGCTCGTGCACGAGCGCCCCTACAAGGCCGCCTTCACCGTCCAGGAGGCGACGGCGGAGCTGGAGAGCGGACGCGGGTCGCACTTCGATCCGACCGTCGTGGACGCGTTCCTGGAGATGATCGCCGAGGACTCCATCGTCGTCGCCGACCGGCAGGACGATGCGCCGGACGCGCTCGAGTTCGCGGCGCTCCGGCGAATGGATCCGGACGAAGGGCGCGCGGCGTAGGCCGGCGCCCCTTCCCCTCCACCCCTACCTGCCATGACCGAGGTCCCGCGGATGGAGCCCGGCGCGGGCGCGCGAGGCGACACCGACGGGCGGGGCCCGTCCCCCATCGACATCGGGCTCCTGGCGTCGTGGGACCTGATCCGCGACCGGCTCGTCGGCGCGTCTCCCTGGAAGGTGCTGAGCGGCCCGACCGCGACCGCGCTGGCGCTCATCACGATGGAGATCCTGACCGCGATCGGGGTGGACATCGTCCCCGTACCCGTCGTGGCGCTCCTGCTGGTGCTCTACTCGGCGGTGGTGGGCGGACTCCTGCCGGGGGTGACGTCGGCGATGTTCGTGTCCGGCTACTACGCCTACTTCGTCGGGGTGCCGGGCCGCGTGCCGGGGGACCTGGACCTGCGGCCCTTCTACATCCTGGCCACCGCCGCACCGGCCGCGGCGCTGGCTCCGCGCGTCATCCGCGACTGGTTCGGCGAGCTCTTCCTGCAGAGCGACACCGAGAAGGCGCGGGCGCTCGAGCGGGCCCGGTTCCTGGCGGAGGCCAACGCGCTGCTCGACACCTCGCTGGGCTTCGACACCACCATCGAACACCTCACGCGGCTGCCCGTTCCGCGCGTCGCCACGTGGACCGCGACCTACGTCTACGACGAGCACGACCGCCTTCAGCGCATCGCCGTCCACGCGGAGGAGGAGGAGCTGACACGCACGCTGGAGATCGCGCTGCGCCGCGCCCCCCTGTCGCACAACCACCCACACCCCCTGGACGGCGTCGAGATCGCGGCGGCGACGGGCGAGGCGCTGCGAAAGGCGCCCGACGCGCGCGCGTACCTGGCCCTGTACGCCCGCACCAACCAGGAGCGGCTGTCCCTGGAGACGCTGCAGCCGCGCGCGCTCCTCATGGTGCCCATGCACGCGCGCGGCCGGACCGTCGGGGCGATGGTGTTCGCGCGCGCCGGAGACGGAGCCGGCTTCACGCGCGCCGATGTCGAGCTGGCGACCGAGTTCTGCATGCGCGCGGCGCTGGCCGCCGAGAGCGCCCGCCTCTACGACACCGCGGTCTCCGCGCGGGCGGAGGCGGAGGCCGCAACGGTGCGCGTGGGCGGCATCCTGGAGAGCCTCACCGACGGGTTCCTGGCGTTCGATGAATCCTGGCGCTTCACGTACGTCAACGGCGCGGGCGAGCGCCTGTGCGGCCGGCTCCGCCAGGAGCTGCTCGGGCGCGAGCTGTGGGAGGCGTTTTCGGAGCTGCTCGGCACGCGCTTCCACCGCGTTTGCCTGGAGGGGGCGGAACGACGCCGGACGCGGCGGATCGAGCTCCAGATGCACAGCTTCGCCGGGGCGCCCTGGCTGGAAGTGAACATCTTCCCCTCGGTGAACGGCGTCTCGATGTTCTGCCGGGACACCTCCTCGCGGCGCGAGGTCGAGGAGGCGCTGTCCCGGAGCGAGGCGCAGCTCAGGCAGTCGCAGAAGATGGAGGCCGTCGGCAGGCTCGCCGGGGGCGTGGCCCACGACTTCAACAACATCCTGATGTCGATCATGGGCTGCGCGGAGCTGCTGGGCCCGCGCCTCCCCGACGACGAGAGCCTGCGCGCCGATCTGGCGGAGATCAGCCGCGCGGCCGGCCGCGCGCAGTCCCTCACGCGGCAACTGCTCGCCTTCAGCCGCAAGCAGGTCCACGAGCCCCGGCCGCTGGACGTGAACGAAGTGATCGAACAGGTACAGCGCATGCTCAGGCGCCTGATCGGCGAGGACATTTCGCTCGTCACGCACCTCGATGCCTCTCTGGGCACCGTGACCGCGGACCCGACGCAGATCGAGCAGGTACTGCTGAACCTCGTGGTGAACGCGCGCGACGCGATGCCGCTCGGAGGCATTCTCACCGTGGAGACCGGGAACGAGGCGCCCGATCCCGCGCGCGACTTCGGCTCGCAGCCCCTGACGGGCGAGTGCATCCGGATCACCGTCACGGACACCGGCGAGGGCATCGCCGAGGACGTCCTGCCCAACATCTTCGAACCCTTCTTCACGACCAAGGCCAAGGGCAAGGGCACGGGCCTCGGGCTCGCCACGGTCTACGGCATCGTGACGCAGCTCGGCGGAGACATCGCGGTGCAGAGCACCCTCGGACGCGGCACGCGATTCGACGTGCTGCTGCCTCGGCAGGCCCTCGAGGCCGTGCCGCTGGCGGGCGACGCGTCGGGCGGAGCGGCCGGCGGCTCGGCGGGCGGATCGGCCCTCCACGCGGCCGGCGTCGCGGACGAAACGGCGAACCTCGCGGGCGCGCTCGGCGCGGGAAGGCCGCGCGGCCGCGGCGGCTCCCGCGGCTCCGAGATGTCCCCGCCTTCCGCCGGCGATGCGGGGCCGATCCTCGTGGTGGAGGACGAGGACGGCGTCCGGCGCTACGTGTGCGACGTGCTGCGCCTCGCCGGATACGAGGTGCTGGAAGCCAGCAGCGGGCTGGGGGCGCTGTCGGCGCTGGAGGACGAGGGCGGCTGCCCGGCCCTGCTCCTGACGGACGTCGTGATGCCGGAGATGGGGGGCCGGGAGCTCGCCGAGCGGCTGCTCGCCGAGCGGCCCGGCCTGCGCGTGCTGTTCATGTCGGGATACGCGGAGTCCGAAGTCACGCACCAGGGCGCGCTGGCTCCCGGAACCGACCTGTTGGAGAAGCCCTTCGGCTCGGAGGCGCTGCTGGAGGCGGTGCGGGCCGGCCTGAGCCGGCCGGTGCAGGGAGCGGCGTAGGGCGGCGCCGGGACGGGCTCTACTTGCCTCCCCCGCGCGGGCGCAGGGCGTACAGCGCGGCGAGTACCGCCAGGGCCGCCAGGATGAACAGCCAGGACGTCTCGTAGCGGTCCGCCGCTCCCGCCACGACCCGCGTGATGAAGGTCCAGATCCCGTCGAAGAACCTCAGCAGGAACTGCCCGAAGCGGATCAGCGTCTGTTCCATAGTCTAGCCCTCCCGCGCCGCCGCCGCGGAATCCGGCGCGGGCGCCTCGAGTAGTGCGTGAAAGCTCCGGCCCGGCGTCAGCGTGGGTACCGGAACGACCAGTCGGTCGCGTCCGGCCCGGTCCACGAGCAGCACCGCGCCCGTCAGGTCCCGACTGCCCTCGTTGCGTATCTCGACCCCGTCACCCGCCGCGTCGGTCCGCAGGCGCGCGTCCGCGCGGGCTCGCCACCAGCGCGCCGCCGCGGCGGCCGTCCCCGACCACAGCGTGGAGTCGCCCGCCACCTCGTCGAGCACCGCGACGAGCGCCGGGAGGAGGTCTCCCCTTCCCAGCGCGTGCGTGTGCGTGCCGAGCACGAAGAGCCCGCGGAACTCCGCCACGAAGTCGAGGTCGGCGAGGAACCGGCCGACCAGCTCGCCCCGGTCGCGCACGCCGTCCACGCTCAGGTAGTGGAAATCGTCCGGGGTGGCGCGCACCAGCAGCACGATCGAGTCGGCGCCCAGCGGCACGATCTCGGGGCCGGCGCTGCGCAGGTCGCTGGTGCCGTACACGTACTCGCCGCCGACGGCGCGCCAGGCCGCCAGCGTGCGCGCGTCGGGCACGCCTCCGCCGGTGTGGAAGCCGACCGCGGGCGCGCCGGCCGCCCGGGAAACGACGTCGCGCGCGCTCCCCAGCAGCCGCGCCCGCCTCTCCTGCGTGCCTTCCTCGATGCGGTCGCCCTCGGACGGGCGCACCGCGACCTCGCCGGAGAGCGCCGCGGACCGGAACGCCGCGGCGTGGCCGCGGGCCGCGGGCGCCGCGACGAAGAAGCTCACCGGCACGGCGCCCGACGCCGCGGCCGCGACGTTGCGGACGTCCTCGGGGCGCGCCTGCACGTCCTGCGCGATCACCACGCCGGCCCGCGCGCCGCGCGGCCACGAGGCCAGTTGCGGGACGGGCCGGCCGGCCGCCCAGCGCACCGCGTTGGCCGCGATGCGCCGCGCCACGTCCCTGCTCCACCCCGGCTCCACGTGCGTGAGCGCGAACCCGAACACGACCGCTCGACCAGAACCCACGAGAGAGCGCGCGATCGCCGCGTCGAAGAACGGCTCGTTGTCGCGGGGCACCGGGGTCCTGACGAAGTCGCCGTAATAGACGTCCCGGTCGGAGCGGCGGAAGACGAGCTGCCGAGCGGCGGGCCGGACTTCCAGGCGCGCCCCCGGTGGGACCCCCGCCGCGAGGGTCGTCTCGCCGAGCGCGATCGCGTACCGCGAGCCCTCGGGCTCCCCTAGCTCGGCGACGGCGTCCCGCCCCCCGACCAGGCCGAACAGGAGCGTGTCCGCGGTCTCGGCGCAGACCCGGTCGCCGTACCCCACCGGGCCGACCGCGACGACCCCGCCGCCACCCGAGAGGTGCCGGACGATGAGGTTGCGCTGGCCGGCGCCCAGGCAGGCGCCCCACGGCACCACTAGCGCGTCGGCCGCGCCGGGACCCACGAGACGGGCGCCGGCATCCTGCAGGAGCTCCCTCCAGGCGCCGGCCTCGGCGTCGTAGAATCCCGGCGGGGTGACGCGGACGTTCTCGGGCTCCCGCAGGACCGCCACGGCTATGCCTTCCAGGGACCCGGGGTCGACCGCGCCCGGCAGCTCCCCCGGGCCCACGGGCGGCCCGGCCTGGGGGGTGCCCACGAGCCCGGACGTCGGCGGCAGCGTGCGCCACAGCCACGCCGCGCCCAGGAGCAGGGCCGCGACCACCGCGAGCGCCGCGAGCCCCGCGACGAGAGGGGAGCGCTTCCCCGCCATCGCGCCCGCTAGGACCGCGGCTCCGGCCGCGCGGCGTCGTCCGGACGCGCGGGGTCGTCCGGCCGCGCGCCGTTGTCCGGACGCGCGGCGCCCCCATCGCCGCCGGCGGGCGCGAGCCCGAGTCCGAGCGGGTCGGCGGCGGCCCTGGGCGGCGCGGCGCGCTCGACCAGGCCCGGAAGGCGCACGCGCTCGAAGAACATGGGCCCCTCCCCGTCGGCCTCCTCCACGGTCGGCCGCCGCCGCTCGCGCACGCGGAAGGCGGCGTAGCTGGTGGCGGCGAGCGTGATGGTCACGACGATCGTCACGACCATGACGAGGACGATGACTTCCAGAACGTTCATGCCGGCCTTCCCACTCGCTCGAGCTTGCCCCAGGTCATGTCCAGCTTCAGCGCCTCCTCCACGGATGCGAGCAGCTTGGCGACGTCGATGAACAGGATGAAGAAGAAGCGGTAGATCACCGCGAGCGGGACCAGGGACAGGTCCTCGCCCTCGATCGCGACCGTGTGCAGCGCGGCGGCGACGTCCAGCAGCGTCAGCAGGAGCCACCAGCTCACGACGTACGCGCCCGCGTCGAACGCCAGGAAGATGCCGATGAAGAAGAGGTTGCCGACGACGTTCATGAACGGCCAGATGACCGCCTCGAACAGCATCATCGCGACGGAGAGCCAGACCGCCACGTCGGTCTTCGAGCTCAGCAGCGCCGAGCGGCGCTTGCCGATCGCCTGGAGGATGCCCCGCGTCCAGCGATAGCGCTGCCGCAGGAGCCCCATGAGGGTCTCGGGGGCCTCGGTGTAGGCGATCGCGTCGGGCGCGTACTCGATGCGGTACCCGTGCGTGAGGATCTTGAGCGTCAGGTCCGCGTCTTCCGCGAAGGTGTCGCTGTCGTAGCCCCCGAGGCTGCGCAGCACCTCGCGGCGGAACACCCCGATCGGTCCCGGAATGATGTTGACGGCCCGCAGGAACCCCTGGGCGCGGCGGGGCATGTTGAGCCCCTCGATGTACTCGAGCGCCTGAAGCCGGCTCCAGAGGTTGCGCCGGTTCTCGACCTTCACGTTGCCCGCGACGGCGGCCACGCGCGGGTCCCGGAAGTGGCGCATCGTGGCGCGCAGCGAGCCGGGGGCGAGCGTGGAGTCCCCGTCGATGCAGCACACGAACGGGTAGCGCGCGAGCGCGATGCCGGTGTTGAGGGCGGCCGCCTTGCCCGCGTTCGCCTTGCTGATGACGCGCACGACCGACTTCCCGTGGCGGCCCTCCATGGCGGCGGCGCGCGCGGCGGTGTCGTCGGTGCTGCCGTCATCGATCACCAGGATCTCCAAACGCGGGTAGTCCAGGCGGAGCACCGACCGGATCGCGTCCTGGATCACCAGGCCTTCGTTGTAGGCCGGGATCAGCACCGATACCGGCGGGAGCATGGCCGGGGCGGCCTTGCGCTCCTCCTCGGGGCTCATCGCTTGCTCGACGTGCTGCAGGTAGCCGAGCCACAGCAGCACCACGTAGCGGATCACGAGGATGCCCAGGAACAGGATCAGCAGGACCACCGTGCCCCGGACCAGCGCGTTCTGGATGTCCGGCGGGGCGAAGAAGGACCAGATCAGGATCGAGAGCACGCCGGCCAGGGCGACGACCAGCAGCACCCCGGACAGGAACATGAGCGTGTAGCGCGGCCTCCTCATGGCCAGATGGGCCTCGTCACCCACTGGACGCGCAGCTGCGCGCCCCGGTAGCCGTCCTCGAACACGGCGCCGGTCCAGTCCATGGAGGCGAGCACGTCCCAGCCCTCCCCGGCCACGTTCATGTCGAGGCCCGCCCCGAGGAAGAACAGCTCCTCATCGAAGAAGCGCCGCTCGGGTCCGCGCTCGCGCACGAACAGGTAGGACGGCCGCACGCGCAGCCCCGCGAACCTGTCGACGCCGATACTGCGCTCCCAGGCGAGCCCTACGCTCGGCGCCACGTAGTAGTCGGGTGTCCAGTACAGCGCGTCTCCGAAGAGCGCGGGCGAGTCCCCCGTGGTGCCCACGAAGCTCACCCCGGCGAGCGCGTAGAATCCGGCGCCCAGCGGCCGGCGCAGGTCCGCGCTCGCGGCGTGCCGCCAGGTCTGGCCGAGGTCCGAGGTCAGGAACTCGGTCTCGGTCGCGACGGAGATCCGCCACGCCCCCGCGCCGGTGTTCACGCTGGCCTGCGCGAGGTGCGAGAGCGCGTCCGCCGCGAGCGCCGCGGTGGTCGCGGCGCGGCGGACCGCCGAGCCGAACTCGTAGCGCGCGTCGAGGCGGGTGCCCGGGCGCGGGTCCCACGTCACGCCCGCGAGCGCGGTCGGGAACGTCCCGGCGTGGTCGAACGCGTGGATCCCGGCCCCGAGCGTCAGCCAGGAGCGCTCGGAGGTCGTGAAGCGGCCCTGGCCGCGCACCGCCACGCCGACGGTGACGCGGTCCAGGGCGGGCGTCGGGAAGCCCTCCACGACGTCCGTCTGTACGCCCGCCGACCACACCGCGCGCTCCCCGAACCACGCGCGCGTGACGGAGTTGGAGAACCACCGGAAGCGCTGGTTGTCGCCGAACGTGTGGTTGGCGGCGTGCCACCGGCCGAGGGGCGGGATGGCGGGCCGAGGGCGCGCCGGCTCGGGCGGCGCCAGCGCGGCCCTGGCGAGCGCCAGGCCCTCGGCGCCGCGCGCGTCTCCGGGACGCTCCGCGAGCGCCCGCTCGTAGAGCCCGACCGCCTCCTCCGGGGACCCGTGCCAGCGCTCGATATCGGCCAGCAGGAGCAGCGCCTCCGCATCCGCGGGACGTTCTGCGAGCGCCGCGCGCAGGTCGGCGCGCGCTTCGTCCCAGCGCTCGGCCGCCGCGTACAGGCGCGCGCGCTCGAGCCGCAGCTCGGGGTCGTCGGCCTCCGCCAGCAGCGCGGCGTACGCGGCGAGCGCCTCGTCGGCGCGCAGCGCCCAGGCGAGGGCGCGCGCGGTGCGCACGCGCGTGGCGCGGTCGGGGGTGGTCCGCTCGGCGTAGCGCACGAGCGCGTCGGCCGCCGCCGCGGCCGAGTCGGCTTGCGCGGCGGCGGCGGCGTACTCCAGCCACAGCGAGTCGGAGAACTCGCCGCTCCAGGCCGCGCGGCGCAGGTGCTCGAGGGCTTCGCCGTGGCGGCCTTCGCGCACCAGCGCGCGGCCCAGCCAGAGCCGCTCGCCCGGCGCGTCGCGCTCCGCGAGCCACTCCGCCGCCTCGCGCGCGGATGGCTCGGCGGCCGCGCGCAGCTCGCGCAGCAGCGCGACCGCCTCCACGTCCGCTGGCCGCAGCTCCAGGGCGCGGCGCGCGTCCGCGCGCGCCCCATCCGCGTCGCCGGCCCACCAGCGGTAGCGCGCCAGCTCCAGCCGCAGCCCGGCGTCCGTGGGCCGCGCCGCGGCCAGCTCCTCGAGCGCGCGCGCCGCCGCCGCCGGGTCGCCCCCCCACGCCAGCGCGCGCGCGTACTCCCGGCGCACCGTCTCGTCGCGGTCGCGCGCGGGCAGCGCCTCGTACCGGCGGCGGGCCTCCGCGTAGTCCCCCCTGCCGACCGCGGCGCGCGCGCGATCCAGGGCCGTGCCCGGGTTTCCCTGCGGGGTGATGGGGCCGAGCGGCCGGGCCGGAGGCGGCCCCTCCACGATGGCGGGCAGCGCCGCGCGGGTCCGGGCGCCGCGCTCGGGAGCCGAGCGGATCGGCTCGCGCCGCGGCACGTTGCGCGCGACGGGGTTGCCGAACACCTCGGACTCGGACAGCCCCGCGGGCGGGTCGTAGAGGACGTACAGCGCGCCCATGCTCACGACGAGAAGCCCCACCGCGATCAGGACGAGCCGGGGAAGGTAGCTGCCCCCGCCGGCCATGCCTCAGAGCCCCGCGCCGGCGGTTTCCGGATGCCCGGCGGGGGCGTCCTCGAGCCACGCCAGCACGCCCTCGCGGTCCGCCGGGTAGGACAACATCGAGGTGTGATCCAGGTCAGCCAGACCCGGCTCCGCCGACACCAGCCGGGTCAGCAGCGCGCGCACGTGCTTGCGGTGGATGTCGTGCAGGTAGAGCGCGAGGCGGCCGTCCTCCATCACCGCGACCAGGTCGCCGTCGCGCACGCGCAGGCGCTCAAGCAGCAGGCGCCCCGCCTCCGCGGCGGAGAGCTCGGCGGGACCGAGCTCCACGAGCGCGAAATAGGCGTGCCGGGCGCCGTGCACGTGGTCCCGGATGAGCGCGCGGAAGTCGGCCGCCTGCAGCGGCACCGGATCGCCCCCGGCGTCGGTCGGCTGCGCCGCGGGCGGACCCGCCGCGACGGCGCCGTCGGCCATGCGCCGGTGTCCGCGCGCGCGCGCGTTGTCGATGCGCGCGAGCAGCTCCGACGGGTTGAGCGTGTCCTCCAGGAAGTCGTCCCCGCCGGCGCGCAGCCCCTCGGCTCGCGTATGGCCGCGCAGCCCGCGCGTGGACGAGACGAAGAGGATGGGCGCGCCGTTGCCCGCCCTGCGCAGCTCGCGCGTGAGGCTCAGCGCGGGCTCCGGCCGCATGGGGTCGAGCGCGACCAGGAGCGCGCCGTAGTTCGCGGACGCGAGGTCGCCGAACGCTCGCGCCACCGAGTCGAAGGCGTCCAGGTCGTAGGCGTCGCGCAGCGGCGGCAGCCATTCCGGCGGAAACTTCGCGCCCTGGCTGAGCAGCACGACGCGCCGGCGGGTCTCCTCCGGCAGCTCGTCGTGCGAACGCAGCGAGAGCTCCTCGACGATCCCGGCCCCCGGGCGGATCGAGAAGCGCACGGACTCGGTGGAGCCGAGCCGCTGGCGGAGCTTCCGGACCGTCATCTGCCGGGCCGGCCCGGTGAGGTTCTCGAAGTGGAAGATGCCCGCGGCGCCGGCGCTGATGCGGTTGTAGATGCGCCTGTAGTAGGTCTCGCTCAGGTCGCCCGGGACGGTGATGAAGGTCGTGCACGGGATCTCATCGAGGAACCGCGCGAAGGCGTCCACCGCCTCCTCGGCGGCCATGCCCCCTTCCAGCAGCGGCAGCACGGAATCGATGACGAAGCGGTGCGGGATCTGATCCCACAGGAGCGACTTCAGCTCTTCGAACACGAGCGCGGGGTCCGCGACCCGGCTGTAGTGGCGCTGGAAGTCGAGCCGATAGCGAAAGAACACCAGGCGCCCGCTCGCGGCCGCGTCCTGGAGGTCGTAGCCCAGGTAGTCCGCTTGCGCGAAGAGGTCGGCCGGGTCGTCCTGGGTGAGCACCGCGCACGTCTCGTGCGCGTCCAGGCCGGTGCCCAGGAAGTGGAGGGACGTGGAGGTCTTGCCGGAGCCGGGTGCGCCGCTGAGCACGTAGTAGCGACCCGAAATCAGCCCGCCGATGCGCTCATCGAACGGACGGACTCCGACCGAGGCCGTCGTCGCCTGCGTCGTTTGCGCCACGGGGAAGCGCCCGGAGACTGAGGTCCGCATGGTTCCCATCCACCCCTCGTCCAGGACATTTTTCGTACCGCCCTCGTCGGCGACACGATTGCCCGCGGTTGAGGGACATCCACCCATCCCCACCCCGCCGGCGGACCGAGCGCGGGAACGTCGCGTTACGCGGCTGGCGTAACGGTCCGTTGCGCTCGGGTGCTGCCCGCTGGCGCCGCTCCCCCGCCGCCGCGCCCGGAACGGGAGCCGCCGCGACTGGCCGGAGCGCGGGCAGCGGACCCCGCTAGGAGTCGCCCTCCCCTTCCTCCTCGTCCGACGTCTCGTCCGACGCCTCGTCCGGGTCGGGGGTCGTCGGCACCGCGCCGGTCCCGGCCCCGCCCTCCATGATCGCGAGCTGCGGATCGCCGAACCGGTCGACCCCGATGCCGGCCCGCGTCAGGCCCCGCCGGTCCGCGAAGACGAGCGTGGAGGACCGGTCAGCGGACACCCCCAGCACCGACCTCGTGCTGCCGTCCTCGTCCGCGAACGCGAGGTTGCTGACGTCGGGGAGGTGGGCCAGGACGATGCGCTGGGTGCCGCCCTCGTCCAGGAACGCGACCCCGGGGGAGCCGCCCTGGTCCAGCACCGACAGGCGCATGCGGACGTTCCCCTCCGTGTCCAGGAGCGTGAGCCGGGAGCCGCCGTCGTCATCGGCGCGCCAGAGCCCGCGCACCGCGCCGCTGGCGTCCGCGAGCTGGAACTCGCGTGCCGTGACGGTCGTCGCCGCCCACATCGGCATGCCGCCCTGCCGGAGCTGCACGAAGTAGAAGAACGCGGCGCCCAGAGCCAGCACTAGGAGGATCAGGATGAGGCCGCCCATGAGATGGAGGCGGCGGTTGGACCGCTCGACCCGCTTCAGGCGATCGACGACGATGTCCTCGAACTCGCGCGCGAGCTCCTCCACCGTCTTCCCGCCCGAAAGGGACCCTGAAAGGCCCTCGTTGACCGGCATGACCCGCTCCGTTCCCGTCGGTTTTCCCCGCCGGGCGCCGCCGGCCCTGCCGGCCGCCAGCCTCCCGGACCCTCTCGCCTCAGCCCATCCCCCGATCGGGCCACCCCCGCGCGCCGGGCGTCACCGGCGCCGTGCCCTTCCCTGCCGGCTCGCGCCGGCCGCCGTCACCTGACGCCGGCCCCGCGCATGTCCTCGGCCGCCATCACCCGGAAGTACGAGTCGCACGCCGAGTCGATCAGCTCCGGCGTGAGCTTCGGCTCCGCCTCCACGTAGCGCGCGTAGTCCAGCACGTGGTCGGTGATGTCGCGCGGGTGGCAGCCGCGCGGCGCGATCCCGATGGAGCCGTAGTACTTGCGGTAGATGTACTCCACCGCCCGCGGATCGTAGGGGATGTCGCGGCTCTCGCACGCGCGCTGGAATATGATCTCGTACTGCTCCCGGTCCGGGCTGGGGACCTCGATCTTGTAGTGGATGCGGCGCATGAAGGCCTCGTCCACGAGGTCGCTCGGGTCCAGGTTGGTCGCGAAGATGATCAGCGTGTCGAACGGCACCGGGAACTTCACGCCGGTGTGCAGCGTGAGGTAGTCGCGGCGCTTCTCGAGCGGCACGATCCAGCGGTTCAGCAGCTCGTGCGGCGGGACGCGCTGGCGCCCGAAGTCGTCGATGATCAGCACGCCGCCGTTCGCCTTCACCTGGAACGGCGCCTGGTACATCTTGGTGTGGCGGTCGTATTCCAGGTCGAGCTGGTTCATGGTCAGCTCGCCGCCCGTCATGACGATGGGACGGCGGATGTGGACGTAGCGCCGGTCGTAGGGCTGCTCCTTGCGGATCAGCACGTCGGCGCCGCCGCCGTCTCCGTCGGAGGCCTCCTTCTTCACGCGTTGGTGGTGGACCGGATCGAACAGCACCACGATCTGCCCGTCCACGTCGATCGCGTAGGGGATCCAGATGTCGGCGGTGCCCATGAGCCGCGCGATGATCTCGGCCATGTGGGTCTTGCCGTTGCCCGGCGCGCCGTACAGGAAGAGCGACTTCGCGGAGTTGACCGCCGGGCCGAGCGCCTCGAAGAGCTGCTCGTCCAGGACCAGGTCGTCGAAGCCCTCGCGGATGCGGCCGCGGGTGATGTGCACCTCGCCCACGGACTGCGACAGCGTGGCGGCGCGGTACTGCGCCAGCGGGACCGGCGCGGGCCCCACGTACTGGCTGGCCTCGAGCGCTTCGCGCGCCCGCTCGCGGCCGGCACCGGTGATGTCGAAGGTGTAGCCGCCGCGGCCGTGGCCCTCGGTCTTGCGCACCTCGATGAAGCGGCGCTGCTGGAGGTCGAGCAGGACGTTGTCCACGATGTCGAAGGGCATCGCGACGGTCTTCGTCAGGCTGTCGCCGCTGCGCGCGCCCTGCACGTACAGCACCTTCAGCAGCAGGTCGGCGACCGCCTCCTCGGAGAGGCCCAGGTCCTCGACGGTCTGCGGGAGCGGAGGCGTCCACGCATTGCCCCTACCCTTCGCGACGGGCGGCGCGCCCGGGTTCATTTCAGCCGTTGCCACCGACTCCCCCCCTTCGGGTGTCTCGTACATGGGTTCACGTGCGGGAGAGCGCGTGGGTGTCCGCAGCGACCTCGGCGTCAGCGACCGAAGCGACCTCGGCGTCAGCGACCGCCGGGCCGCCGGCGGGCGCGTGGGCGCCTCCGGCCGCGGCGTCCCCGAGGATCCGCTCCTCGGCGGTCGGCTGCCACACCAGCTTGTCGCCGACGCGCGTGCCGCTGGCCGCGATCGTCCCGGCGGGGATCTCCAGGGCGTAATGGGAGCCCTTGATGAACCCCGTCCGCGTTCCCGGCTGAAGATCCGGGCGGACATCCACGACGCCGCCCTCCTGGTCCAGGAACACCACGTCCAGCGGGAACTTCATGCCGTACATGTGCACGCCCCGGCAGGGCACGATGAGCAGGCCCTCGCCCGGTTCCGGCTCGGGCCGGCCGAGCATGCCGCGCAGGCGCGACCAGTGCGTGCGCGCGACCGCCACGCGCCCGCCCAGGACGCTCTGCCGGGTGGCGTTGCGCACCTCGATCCGGGCCGTCCCGCCCATCAACCGAAGCCTTCCCCGGTGACCAGCACGCGGTAGATCTGGATCGCGGCGGGCCCGAGGATCACCGTGAAGATCGCCGGGAACACGCAGAACACGAGCGGCGGGATCAGCTTGATGGTCGTCTTCGCCGCGGCCTCCTCGGCGCGCTGCCGCCGCTTGGTGCGCATCGTGTCGGCCTGCGTCCGCAGCGCGGTCGAAACCGACGTGCCGAAGCGGTCGGTCTGGATCAGGATCGCGGTCAGCGCGCGCACGTCGTCCACGCCGGTCCGCTCGGCGAGGTTCCTGAGCGCCTGCGACCGCTCCGCTCCCGCGCGGATCTCCAGGTTCACGAGGATCAGCTCCTCGCTCATCTCCGTGCTGACGTGGCGGATCTCCTCGGACACGCGCACGAGCGCCTGGTTGAGGCCCAGGCCCGCCTCCACGCACACCACCAGGAGGTCCAGCGCGTCCGGCAGCGCCTTCTGGATCTGGAGCTTCCGCTTCTTCTGCTTGCGCCCCACGTAGAAGCTCGGCATGACCCAGCCGAGCCCCGCCGCGGCGAGGCCGCGCAGGAGCAGCGAGCTCGGCTCCGCGCCGGACGCGGCGCCGATGGCCAGCATGCAGAACCCCAGCGAGGCGGTCAGGAACAGGCGCACGCCCCAGAAAACCGCGGGCGCGGTCTGGCCGCGGTAGCCGGCCTGCACGAGGCGCTGGCGGATCTCCGCGGCGTCCTTCGCCGAGGCGTCCACCTTGGAGCCCAGCCGGCGCAGGAACAGCTCGAAGTGCGCCCGCCGATCCTGCCGCCCCGCCTGCTCGGCGGTGGCGCTCGCGTACCCAAGGCGGCGCAGCTCCGAGAGCCGCTGCGACACCGCGCGCGGCCGGTTGGGCGCCAGCTGCATCGCCCCGAGCACGCCCAGGACGACGGTGAGGCCGATGAGGAGCGCGATTATGACCATGGCGTTCTCCTCAGATGTCGATGTCCACGACCTGGCGGATCCACAGGAAGCCCAGCACCTGGAGGATCAGCGCGGCGCCCAGGAAGAACACCCCGAGCGGGTCCGTGAACAGCGTCATGATGTACTCGCGGTTCAGAAAGTAGAACAGGATCCCCATGATGATGGGGAGCCCCGCGAGCAGGTATCCTGTCATGCGCCCCTGCGCGGTGCGCGTGCGGATCTCTCGCTGGATGCGGAAGCGCTCCCGGATCGTGTGCGAGATGTTGTCCAGGATCTCCGCGAGGTTGCCGCCGACCTCGCGCTGGATGAGCACGGCGGTCACGAAGATGCGCACGTCCAGCAGCGGGGCGCGGTCGGCGAGCGACAGCAGCGTGTCGTGCACCGGCAGCCCGAAGCGCTGCTCCTCGAACGCGCGCCGGTACTCCTCGCCCAGGGGCGGGGGCAGCTCCTCGGCGACCATCTTGATCCCGGCCGAGAACGGATGCCCGGCTCGCAGCGCGCGCCCCATCAGGTCGATCGCCTCCGGGAGCTGTTCCTCGAGCTTGCGCATCCGCCGCGCGCGCTTGCGCGTCACGTACACGTAGGGCAGCCCGCCGCCTACCACCGCGGTGACGAGCGCCACCAGCAGGCTGTTGGAGAAGATTAGGCCCGCGAGCCCGCCTCCCATCGCGAAGCCGGCGGTCGCCAGCAGGAACGTCGCGATCGACCAGCTCAGGTCGGCCTGCTCCATCGCCGTCTGGATCCCGCGGAGCCGCGTGAAGCGGTCCGCGAAGGCCTCCAGGGCGGTCCGCTGGTGCAGCGGCCGCAGGAGGTCCGACGCGCCGGACTGCGCGGCGAGGGTCTCGAAGTCCATACTCTCGAGCCGGCTCGCCAGCGACCTGCGGTCGCGGTGGTCACGCAGGCTCTCCAGGACCAGAGCGACGACCACGACGAGCGCGGCCACCGCGACGAACACCAGGACTGCCGCCAGGGAGGAGCCCATGACCTAGCCCACCGACTCCAGCCGGTCGCCCCAGAGCGTCTTCTTCTCCTTCTTCTTCTTCGCCTCCGGCACAACGTCGTCCTCGGACATGTCCGCGCCCGACTCGTCGCCGAACAGGAAGGACGACAGCTTGATCCCGTGCATGCGCAAGCGGTCCGCGAAGCGCGGCCGGATGCCCGTCGAGCGGTAGCCCCCCAGCACCTTGCCTTCCTCGTCCACGCCCTGGCGGTCGAAGAGGAAGATGTCCTGCATGGTGATGACGTTCCCCTCCATGCCCACGATCTCGGAGATCGCGACCACCTTGCGCGTCCCGTCGCTCATGCGACTGCACTGGATGACGACGTCGATCGCCGAGGAGATCTGCTCGCGCATGGCGCGCTCGGGGATGTTCAGGCTCGCCATCGACACCATCGTCTCCAGGCGCGAGAGCGCGTCGCGCGGGGTATTGGCGTGCAGCGTGGTGAGCGAGCCGTCGTGGCCGGTGTTCATGGCCTGGAGCATGTCGATCGCCTCGCCACCGCGGACCTCGCCGAGGACGATCCGGTCGGGCCGCATGCGCAGCGAGTTGATCACCAGCATGCGCTGGCTCACCGCGCCCTGGCCCTCCACGTTGGGCGGCCGCGTCTCCAGCCGGACGACGTGCGGCTGGCGGAGCTGCAGCTCGGCCGAGTCCTCGATCGTGACGATGCGCTCGTCCGCGGGGATGAAGCCGCTCAGGATGTTCAGCAGCGTCGTCTTGCCCGCGCCCGTGCCCCCGGAGATGAGGACGTTGAGGCGCGCCTTCACGATCGCTTCCACGAGCTCCAGCATCTGCTGGCTGAGCGACTCGTAGCGCAGCAGGTCCTCGCCGGTGAGCGTGTCGCGCTTGAACTTACGGATGGACACGTGCGGGCCGTCGATCGCGAGCGGCGGGATGATCGCGTTCACGCGCGAGCCGTCGGCCAGGCGCGCGTCCACCATGGGCGAGCTGTCGTCGATGCGGCGCCCGACGGCGCTCACGATGCGGTCGATCACCTGCATCAGGTGACGGTCGTCGCGGAACCTGGTGCCGGTCTCGTACAGCTTCCCGTGGCGCTCCACGAAGACCTGCCGCCCGGTGTTGACCAGCACGTCGGAGACGTCCGGGTCCTTCATCAGCGGCTCGAGGGGCCCCAGTCCGAAGATCTCGTCCAGGACCTTCTCCACGACCTGCTCGCGCTCGACGTTGGCGAGGGGAGTCTCCTCCTCGTTGAGCAGCTCGTGCGCGGCGCGTTGGATGGTGCGCGCGGCCTCCTCGCGATCCACCTCCTGCAGCGCCGCCAGGTTGAGGCGCTCGAGCAGGTGGCGGTGCAGCCGCGCCTGCACCTGGTTCAGCTCGCCCTGAGCCGTTGGCAAGGCGGCGTCCGCCTTGCCGCCCTTGCCCTTGCGGCGCGCCAGGTCGCCGGTCCAGAGGCCCGCGCCCCCCGGCCCCTTGGGGTCGGCGGCGGCTTCGGTCGGTTGCGTAGGTTCGGTCATGGTCAGGCTCCCCCGGCCTCGCTATTTGAGGCCGAACAGTCGCTTCAGCGGCGCGGCCAGGCCGCTGTCGCCGTTCGTCGCGGGGGCGCCCGGCAGGTCCACCAGGGCCCCGATTATCGATTCGATGTCGCGCGAGTACGGGGAGCGGCCGTTCAGCGTGATCGGCCGGCCCTCGTTCGCCGCCTTGATCGCCGAGCGGTAGTCGTTGGACAGCGTCCAGTGCACATCCATGTCCAGGAGCGTGCGGATGTCGTCGATGGTGACCTGGCCGTCCGGGTGATAGCGGTTAACGACCACGCGGATGCGGTCCATGGAGTTGTCGTCCAGGCGCTGAAGGACCGGCAGCAGCCGCTTCAGGCTGCCGAGCGTGGGCAGGTCGGCGGTCGTGACGGCGATGATCTTGTCCGCCGTCTCCATGACGCTGAGCATCATGGGAGACAGCGACTTGGACATGTCCAGCACGACGTACTTGTACGTCTGGCGCAGGAAGTCGATGATCTTGCCCGCCTCGTCGGCGGCGATCACGTCGGAGCGCTCCGGCCGCAGCGGCGCCGCCAGCACGTCCAGCCCGGACGGGTGCGACTCCACGTAGGAGCTCACCAGGTTGGGATCCAGCCGGTGGAAGTTTCGCGCGAGGTCCAGGAAGCTGAAGCGCGGGCGCAGGCCGAGCAGCAGCGCCACCCCGCCGAGCTCCATGTCCAGGTCCACGAGCAGCGTCTTCTCGTTCGTGGCGCGCTGGAGCGCGACCGCCAGGTTGACCGCCGCGGTCGTGGTCCCCGTGCCGCCCTTGACGGGCAGGAACGCGAACACCCTGCCGCGGAGCTGGGCCTCGTGGCCGGCCAGCTCCTGCTCGACGAACGAGTGGCGCTTCCAGGCGCGGCCCAGGGCGTCCGCGAGGTCGGTCACCGTGACGGGCGCGAGCAGGTACTCGTTCACGCCCGCGCGCATCGCCTGCATCAGGACGTCGGGCGCGAGCCCGGGCCCGGACCCGATGACGTGGAGCGCGGGAGCGGCGTCCGCCAGGTAGGCGGCGATCTTGATGCCCGTCTGGGGATCGTCCCCCATGCCGATCAGCACCACCTGGGTTTCCCCCGCGGTGAGCCGGGCCGCGTCCTCGCGGCCCAGCTCCGCGAGCGGAGCTTCAAGCTGGTGCGTTATCTCGACGCGCCGTTTCCCCGGCAGCTCGATCTCATCCAGCGCCTTTCGCACCGCCGGGTCGACCCCGACCAGCGCGATGCGCAGGCTCTGATGCGCCATGTTCCTGTTCCCTTTCCCTATCCCGATCCGCGTCCCGGGGAGAGGACCCTCGCGCGTCGCGCCGGCCCTCTGGATTGCGTCTAGTTTGTCTTCGGCGCCGTTTCCATCACCCTGCGTACGGCACCCACCTGTCCTCGTCGATCAGCCGGAGTATCCGCACGTTGCTCCCGACCTCCGGCCCCCCCTCGCCCGAACCCGGCACGAAGAACAGGAACCGCCCCATGAGGGGCGACTTGAAGCTTCGCGGCGTGGGCCACTCGAGGAAGACCAGCGCGAAGTCCACGACCTCCATCTCGTTGCGCCCGCTGATCGTGCCGTCGGGCCTGACGAGCGGCACCGTGACCACGCGCGGGCTGTTCAGCCAGTTGCCTTCCCAAGCCGAATTGATGACCTTTCCGGTGCTGATCCCGTCCTCGTCCACGGTCTCCTGCCACTCGGCGTTGGGATCCTCGTTCAGGAGGTCCTCGAACGCCTTCCAGGTGGGATTCGGGTACAGGCCGGGCTCGTCTTCGACCTCGTCCCCGATGGTGAACGTCACCGGCCTGCAACTCCGGATGTTCTCGGTGAAGGACGCCACGCCGCTGCCGTACCCCGGGATCACGAACGGCAGCCAGTGCGACGATTCTCCGCCGTTCGGGTCCTGGAACTTGACCAGCATCTCGCGGCCGTAGTCATCCACGTACTCGCGCCCGTTGTAGTCGCGCAGCCCGTTGCGGGCGCTGGTGCCCCAGCCCGTCTGGTCCGCGGGGTCGGCGTCGGCCCCTCCGTAGGTCTCGTAGGCGTCGTACACCCAGTTCTCGAACAGGCCGGTATCGTTCCCCTGGCCGCCGGTGAGGGGCGTGAGGTCCCACACCTTGTGCCCGTCCTCCCCGGGCCCCTGCAGGTCGCCCTCGTTGCCGCCGGTCCCGCTGCCGTCCTGCGTGTCCCACCACAGGTCCGGAAGCGCGAACGGCTTCACGCACCGGCTGGTGGATCCCGCCTCGACCGCGTGCGCGACCGACTCCGTCGCGACCGTGACCTCGTTGACGCCGAAGATCTTGGCGAACCAGGTCGGGATCGTGCGCCTGGCCGTGACACGGACCATCTGGCTGTCGGGGTTCACTTCCACCGTCACCTCGACGGCGTCGATCGCCTCGTGGCGGATCGCGTTCGACTCGGTGAACGCGAAGGCCTCCGCCCTGGCCGGAACCACGGCGTCGAGCGGATCCGGATGGACCAGGAACAGCGCCGCCCCGGCCAGCGCGCCGGAATCGGTCGCGCGCTGCGATTCCGCGCGCGCGGCCATCATCATGCCCAGGTCGACGCCCAGGGCGATCATCCCCAGCAGCACCGGCATGCCCAGCGCCACCAGGGCGAGCGCGGCCCCGCGCCGGTTCGACGCGGGGCGTGTCAGGAGACCTTTTTCTCTCATCGTTGCATCCCCCCTGCGGTATCGCGGCGCCTGCCAGGCCTCGGAACTAGCGCCGCTCCAGATCCTGATCCCGCATCCCGCGCAGCCAGTCCCATGTCTCCGGCTCGCCCGTGGGCATCTCCGGCGGCACGTCACTGGGCTGCACGATGTACGGCGTTACCGTCACCAGCAGTTCCGAGCGACTCTGCTGGGCGTCCGTCGAGCGGAAGAAGGCGCCGAGGATCGGGATGTCCCCGAGGATCGGAATCTTCGTCACGCTCTTGGCCATCTCGCTGCTCACGAGCCCCGAGATCGCAAGCGTCTGGCCCTCCCGTAGCTCCACTTCGGTGCTGGTCTTCCGCGACAGGATCGTCGGAATCCGGAAGCCGCTCAGCACCAACCCGTTCGCGAAGTCGAGCGACGAAACCTCCGGCTCCACCTGGAGCCGGATCGCCCCGGTGTTCGTGATGAACGGCGTGAACTTCAGCCGGATCCCGAACTCCCGGAACTGGATCGTCACCCCACCCGCCTGGTTCCCCTGAAGGATCGGGAAGGGAAACTCCCCACCCGCCAGGAACGTCGCCTCGTTTCCTTCTATCGTCAGGAGGTTCGGCTCCGCGAGGCTCTTGAAGTCGCCCGTCTCCTTGAGCGTCTGGATGATCGCCTCGAGCGACCGGTTGTCCCCCGACAGCAGGAACGTCAGCAGCCCGTCGGAGATCGTCTCGCCGAACCAGTCCTCCGAATCGTCGAACTGCAACTCGTGCGGGTTCAGCGTCCGCAGCGCCGACGCCATGTTCCGCCCGCCCGTGTTCGTCACCTCGGCGAAGCGCACGCTGAGCAGGATCTGCTCGGCCGACGGCGACTGGATGTTGTTCACCACCGTCGCGCCGCTCTGCTCGGCGATCTCCACCGCTCTCCGCGCCATGCCCGGCCGCGTGACGTTGCCGTTCAGCAAGATGTTCGTGCCGCTCGGCAGCACCGTGATCGTCTCGCCCGGCAGCATTATCTCGATCTGCCGCTGGATCAGGTCCGCGTCGGGCGTGACCTCCACGGTATACAGCGACACCGTGTTGTTCGTTCGCCAGACGAACAGGCTGGTCGTCCCGATGGCCACTCCCGTGACCACGAGCTCCCGCACCGATATCGGCGTCGCCTCGGCGATGGTCGGGTCCGCGAGCTGGATCCGCTCCACCTGCGCCGGCTGCAAAATGAGCGCCGACTTGCCCTTCGCCACGCGGATCACATCGTCGGCCTCCGCGAGCACCTGCTGCCGCTGCGCCGCCGCCGCGTTGGCCTGCATCGTCATCCCGAAGGCCAGCACCAGCCCCCAGACGGGATTGGCCGATCTCCGCATCATCATCCTCCGCATCACAGTGAACCCCCCCACACCTGAAACGTCGATCAGAACCGCTGGATGGTCTTCTGACCTCCCCTGAAGATTTCAATCGTCGGCGCCTGGTCCACGGGCGCGACGCGCGTCCGGGCGGTGCCGCTCGCCCTGCGCGCCTGGCCGCTGATCAGCTCCGCCACGCGCGCCCCGTCCGTCCGGATCGAATCGCCGTCCAGCGTGTTGCGCAGCGCGAGCTGGATCCGGCCCTGGTCGCCCGCGATCACGAGCTGCTCCGCCTGGACCGGCGTGACGAGCACCGTGATCACCGACGCGATGACGGGCGAGCCGTCCTCGTCGGCCTGGATGAGCTGCCCCGAGGTGAGCGCCAGGATGTCCTGGAGCACGATCTGCGACAGCTTGTCGCCGCCGTTGGGCGGGTCCACCGTCAGGATGACGTCCACGCGCGTGCCGGGCACCACGAAGCCGGCGACGCTCACGACCTCGTCCACGCGGATGCTGATCGCGCGCATGCCCTCCGGGATGGTGATCGGCAGGCCGCCGGTCTCGGTGTCGGCGAGCTTGGCCTCCAGGAACGGCTCGTTCACCGAAACCGGCCGTATCAGGCCGCGCCCGACCACGTCTTCCACCGCGGTGACGTAGCCCGTCGGGACCTGCTCCGAGGGCCAGTCGATGAGCGTGACGTCCTCCGGCCGGATCTTGCTCCCGAGTGGCAGGTCGGTGACCGCCACCGCCACGGGCGTCGTCGTCCGGGCCACCGTCGGCAGCACCGGCCCGCCCTGGCTGCTGAGGAAGTCCAGCGACAGGTACGCGGCGATCAGCCCCGCGAGCAGGGCCAGCCCCACCATCAGCAACGCACGTCTGCGATTTCCCATTTTCCCCCGTACCCCTCCCTTACTCCTTGCGCATCGCGATCGAGGTCCGAATCGGGATCGTGCTGTAGCCGGTCATCGACGCGATGAGCGGCCCGAACATGATCATGTCGTGCGGATAGGTGATGTTCATTCGAGCGGTGTCGCCGCGCTCGGCGCCGGTCCACGGGCCCGCGGAGACTCCGTGCGCCTCCAGGGTCACCGTGGCGTCCGCGCCGTCGAGGCCGCCGCGGTTGAGGGCCGCCCGCACCGCGGCGACCGCGTCGGTCGAATCGGCCGTGGCGCCCGGCGTGGCGCCCACCACGGCAACGCGCGCGCCCTCGCGGGCGGCGTCGGTCACGACCTGCCAGGACTTCACGATCAGCCCGAACTCGACGATGCCGAAGACGAGCAGCAGCAGGATCGGGACGACCAGCGCGAATTCGGCGATCGACTGACCCGCGGTCGACCGCCGGAAGGAGCCCACGCGAGAGGCTTCCCTCGTCGCGCTCTTCAAGTGCCTCATAGCGCGAACCTTGCTATCAGGGAGCCGGCGGCGATTGCAACGCCGTAGGGGATCGTGATGACGCCCTCCGTCCGGAGGGTCTGTCTGTGACCGAACCGTCCGACGGTGACGAGGTTCAGCACGAGGGCGCCGGTATTGGAAATGGTCTGCCCCAGCAGACCAAGTCGCCACGTAGTATACACCGCCATAGCTCCGCCTATCAAGGCAGTACCCAGCAAGGCCTCGAGCATTCCGACAGGCCCCATGAAAGCTCCGACCGCGGTGATAAGCTTGGCGTCTCCGCCGCCGAACGCGCCCAGCGCGAACAGCGGCAGCGAGACGCCGAAACCGATTGCGGCGCCCAGCAAAGCGCCCTGGGGGCTGATACCCCCGGGGCTCAACGATAGCACCAACCCGATCGCGAGACCCGTTACGGTCAGGTAGTTCGGGATCGTGCGGTCCTTCACGTCCGAGAGCGCGGCCGCCACTACGAGGGTGATCAGCCAGTAGTCCGCCCAGGCCATCATCTCCTGGTGCACGTAGCCGCGCCGCCGCCCACTTAGCTGCTGGTCGCCTCGTTGATCGCGTCCCGCACGCTCTCCATCGGCGTGGCGATGGCGTGGCGGAAGTCGACCAGAAGCACGATCATCGCGAGGCCGATGAGAGCCAGGAGGAACGAGTACTCGGCCAGGTCCTGCCCGGTCTCGTTCGCCCAGTATGTTCCAAGAATCCCAAACATGTCTGACCCCCCGGCCCCTCGTCTGCGGTCCCGGCTGGCGCCCGCGTCGGCGTCAGCTGGCGCCCGCGTTGTTCAGGACGTTCGTCGCGCGACCGAATGCGTTGGCGATCGCCGTGCGCAGCGCCCCGATGGCGGTCACGAGCACGACGGCGATCAGCGCCAGCAGCAGCGCGTACTCCGCCAGGTCCTGCCCGGACTCGTCGTTCCAGACCGCGTTCAGCATGGTGTTCATCGTTCCGTTCATCCTTCCCGTGCGAGCGCTCCCCCCAGGCTCGTCGCGTCATCGGGCCGTAGGGCTCGTCCGCCCCACGACGCATCGCCGGACGCTCAGCTCGCGCCCGCGTTGGTGAGCACGTTGGTCGCGCGTCCGAAGGAGTTGGCGATCGCGGTGCGCAAGGCGTCTATCGCGGTCACGAGCACGACGGCGATCAGCGCCAGCAGCAGCGCGTACTCCGCCAGGTCCTGCCCGGCCTCATCGCTCCAGAGCGCCTGAATCGTGGCCCACATTGGCTTCCCCCTGCATGCCTCGTTGCACGCCCGTTCTTTCCCTTCCCCTCGAAAACTGCTGGTCCTGCGCAACAGCTCGGCAAGGCCGACGGGCCAGGGACGCCGGACCCGGCATCCCCGACCCGTGGCCTATTGCCGGTCCGGCCTTAGCTGGCGCCGGCGTTGTTCAGAACGTTCGTGGCGCGACCGAACGCGGTCACGATGGCGTTCCGCAGGCCGGTGATGGCCGTCACGAGCACCACGGCCAGCAGCGCCAGAAGCAGCGCGTACTCGGCCAGGTCCTGCCCGGACTCATCGTTCCAGAAGTTGCGAATCACGGCGTCCATGGATCGACTACCCTTTCCCGAGTGTGACTTGCCACCGCACGGTGGCGCTCAGCTGCATAGCGGGTCGGTGAACCGTCAAACGGCGTCTCCCCACCCGTCCCTCGGACCGACCGGTCGAGGGTCCTGCGTACCGCGCCTTCAACTCGGCCAGTCGGCCTCGACCTCCTGACGGGTCGCCGCCCGCTGGGGGCGACCGTCCATGCCTCCACGGACCAGCCGTGCGAGCCGACCGGGACTACAACAAGTCGCGTGCCAGACGGGCGTTTCGGTCTAACGGGTTGGAGCGCACCGTTTTGCGCCATCCAGACCGAAACCGGGGAGAGGCCATAGGTAATAGATCGTTACCCGCGTCGGGTACTGTTTTATTACGTCGGACGCCCGATTACGTATCGCCACCGGCCGACCCCTCGCGCAGATCGGATCCCTCCAGCCTCTCCAGCAGCTTCGGGGCGGCCCACCAGGCGACCCCCGCGACGGCGCCCCCCGCCAGCAGGTCGACCACGTAGTGCTCGGCGCCGTACACGAGCACGAACGCCATCAGGCCGGCGTACGCCCAGCCCAGTAGTGTCGCCGCCCGGCCCAGGGGCGCCCACGCGAGCGCGACGAGGACGGTGAGCGCCATGTGGTAGGACGGCATCGCGGAGACGTCGTTGCCGCTGGCGTTGTCGCCCAGCTCGTAGACCGTCGTCTGCTCGCCGAGCCAACCGTCGTGCAGCAGCCGGCGCACCGGCTCGATGGAGCCCTCGAGAGACGCCATCCATGGGGGGGCCGTCGGTAACGCCCAGTGGATGGGCAGCCCGATCAGGAACACCAGGACGCCCCCCGCGAGCATCCGCTCCGCCAGGCTTCGATCGCGCCAGAACAGAAAAGGAGCCGAGGCCACGAACACGAAGAAGAAGCTCACGTAGATCCCGATCAGGAACGGCGTCCAGGCGGCCAGACCCTCGGCCATGCCCTGCTGGAGCCAAACCGTCGGCACCTCGCCTAGACCCAGCACGCGGTCGGCCGCGATGACGTATTCCAGGCGAACCGGGGCGAAGCCGTCGTCGGCGATTCGCCTCGCGGATACATAGAACAGGAAGACGAGGGGGTAGATCGCCAGGATCCGGGTGGAGCGTTCCCGGCTGGTGAGGGCGACGGCGCCGAGCGCCAGGGTGACGGCGATCCAGCTCCAGGCGCCCGCCAGGTCCAGGAGGATCGTCAGGTAGAAGCTGATCGCGATGACGAAGAGCAGGGCGTAGTGCAGCACCGGTGATCCCGCTCCGCCCCGGTGGGCCGAGTCGGTGACTGCTTCAGCCCGCAGGCACGTTTCCTCCACCACGGGAATGGTCCTTCGCCTCGCCTCCGACACGGCGCTCATCTCACCTTACCCCCCAGCCGCCCCCCGAGCCGCCTCCAAGGTCTCACCGTCCTCGCAGCGCGCGCAAGAATCGCGTCGGGGCGCCGAGCGGGATCGCGGCCCGGCGTCCGGTTGGCCAATGACAGCCCTCGGTGCCAGGTTGGCGGCGCTCGTAGTACTTGGGGGACGGCTCCGGATTCTTGATTCGGTGGACTCGAACGGAAAGACCGAAGTCAGCGGGAGCGCCATCGTGCGCGCACTCACGATCGCGGCGGCAGCCGCCGCGGCGATCGGCGCCGTGAGCGTGTTTCGGCATCCGCTGCACGTAGACGTGGGTTACTTCCTCGACGTCGCCCAGCGGGTGCTGAACGGCGAGCGGCTCTACGTGGACATTCTCGAGCCGAATCCTCCCCTGGTCGTATACCTGATGGCCGTTCCCGCCGGCGTGGCCGGGCTCACCGGAGCGGACCCGGTGGCGCTGCTGCGCGTCGCGACGCTGGCCGCTTGCGTCGCATCACTGGCTGCCGGTTGGTGGATCGGGCGGCGCTACCTGCCGCCCACCGTGGCCGCGTTTACCATGGCAGTGGCTACGGCCGTCACGCTGGTCGCGGAGCCCGGCGAGTTCGCGCAGCGCGATGGGTTGATGATCGTGCTGCTCCTGCCCTACGTCTTCGCCGCCGGGGCGCGCCGCGCGGCCCGCCCGATTCCGCGCGCCGTCGCCATCGGCAGCGGCGTCGCCGCGGGCCTGGGGATCGCGCTCAAGCCGTACTTTCTGCTCGCTCTCGTCGCGGTCGAACTGTGCGTCGCCGCGGGCGCGGGCGTGCGCTCCCTCCGGCGCGCCGAAGCGCTGGCGGCCTGGGGGGTTCTGGTCCTCTACGTCGTCTTCGTCTCCGCCATCCATCGCGAATACTTCGCGGTCGCCGCCCTCGCCGCCGAGCACTACCGGTACTTCGCCCCGAACGCCCGCGCGGACCTGGCGGCTCTGGGCGCCGTTATCGCGCTGATTTCGGCGTTGGGCTTCGTCTTCGCCTGGGCCGCCCCGTCGTCACGCCCCCTCGCGCCCGTCCTGTTCTCGGTTTCGCTGGCGCTGGTCCTGTCGGTCGTCCTGCAGGGCAAGGGATTCCCCTACCACTGGGTACCGACCTACGTGGCCACGGCCGCGATGCTGGCTCTCGCGGCGGCGGCGACCGCCACCTCCGGCCGATCGCCGCACAGGCTCGTGCCCGCGGTACTCCTCACCGGCGCGCTGGGTGTCTTCTCGTGGCGCGCCCACGCCACCGTGGACGCGGCCTGGCAGAGGCTCGAGGGCTATCCGTACTACCTCTCCGGCTTCGCGCGGATCGTGGAGAGCGCGGCCCCGGGCGAGCCGGTGTTCAGCTTCTGGGTCGCGCCTGGATTTCCCCTGGTCACGTACTCCTCGGCCAATTGGGGGTCGAGCTTCAGCTCGCACTGGTTGCTCCCGTCCATGCGCCAGAGAGCGCTTCGGGGGGAGGATGTGAGCTCCGTGCGGAGCTTCGTGCTGGCTGCCATCGCGAAGGACCTCGCGGATCGGGATCCGGGCCTGCTCCTCGTCGACCTGCGGCCGCGCTACAACAACCTGGTCGGGTTCGACTTCCTCGCGTTCATGCGCTCCGACCGCGTCGTGGCGGCGCACCTGGAACGGTACGAAGAGCTGACGAGGGTCGGCGAATTCCTGGTGCTGCGCCGTTCCGACGTCGGCGTCATGCCCTGATCGGCGATCGGATCGTCCGGCCTCTGGCGGCATTCCTGTCCGGCCGAACCTACCGCACAGGGAAGAGCCGGCCGTCCACGAGCAGGTGCGTCGCTCCGGTCGCGGCGGCGAACCCGGGCAGGCTCAACCGCCCCTCCAGGACCGCGCGCACGAGCGCCTGCTTTTCCGGGTAGCGCGGCGTTTCCCCCCAGTGACCAGGCAGGGTGGTCCGGCCGGCGACGATCGCGACGTGCGGCGAGTACTCAAGCGTCGTAGCGATGACCGCCGTGGATGGCGTCTCTCGCGCGCGCGTGAATCCCTCGTAGGTCTCGCGCGGCACGTACGCCCTGAAGTTGGAGAGGTCGCCTCCGCGCACGACCAGCGCGTGGACGTCGCGAGCCGTGAAGAACACGTTGCTCGAGCTCGCCAGGACGAGCACGACGGCGGCGGCCCGCCACCCTCCCCGGCCCGCGCGGACACGCGCCAACCCCAGACCGGCCAGCAGAGCCACCGGAATGTGGACCCCCATGAGCAGCTTCCGCTGCAAGCCGACCGGCACGTAACCCAGGCCGAGCTGGAGCAGCGCCCAGGCGATCAGGAGGACGACCATGTCCCGCTGCGCGCCCACCGTGCGCGCGCCGATCGCCGCGAGGGGGATCAGCAGGCCGAAACCGAGCAGGTAGTGGCCGAGCGGCAGGCTCGGGGTCGGAACCATGGCGCGAAGCCGGAATACCGGATCCGCGAACAGATACCACACCATCCAGGCCGCGGCGGGCGCGGCGACCGCCGCGGCGATCCCCGTGGCGCGCAGCGCGCGGGCGGAGAAGCGGCCGTGGCGCAGCCGCCCGATGACGAGGTGCGCGCCCCAGATCACGGCCAGCGGTACCGCCTCGTATGTGTGCACGTTGATCAGGAGCAGCAACGCGACTCCCGCCACGATCGCGTCCCGGGCGCGTCCGGTCCTCTCGGCCTCGAACAGGGACGTGAGCGCCAGCAGGAACAGCGTGATCGAGAAGGCGAACAGGCCGCTGGAATAGAGCGCCAGGAAGGTGACCACCTCGGGCTGGACGAGATCCGCCGATGCGTAGGGGTCGCCGAAAAGACCCACCACCCACCCCAACCCGGACCCGGCGGCGACGACCGCCGTGGCCCACCGGCGCGACTCGGTTTGCGCCACGACGAAGGCGGCCAGGCGGTAGACGAGGACGACGCTCGTGAAGGTGAAAAGGAGACGGGAGAGGTGGAAGACCACGACATAGGAAACCCGCAGAGCGGCCGCCGTGGCACCTATCGCCCACGCCCAGAGATGAACGAAGCGTCCCGATTGCGGCTCCGTGGCGAACAGGTTGGACAGGAAGAACGACCCATCCCGCGCCTGCACGATCCAGGACCAGTGGACCGCGGTGTCCGCCCCGTTGTGGGTGGTGCCCATCCACACGTGGCCGGGCGGCGTGAGGGCCCACGCGATGAGATAGGGGATCGCCGAGACGACCGTCACCGCGCCGGCGGCGACGAGGATCCAGCGCCACTCCCGGGGCGCGATCGACGAAGCTCGGAACGGCCCGCACCGCGCCAGCGTCTCCGTCTCCTCCACGCGCCCCTCCCACGGTCCGTTTGCGTACCACTCCGCCGGGTCCCAACAATGTGCGCGGGCGGAGCGTGGTCAAGCACGAAGTCCCGATCACCGTTGGGGGGATGCCGGTGGGATCGATTCGCGAGCCGGTAGGCGGGCCGGGTCGGCGCGGACCGTCGGTCGTCGCGATCGCCTTCCTCGTCTGGGCGGCCGCCATCCCGGCCCTCTTCGCGCGGCGCCTTCTCAACCCCGACGGCGACCTCGCCAGCCACATCTTCCTCGGCCGCAAGGTCCTGGAGCACGGCGTGGAGGTCCCGGTCGATTGGACGTTCACCGTCCCGGGGGGCGTGTTCGTCGCCTACGAATGGCTCAGCGAGGTGGTCCTCGCGTCCGTGGCGTCGGCGCTCGGGCTCGCGGGCGTGGCTGCCCTGGCGACGGCGCTCGTCGCCGGCAGCGTCGCGCTCGCCACCGCCTACCTGGCCCGACGCGTCGAGCCGTTCTACGCGCTGCCGGCGGCGATGCTCATCGCCGTCCTCACCGCGGCGCGGTGGAGCGCCCGGCCGCACCTGTTTTCGTTCGTCTGCCTGTCGGCCCTGTTGTGCTACGGCACCGCCCGATCGCGCTTGCGCGCGCCCTTCGCGGGAGCGCTGTTCGTGGCGTGGGCGAACCTCCACCCGGAGTTCCTCTACGGGTTGGCGGTCTACCTTGCGTACCTGGCCGGGGATGCGCTCGACGAGCGGAACCGGTCTACTTGGAGGGCGAATGGCGTCGCGGCGCTGGCGGCGTCGGCGGGAACGCTCGTCAACCCTCTCGGGTGGGGCCTGCACCTGGCGGTCCTGCGCCACCTGAGCGACCGGGACGCGTTCCGGATGGTGGACGAGTTCCTGCCGCCGTCCCCCGGCACGGTGCAGGGAGCCGTGTTCTTCGCGTCGCTCGCGTTGCTCATCGGCCTCGCCGTGAAGGCGCGCCGCGCGCCGCCGTGGAAGGCGCTCCTTCCTCTGGTCCTCGCCGTCGGGGCCGCGTTCGTATCCGCGCGGAACGTCGCGCTTTTCGCGCTGTTCGCCCTGCCCCTGACGCTGCGCCCGCTGCTGGACGCGCTCGCGTCGGACAGGGGCTCGTTCGCGGCCGCGTTCCGCGCCCGGCTCGCGGCCGACGAGGCCCGCTCGACCACCGCCCCGTGGATCGCGGGGGGCAGCGTCGCGCTGCTCGCCGGCGCGCTGCTGTCCTCCCGGGGGATCGTCCGCGTCCTTCCGAACGAGTTTTCTCCCGCGGTGTTCCCGGTGGCGGCCGTCGCGTTCGCGCGGGCCGAGGGGCTCACCGGCACACCGATCTTCCACGAGTACACGTGGGGCGGCTACCTGCTGTACGCGTGGCCCGGGCAGCGGATCTACATCGACGGCATGGCCAACCTGTTCGGGAGCGAACTCATGAAGGAGTACCGCGCGCTGTACGATGCTTCCGCCGGGTGGAGGCAGACGCTCCAGGCGCGCGGCGTCGACGCGCTCCTGCTTGCGCCCGAAAGCCCTCTGGCGAGGGTGGTCCGCGGCGAGGACGGGTGGACGCCGGCGCACGAAACCGGGGCGGCGGTGTTGTTCACCCGACGCTCTCCGTAAGATGCCCGCATGAACGAGGCGCTGCTCGCGGAACTCCGCGATCGCCGCAATCCCGACGGCGGGTGGCCCGCCTGGGAGGATCTACCCAGCAACGCGGAGTGCACGGCCCTGGCGCGCATGGCGTTCGCCGCGGCGGGGCCGGAGGGAGCGGCCGAGGCGGCCGCGGCAACCGGGTGGCTGTTGCGACACCAGGCGACCGACGGGAGCTGGTCCTACCAGCCGGATGTCCCGCTCGGGACGTGGCCCACGAGCCTCGCCGCGCTGGCGCTCGGCCCGCAGGCGGAACACGGCGAGGCCGTGCGGGCGGCCGTGCGGCACATCGTCGAACAGGAAGCACGCAAGCTCCCGTGGCTCACGAACGTCCTGTACCGGTTCGCTCGCGAAAGGATGTCCGTGGAGTTGAATCCGTCTCTCAACGGGTGGCCGTGGACCGAAGGCGCCTTCAGTTGGGTGGAACCGACGGCGTACGCCGTGATCGCGCTCAAGCGGTACGGCCGCCTCGCGGGCCGGGGAGCGACGGGTCGGCTGGAGGAGGGGGAGCGCATGATCCTGGACCGCACCTGCGCGGGCGGGGGGTGGAACCACGGGAACTACCGCGTCCTCGGCGAGGACCTCGAACCCTATCCGGACACCACGGCGATCGCCCTGCTCGCGCTCCAGGGGGCGGGGCGCCTGCCCGAGGTGGAGGGCGGTCTGAGGGTGCTCGACCGCCTCCTGGATGCGCACGCGTCGGGCGGAACGCTCGCCCTGGCGCGCCTGGCGCAGCGCGCGTGGTCGGTCGCCGACACGGGCGCCCGGAGGCGCCTCGAGACCCTGTCGATGGCCCCGGACGACTTCGGCGAGACCCGCGGCATCGCGCTGGCCATCCTGGCTCTCGCCGCCGACGGGAATCCCTTCCTGCTGGGGAACGTTTCGTGATCGGCCGGCGCGCGTTCGTGAAGTCGATCGGCGCCGCCGCCGTGGCCCCGACGCTCGTCCGGTGCGCGGAACCGCCCGAGGAGCCCCGGGGTCCCCGATGGCTGCCGGAAGCCGAGATTCGCCCCGATCGGTCGAGCGTGGCGGTCCTGGCCGCCGGCGCCTACGACGGCCGACTCACGGACGTCGTCCGGCGCGGGCTGGAGCTGTTCTCGGTGCCCGTTCGCGGCCGGCGCGTCGTGCTCAAGCCCAACCTGGTCGAGTTCGACCCGGGGGGCGTCATCAACACGCATCCCCTTCTCATCGCGGCGACGATAGAGGCTCTTCGAGAACAGGGAGCCGGCGAGGTGACCGTCGCCGAGGGTCCCGGCCACCGGCGCGACAACGACTACCTGCTCTCCGCGTCCGGCCTCGCGGAGGTGCTCCGTGACACGGGCGCGCGCTACGTGGACCTGAACGTGGACGCGGCGCGGCCGGTCGAGCTGCGGAGCCACTACACCGGGCTCGGCCGCCTCTACCTGCCCGCCACCGTCCTCGACGCCGACCTGCTCATCTCGATGCCGAAGATGAAGACCCACCACTGGGCGGGGGTCACGCTGTCGATGAAGAACCTGTTCGGCATCATCCCGAGCGCCATCTACGGCTGGCCCAAGAACGTCCTCCACTGGCAGGGCATCGACAACAGCATCCTCGACATCAACGCCGCGCTGACCATGCCCCGGTTCAACATCGTGGACGGCATCGTCGGCATGGAGGGCAACGGCCCCATCCAGGGCACCGCCAGGCCGACGGGGGTGCTGGTGTTCGGGGCGGATCCCGTCGCGGTCGATGCCACGTCCGCCACGGTCATGGGCCTCGATCCCACACGCGTCACCTACCTCGCGCAGGCCGGCGACTTCATGGGCAACGTGGAGCTGGAGCGGGTGGAGCAGCGGGGGGAGGCACCGGAACGCTTGAGGCAGGAGTACCGGCTGCTGGAGCCGTTCCGGGAGTTGAGGGCCGGGTTGACGAGCGCGGGGTGAGGAACGGCCGGATCCTTCTCACGCTCGCCGTGGCGGCGGCCGCCGCGCGGATCCCGTTCGCATGGCAGTACCCCAATCCGGACATCTCGCTCTTCTCCGTCGTAGGGCACCGGCTGCTCCAGGGGGACGCCCTCTACACGGATGTCTTCGACATCAAGCCGCCCCTCACCTTCCTGCTCTACGCCCTGAGCGAGGCGTTGGTAGGCCAGGGCGCTGGGCAAATCATCCTCCTGGGCGCTGCGGCCTCGATCAGCGCCATGGCGGGCTGCTATGCCCTCGCCAGGGAGATCGAGCCGCGCGCGGGGCTCGTCGCCGCCTTCCTATGGCTGCTGTTCTCGGTGGACGTCACGCTCGAGGCCCAGCACCCCAACGGCGAGCTTCTGGCGAACGCGGCCCTCGTGTGGGCGGTCGTGTTCGTCGTGCGGTCCCGTGCCGCGCCGGCGGGCCTCCTCTTCGCGGCCGCGACGCTCGTCAAGCAGAACACGATCGCCGTGCCCTTCGTGCTGGCGTTACTCCTGGTCGGACGCCGGGAATGGCGTGCGCCCGCC
>DATKCH010000081.1:0-20476 GCA_035513295.1 Longimicrobiales bacterium
TTGGCCCACCGCAGGAACACCGCCGCGACCGCCGTCCAGAAGATGATCATGCCGGGCACCCACATGATCAGCCCCCCGAGCTGCTGGTCGGAGAGCGGGTCGAGCGACGTGATGCGTGGCGCGTCCGCGTACCACTGGTACAGGACGGTATCGGACATCGTGATGAACGCCGACAGCACCGACATGGGGATGCCGAACGCGAACACGTAGAGCAGCACGACCGGCCGCTCGATCCGGCGCAGCTCCCGAACCGGCTCGATGATCGGCCACCACATCATCACGGCCACCGCCATGAACAGCAGGTGCTGGACGATGTGTACGTCGTGATTCTCCAGCGCCAGCCCGTACGCCGCGGGGAAGTGCCAACCGATCAGCACGACGTTGTAGAGGACGTAGGCGACCGCGGGGTGCGTGACGACGCGCGCCGCGCGTGCCACGCGCCGGCGCCCGAGCGCCGGCCGCACCAGCCAGTCGGGGAGGCCCAACACGAGCAGCGGCGCCATCACCATCATGAGCAGCATGTGCTGCGCCATGTGGGCGCTGAACAGGTAGCCGTCGCTCAGGTCGTGCAGGGGACCGTTGAGGGAAACGAACATCACCGCGATCCCCCCCAGGAACGCGGCGGCGCGCGCGACCGGAAGGCGCGGCGCCCAGCCGCGCCGTTCGCGCAGCGGACCCACCGCGAACAGGTACGCGCCCGCGAGCAGAAGGCACCCGATCGCGATGCTGGGATGGATCTCCCAGTGGGTCCACCCGACCGCCTGGTCGTGGACAGGAGAGAACGCCAGGGATGCGCGGCCGATGCCCGAGGGAATCATCGCGCTCAGCCGAGCGCCTGGTAGGGCAGCACCTTGAAGAGGATCACGAGGCTGACGATCACGGCGATCGCGAGCACGCCGCACGCCGCGAAGACGGCCGTCAGCAATCGGTTGTCGAACTTCAGGTGCATGTAGAACATCACGACCAGCAGGAACTTCGACATCGACAGCGGGATGATGATCGCGGTGGACCAGTCGTTCAGGGCGTCGATGTAGTAGACGGCGATCTCGACCGCCGTGACGATCGTGAGGATCAGTCCGATCAGGACGTAGACCTTCGGGCTGGGGTGGCGGGCGTGATCCTCACGCGCGTGGTTCCCCGAGGCGTGTGCGTGCGTGTCCATTCCGCTACTCGATCAGGTAGATCAGGGTGAAGATCACGATCCATACCACGTCCACGAAGTGCCAGTAGAGCCCCGCGATCTCCACGCTCAGGGCGCGCGACGCCGGCAACCGGTGCCTCCACGCCTCCGTCATGAGGATCAGCAGCCAGACGACGCCGACCGCCACGTGCGCGCCGTGGAAACCGGTCAGGATGAAGAACGAGGCGCCGAACAGGTTCCTGTCCAGCGTCAGGCCCTCGTGCCAGAAGTGGGTGAACTCGTACGCCTGGAAGCCCAGGAACCCCGCCCCCAGCAGCGCCGTGGCCAGCAGCCAGATGAGCGCGCCGCGCCGGTTGCTCACCTGGACCGCGTGCAACGCGAGCACCATCGCCAGCGAACTCATCAGCAGGACGAACGTGCTGACCGACGTGAGCGGGATGTCCAGCAGGCCGTCCGGCCCGTGCGGGAACGGCCCCACCGTGCTCTGGCCACGGTACACCATGTAGGTCGCGATCAGGGAGCCGAAGAACAGCGACTCGGATCCGATCAGCACCCAGAAGCCGAGCTTCCGGCTGTCGATGCCTGTCGTCGTGTAGTGCCGGTCGATCTGCGCGGCGTGCTCGCTCATCGCGGTCCCTCGAACGCGGCGGGCGCCGGGCCCGAGCTCGGAATCGAAACTCGCCCCATCAGTGCCCCGTGGGCTCGAAGGCCCAGTTGATCGCCATGAGGAGCGTCAGGGCGAACCCGACGAGCGGCGGCCACCACAGGTTCGTCATGAACAGCGCGAACGTCGCGGTGATGCAGGCCGCCGTCAGCAGCGGCCAGAACGACGGGTTCGGCAGGTGGATCGGCTCCGGCGGCTCCCCGGTGGTCACCGCCAGGATGCCCTCCTCGGCGTCCCACAGCGGCTCCCGGCTGCGCACGATCGGGATCGCCGAGAAGTTGTATTCCGCCGGCGGCGACGTCGTCGCCCACTCCAGCGAGAAGCCGCCCCATGGGTTCGGGCCGGCGCGTTCGCCGCCGCGCGATCGCAGGACGTTCAGCAGGAACACCAGGACCGCGAGCGCGGTGATGAAGCCGCCCACGGTCTCCACGAGGTTGTAGGTCGCCAGGTTCAGCTCGGCCGGGTAGGTGAAGACCCGTCGCGGCATGCCGAGCAGTCCGACGAAGTGCATCGGCATGAAGGTCATGTTCATCCCGATGATGAACAGCCAGAAGTTGAGCAGCCCGAGCCCGTGTCCGAGCTTGTAGCCGAAGAACTTGGGCCACCAGTAGTAGAAGCCGCTGAAAATCCCGAGAACCAGGCCTCCGAACAGCACGTAGTGGAAGTGCGCGACCACGAAGTAGGTGTCGCCGACCTGTAGATCGACCGGCGGTGAGCCGAGCAGGATCCCCGTCACGCCCCCCATCAGGAACATCGCGATGGTACCGGCGGCGAACAGCATCGGCACCTCGAAGCGGATCGACCCGCCCCACATCGTCGCGAGCCAGTTGAAAATCTTCACTCCGGTAGGGATCGCGATGATGAAGGTGCTGACGCTGAAGAACGCGTCCGCGATCGGGCCCAGGCCCGTGCTGAACATGTGATGCGCCCACACGCCCCAGCCGATGAAGCCGATCAGGATGCCGCTGAACACGATGAGCGCATAGCCAAAGAGCGGCTTGCGAGAGAACGTCGGGATCACGTCGCTGATGATCCCGAACGCCGGCAGGATCAGGATGTAGACCTCCGGGTGTCCGAAGATCCAGAATAGGTGCTGCCAGAGGTACGGGTTGCCACCCGCCGCGGTTACGTAGAACTGCGTGCCCCAGAAGCGGTCGAACGTCAGGTAGAAGAGCGCCACCGCCAGTACCGGCAGCGCGGTCACGATCAGGAAGCTGGTCACGAGCGCCAGGTGCGTGAACACCGGCATCCGGAAGTACGTCATGCCGGGGGCGCGCATGTTGATGATCGTGGTGATGAAGTTGACGCCTCCCATGATGCTGGCGACGCCGAGGATCTGCAGGCCGAGGCCCCAGAAATCCATGTTCAGCCCCGGGGAGTATGCGGTCCCGGTGAGCGGAGCGTAGCCGAACCAGCCGTTGTTCGGCGCCGCGCCGAACAGGAAGCTGGCGTTCATGAACAGCCCGCCGAAGAGGAAGACCCAGTACGAAAGCGCATTGAGCCGCGGGAACGCGACGTCTCGCGCGCCGATCTGCAGCGGGACGATGTAGTTGAAGAACGCGACCGCCATCGGCATTCCCACCAGGAAGACCATGGTGGTGCCGTGCATGGTGAACAACTGGTTGTACAGGTCCGGCGACAGGAAGTCGTTCTCGGGCTTGCTGAGCTGGATGCGCATCAGCAGCGCTTCGAGACCGCCGACCAGCAGGAAGAACAGCGCGGTCGCGCCGTACAGGATGCCGACGCGTTTGTGGTCGACCGTCGTGATCCAGCTCCACAGGCCGGTCTTCGGGTGCGACGACGCGTGCGCGCCGGACGGTACGGATGCCTCTATTGTCGCCATTCTCGGCTATTTCAGGCTGAGGAGGTACGCCGCGATCGCGGCCACTTCCTCGTCGGTCAGGTTGGTTGGGGGCATGCCGCCGCCCGCCACCCGCGTTCCGGGCATCTTCGCCTCCGGCTTGATCGCCCCGGGATCCTCGATCCAGGCCTCCAGGTTCTCCTGCGTGTTCGCCAGCGCGCCCGCGCCGATCGACCAGCGGTCGCCGAAGCGCGTCAGGCTCGGCCCGAGCGCGCCCTGGCTGACGCCCTGGACGGCGTGGCACGCCACGCACGGGCGGGCCGCGAACAGCGCGCGGCCCTGCTCCACCCGGGCGTCGGAGGGGATGCGGGCGACGGTGTCCTGTGCGGTCGCGCTGGCCCCGTCGTCCTCCGGCTCGATCCCGCCCGGGTCCTCCTCCGCCGCCGGTGGGCCGCCGCCGCCCATGTCCGCGACCCAGTCGTCGAACGCGCGCTCGCCCATCGCGACGACCCGAAAGCGCATGTGCGCGTGCGATGTGCCGCAGAACTCGGCGCACTGGCCCGAGTACGCGCCGGGCTCCTCCACCGTGAAAAGCAGAACGTTGAAGTTCTTCCGCTCGCCGCCCGGTCCCGGCAGCCGAGGGTAGGTGTAGCGCTTCCCGGCCAGGCGCGGCGCCCAGAAGTTGTGCAGCACGTCGGCCGACGACAGCGAGAGGTGGACGGGCCGGCCCACCGGAACGTGGATCTGGTTGGCGGTCACGACTCCGAGGTCCGGATACCGGAACTCCCACCACCACTGGTGGCCGATCGCCTCCACGCGCACCGCGCCCTCCGGCGCCTCCTGGTAGCTTCGAAAGATCGTGCGGACGGTCGGTACCAGGATCAGCGCGACGATGACCGCAGGACCCAGTGTCCACAGGATCTCGAGCGTGTTGTTGCCGTGGATGCGTCGGGGCGGGGGAGCACCCGGGCGGTGCCGAAATCGGAACAGCACGTAGACCAGGACGGCGGTCACGACCACGAGCACGCCCAGGATCCACCAGAAGATCATGGCCTGGAGGCCCGCGATGTCGCGCGCGATGTCCGAGGCGGGATCCAGCGTGGTCTGCGGATGGCGATCGGCTCCGCACGCGGCGACGAGTGCGGAGAGGCCGATCGAGAGCGCGCCGAGCGACCTGCCCGCGCAGCGCGCCATTGGTGCCTTTGGGAAGCGGACCACCGCCGCAATCAGCCGTTCGTTCGCGGGACCGGGGAGCCGGGTCCGGGCGGCGCGCAAGCAGCCCGCAAGCCCGGCCGGAAAGCCCGGAACGCTACCGAATCGCCGGCGGGAGGTCAACCCGAATGCGCGCTCCGAAATGCGCCCTCCGAGCCGTGTTCGCCGGCCGTTCGGCGTCCCGGGGCAGGCACCTGGACGGTCCGGCCCGGCGCGGCGGCCGGGGGGTGCCGGTGACCGCTTGACTGGCTCTGCGGGGTACGGGCAGTTTGCGCCGGTGGGCGGCGCGCTTCGTGCAGCCGGACGCCGCCGCGCCGTCGCGATCGTCCGCGCCCGCAGCGTGGGGCCCAGGACGTGGTTCGCGCCCGAGTCCCGCGGTCGCCAGGAGGATCCTCTGGCCAGACGTCATGCCTCATCCCGTCCTCCCTTCTTCGCCGTGGGTCTCGCGGTCGCCTTGTCCCAGGTAGCGGGCGGTCCCGGCGCGCTCGCGGGACAGGAGGAACGCCCCCGCGCCCGGGAGGCCGGCCTGGTCGTCGGGATCCTGGAGCCGGGGCCGCTGAACGCGATCACCGACGTCGAGGGCGTGAGGGTGGGGCACGCGACCGTCGTCGATGGCGAAACGGTGCGGACCGGCGTCACCGCGATCTTCCCGCACGGGGGGGACCTGTTCCGCGACCGCGTCCCGGCCGCCGTCCACATCGCGAACGCGTACGGGAAGCTCGTAGGGGCCGCCCAGGTCCGCGAGCTGGGCGAGCTGGAGACGCCCGTCCTGCTCACGTGCACGCTGTGCGTGTGGAAGGCGGCCGACGCGATGGTGGAGTGGCTGCTGAGGCGCTCCGGCATGGACGACGTGCGGTCCGTCAACGCGGTGGTGGGCGAGACCAACGACGGCTTCCTGAACGACATTCGCGCGCGTCCGATCAGCGCCGAGCACGTGATCGCGGCGCTCGAGGATGCGTCCGACGGGCCGGTCGAGGAGGGCGCCGTGGGCGCCGGCACGGGCACCGTCGCCTTCGGCTGGAAGGGCGGCATCGGCACGAGCTCGCGCGCGCTGCCCGGGTCGCTCGGCGGCTGGACGGTGGGAGTGCTCGTACAGACCAACTTCGGCGGCGTGCTCACGATCAACGGCGCTCCGGTGGGCCGTACGCTCGGCCGCTACGCGTTCCAGGAGGAGCTGGAGGCGGCCGGCCCCGCCGGCGAGGGCACCAGCGGAGACGGCAGCGTCATGATCGTCGTCGCCACCGACGCGCCGCTGGACGCCCGCAACCTCGAGCGGCTCGCCGCGCGCGCCATCTCGGGTCTCGCGCGCACCGGTTCGAGCATGAGCAACGGCTCCGGGGACTTCGTCATCGCCTTCTCCACCGCCCAGGCCGTGCGCCGGACCGCTGGCGCCGCCTCCGCGCTGGGGACGCGCGCGCTCGAGGATCTGGACAACGGGGCGATGTCGGGCCTCTTCCAGGCGGTGGCCGAGGCCACCGAGGAAGCCATCTACAATTCGCTCTTCCGCGCCCGGACGGTGACCGGACACCGCGGAACCATCGAGGCCCTGCCGCTGGACGAGGTGCTGCCGATCCTCGAGCGGCACGGCGCGCTCGGCCAGGACCGGTCGCTCCCGCCGGGGCGCTCTCCGCCACCCGCGAAGGGGCAGGACCCGTGAAGGCGCCGGACGCGCTGGCCGGCGCGCCGAAGTGGATCCCGGCGGCCGCCGCGGCCGAGCTCGCGAGCGGGGCCGGCGACGGAGCGGCGGCGGTGCGAGTGGCCGTCGACACCGGCGTGGGACCGCTCCGCGACGCCGGCTCCTACCTGCTGCTCGCGGATCGGATGTACGGGCGCCTGCGCGCGGGCGGCCTGCGGCGCTACGCGCAGCTGGGCGGGGAGCAGCTGCAGGTGGCGTGGGAGGCGGAAGCGGGACGGCTCGCGTTCGAGTTGCGGGAGCCCGTGGAGGCCGTCCACGGCTGGCGCATCGCGCTCCTGTGGGTCGCGCTGGAGCTGCTTCCCGAAGTCGTGGGCGCGGAGGTGGCGCTCCCCTGGGCCGCGGCGCGCCGCCGCATGGCCGACGACCGCGAGCGCGAGGAACCGCAGGTGACCCTGTTCGCCGGAGAGGACCGGAACCTGCGAGCGCGCGCCGCCGAGCGGCCGCTGCTCGCCGCGCTCTCGAGGGATTCCCGCGACGCGCTCGTCGAGGCGGTGCAGGACCTCTACGCCGAGGATTCCGACCTGCTGCCCGCGTCCATCCGCTTCGCCCGCGAGCGCGTCATCGAGGTGCGGTTGGGAGGGTAGGGGGTGGGCTCGTCAATGCGCGTCCATCGGAGTATCCGCGGAAGGACCGTATATGGACGGAACCTTGCTCCCCATCGGACGCAGGTATGTGGTGAGCTGGCCCCGATGGTGGACCGAATCGAGGAACATCATCCACGCGAGCTGCTGGCAGGATCCGTCGATGATCAGCGCCTTGCCCACGTAAAAGCGGCCGGACCCCTGCCATCGACCTTCGTCCACCGAACCGAGTCGATCGACCACGGCCCCGAACGACTCGTCGAGTCGGGCCGCGCCTTCCTCTAGCGAGCCGAACGGGACGTGGTTCCGGTGATGGATCACGCCGCTCTCGAGGAGCTCGACCAGGTTCAGGTTGTGGCCTATCAGATGCTCGATGAGTTCTCGCGCGCAACGCGACCTGGGCTCGGGGCGGTACTCCAACCCGTCCTCCGTTACGGCCTCTACGACCTTGCGAAACAAGCCTCGCTCCTGACCAAGGAGGCCCTGAAGGAACTCCGGGCTGCTCATGGGGCGAATCTCCGCGCCAGGGTGGAACAAATGGGTCGCCGGCCGGCGCCGATGTGACGGCCGGCTTTCGTCATGCTTCCACTCTGTATATTTCCCGGCGTCCCCTCTCCACCAACTCGTGGTACCCGGCCATGACGGACCTCGCGCGCTCATCCCCCATCACCTGCGATTCGATCGAGGGAATATCGTCCAGGCTTTCGTACTCCCGCTCCAGGACCAGCGTCCAGAAGTGCTCTCCGGAGAGGTCGGTATAGATCCGGAACGGCGCCAGCTGCATGTCCTCCATCACCGCTCCGAGGTCTTTGAATTTCTGCGCGAGTTGACCGACCTTGCCGGGCTTGCAATTCAGGATCTCCCGGACCATGAACATGCTTGCGCTCCCGTTGACGGTTCGATTCAGGACGCGCCATCGTCGGGCTCGAGACCCTCGATGCGCTCTCGCCATCTATCGGTATCGGATGACTGTGCGGGACGATACAGTATCACCCGCACGCGCTCAAGCGTGATCAGACCGCCGCCGATCATCCGATCCAGATCCGGCATGATCTCCTGAATCCTATCCGAGAAGGTATCGGCGCGCCGGAGGCAAGCGGCTGGGCTCCCGTCGCCGCATCGAGAGGCGAGCCGGTGCCCGCCGCTATCCGCCGTCCCCGAGTTCCTCGAAGGTCAGGTTGAGGATCGCGTACTCGCGCCAGTCCCGGTGGTCGAAGTGCCACCACTCACCCGGGAGAACCGTGAAGCCCTCGGCCCTCAGGGCGGAGCGCAGGAGGGCCCGGTTGCGTCGTTCGTCGGGGGTGCCGCCGGGGTAATCGGCGCCGGCGCGAACGGTGAACTCGTCGTACCCGCTGGGCATCGAAACCGGCGCGCCGGTCGCCAGGTCGTACAGCGTCACGTCGGCGGCGGCGCCCCGGTTGTGGCGGGAGCCGTCCGCGGGGTTCGCGACGAAGCCGCGCAGTCCGGGGGGCGTCGCGTCCCAGAACATCTTCGTCACGTGCCAGGGGCGGTACGCATCGTAGACGAGGATGCCGAAACCCCGCTCACCGAGGGCACGATGGGCTCGCGCCAGCGCCTCGGCGGCCGACCGTTGCAGGAACGCGTGCTCGGAGGTGTAGAACGGCTCGCCCATGAAGTTGCGGCTGGAGGCGTACCGGATGTCGTAGCGGATCGTCGGGTCGAGCGAGCGCACCTCGACGAGGTCGACCTCCCGAAAGGGCCCGGGCTCCTCCGGTGGTGAGGCGGCGAGCGCCTCGCCGCGTAGGTCCGCGACGGGCCGCAAGGGGGTGATGCGGAACACGCTGTCCGGCGCGATCCCCTGGACGGCGCCGGTGTCCCGCAAGGCCACCGCCGCCGCCACCGATCCGGGCTCCGCCTCCGGAGCCGGCGCGCGCCCGCGAGAGCAGGCGATGGAGAGCGCGCCGATGAGCGCGATGACCAGGCGCGGTCGCCGCGGCGTCATCTTCATCCTCCCTCGACCAGCGCGGCCAGTTCGGCGCGATGCGCCCTCGCGTCGCTCCGGCCGAGTTCGATGATGCGCGTCAGGTAGTCGGACTGGAACATCAGCATGCTCAGCACGTCCGGGCTGCGCGTGCGTCTCGAGCCCAACCCGCGCACCAGGTAGCGGATCGTGCGCGGCATGCGCGGCTCGTAGTCGCCGGCGAGCTTGGCCAGGTCCCGGGAGGGGCGGATGACGAGCAGGTCGATCGGCCGCATGCCCTCCCGCTCGTCCTCGGGGAGCTTCGACAGGAGGCGGTTGAAGCGCTCCATCCGCAGCGCGTCCTGGTCCAGCATGTCGAGGAATATCGCGTTGAGCATGACGCCGGCCACCTGGGCAGGCGGAGGATAGCCCTCCACGTTCCTCGGACGGGGCCCGGGGGCCCGCTCGGCGCGCGTGGATATGGCCAGGATTCGGGTGGCCCCCAGGTGGAGCGCCGGGCTGAGAGGTGCGATCAGGCGCACCTGGCCGTCTCCGTACCAGCCGTCGTCGAGCTGGATCGCCGGAAAGAAGAACGGCAGCGCCGACGAGGCCATCACGTGGTCCACGGTGAGCTCCGCCGGCCTGGAGACGCGCTGGGGTCGCTGCCATGGCTCGACCCCGCTGCCCTGCACCCAGACGACTGTCTCCCCGGTGGTGTAGCTCGTCGTGATCAGCGCCGCGGCGCGCAGGCGGTCCAGCCGGAGATTCGCGTCGATGCCGGTGATGCGTCCGTGCACGGCCGCCAGCGATTCCTCCAGGAAATGGCGCAGCGGCGCGGTGTCCAGCAGCGAGCGGACCTCACGCGCCGGGGTGCGTCCGCCGCTGACGAGCTGGAGCAGCACGCGGCCGCCGATCCACGCCAGGGAGGGTGTGTCGACGCGATAGATGCTGCCCGGCTCCAGGCCCTCCCAGAGCGCGCACAATTCGTCCACCGCCTGCCGCAGGGTCCCGTGGTGCGACGCCAGGTGCGCGATGTTGACGGCTCCCGCCGAGAAGCCCGTCAGGTAGGGAATCCGGAGATCCGGGTAGAGCTCGGCCAGCCCGGACAGCACGCCCACCTGGTAGGCGGCGCGGGCGCCGCCTCCCGTGAGCACGATCCCCAGGCCGTTGGCGCCCTCGGCCGGGAGGGCGGGCCTTTCCGGCGTCGAGAAGACCTTGGGATTCATGGCGCGAAGATAGGCGTCACGCCACCGGCCCGGCGACGCCGCGCGGTCGGACGGCCCTCTCCACGCCGCCGAGCGCCAGGTCCACGAGGAACGCGAGTACGGCGGCCGGGATCGCGCCGGACAGGATCATGCGCGTATCCGAGAGCGCCAGCCCCGCGACGATGGGGTCCCCCAGGCCGCCGGCGCCGATGAACGCGGCCAGCGTCGCGGTCCCCACGGAAATGACCGCGGCGGTGCGCACGCCCGCCATGATGACGGGGGCCGCGAGCGGCAGTCGAATCCGGGTCAGTAGCTGCCCCGGCGTCATCCCGAGCGCGCGCCCGGCCGACACGGCCTCCGGGCTCGCGTCGCGCACCCCCGTGTAGGTGTTCCGGGCGATGGGATAGAGGGCGTAAAGGAACAGCGCGACGAGGGCTGGCACGACGCCGATCCCGAGCAACGGGATCATAAACGCGAGTAGCGCGATGCTGGGGATGGTCTGGAGCAACCCGACGCCCCGGATCACGCCTTCCGCGCCGCGGCGCAGGCGCTCCAGGCCGAGCCCGAGCGGGACCGCGACGGCGATCGCGGCGAGCAGCGAGACCAGTACCAGCAGCAGATGCCGGCCGGTCTGGCGCGCGAGCGTGTCGCGGCGCGCCCACAGGTAGGCCAGCAAGCCGGCGCGGACGCGCCTTCCCGCCCCCCGCGCCTCGACGTCAGCGCGGCCGTCCGCGGCGTCGCGACCCGCGGCCGCCTGCTCCCCCGTGCCCCCGCCGATGCCGGCCGGGCCATCCGTGCCGCGGTCGAGCCCGCCCAGCGCGTCCGCCGCGACCGCCGCGAGGTCCTCGCCGTCCACCTCCACACGACGGTTCAGGCGCCGCATCGTCTCCTCGTCCAGCCGCCCCGCGAGCACCGTCAGCGCGGCCACCGCGTCGGGGCGGGTCTCCGCCAGGCGGCGGCCGATCAGGGGGGCGGCCTCGTAGGCCGGGAAAAAGGCGCGGTCGTCGCGCAGCACGACGAGGTCGTAGCGCGCCACCTGGCCGTCGGTGGAGTAGCCGTCGATCACGTCCACCGCGCCCTCGGCGAGCGCCCGGTACTTCACCGCCTGCAGCAGCGGCCGGATCTCCCGGAACGCGAAGCCGTAGGCCGGACGGAGCCCCTCCAGGCCGTCGGAGCGCCCGATGAAGTCCGGACTGAACCCGGCGCGCAGCTCCGGGGATGCGCGCGCCAGGTCCGAGAGCGTGCGCAGGCCGTGGCGGTCCGCGGTTTCCCGGCGGACGGCGATCGCGTAGGTGTTCTGGAAGCCCAGCGGGGGCAGCCAGCGGACGCCCCAGCGATCGCGAAAGGCCGTCTCGACGCGCGCGAACACGGCGCCGGGATCCGCCGCCGGCTCCTCGCCGAGGATCGCCACCAGGCCCGTCCCCGTGTACTCCGGATACACGTCGATGTCGTCCTCGCGCAGCGCCCGGAACGCGATCTCGGTCGCGCCCAGGCCGGGGCGCCGGTCCACCGCCATGCCGCGCGCCTCCAGCGCCTGCGCGAAGATCTCCATGAGCAGGTACGACTCGCCGAACGGCTTGCTCGCCACCACGACGCGCAACGCCGAGTCCACCTGCTGCGCGGAAGCCGCGGGGCCGGCCGCATGGCCCGGGGTAGGGGCGGTCGCCACCCGCGCGGCCAGATCCGCCGGCGCGTAACCCGGGAGCGCCGCCGCGGCCGTCAGAAGCGCGGCCGGAACGCGTCGTCTCAAGACGCCACCCGGGCGCGGCGCAGGAGCTCGGCCACGTAGGGCGTGCCGGGCTCGGCCCGCAGCCGGGACGGAGGCGCGGTACGCTCGATCACTCCTGCGCGCATCACCGCCACCCGGTCGGCCAGGAGAAACGCCTCGTGGAGGTCGTGCGTCACGAGCAGCACCGCGAACCCTCGTTCGGCGCGCAGCGACGCGAACAGGTCCTGCAGATCGGCCCTGGTGATGGCGTCCAGGGCGCCGAATGGCTCGTCCAGGAGGACGATGTCGCTCTCGCCCGCCAGCGCCCTCGCGATCGCGACGCGCTGGCGCTGGCCCCCCGAGAGCTGGTTCGGCCAGCGCGCGCCGTACTCGTCCGCGGGCAACCCGACCGCGTCCAGCGCCGACCGCGCGCGGGCGTCGGCGTCCGTCTCGGCGCGCAACGTCGGCGCCAACGCCGCGTTTCGGAGCACGCTCCAGTGGGGCATCAGCCCGCCCTCCTGGGGCACGTACCCCAGCGTGCGGCGCAGCTCCACGGCGGGGCCCGCGTCGACCGGCGCGCCGCGCACGAAGACCGCGCCCTCGTCCGGCTCGACCATGCGGTTGAAGCAACGCAGCAGGGTGGTCTTGCCGGACCCGCTCTCGCCGACCAGCGCCACCGCCTCCCCCGCCCCGACCGTGAGGTCGACCCCGTCGAGCGCGCGCACCGCGCCGTATCGACGGCGCACCGCGCGCGCCTCGAGGGCCGGCTCCGGCCGGTCGGAGGCGCCACCGCCCCTCCGGTTCAAGGCGACGCGAGCCGCGTCATGTCGAAGGCGCCGGTCAGATCGACGAATCCGCCATCCGGGCCCAGACTTACGCTCAGGCTCGCGGCGCCGGAAATCGACTGGCCGGAGAGCTCACCGGAGGCATCCAGCTCGGCGTCTCCGCCGAAGGCGATCCGCAGGGTGACCCGCCTTCCATTCACGGCTCCCACTCCCGAGCCCCCCTCGAGAAACCCGGAGCGCAACGTCGGGTCCGCCGCCTCGGGACACGAGAAGGCGCCGCCGAGCGAGGTCACGACCAGCGAATCCCCGGTCTGGAGGAGGAGGACCGGAACGTCGGCCAGCGCACATTCCAGCCCGGCGTCGCTCAACTCGGCCGTGAGGTTCCAGGAGCCCGCGACGTCGGCCGGCTCGCCCGCGCCGGTCCCGTCGTCGCCGCATCCGCCCAGCGCGGACGCGCAGACGGCTGCCGCGAGCGCGAACCGCCGGGCGGAGCGGCGCCTCGGACCGCCCCCCCGGCGCCGGAGTGCGGGCTCCACGGCCCCTGGCCGATCCCGCGGCTCAGATTTCGTCGATCGCATGACAGGCGCTTCCTCGCAGGGGAGATAGACGTCGGCGAATGGGCCGTCGGGGGCCGTTGCTCCGCCCATGGGGCCCCGGTACCTTTGCGTTCCCGTTGACCGCGCACGCAAGGCTCTCCCTATGCTCTCGACCCTCGCGTCTCCCCCGGGGGCCGCGCTTTCGCCGTCCGGCTTCGCCGACCTGCTCACCGACGCTCGGGTGCGCACGCTCACGCTCATCGGACCGCTGGACGAGGACGACCTGCGCGTGCAACACAGCACGCTGATGAGCCCGATCCTCTGGGATCTGGGCCACATCGCGGAGTTCGAGAAGCTGTGGCTCCTGGAGAACCTGAAAGGCGAGGTGCGCTTCGGCGAGATGCCGGGCATGTACGACCCCTTCGACAATCCCCGCTCGGTTCGTGGTTCCCTGCGGCTGCCCACCCTTTCCGAGACGTTATCGCTCCTGGCGGACGTGCGCATGGCGGTACTCCGCTCCCTGGGGGACATCGACATCGCGGGCACGCGCAACCCGCTGCTGCGCGCGGGGTTCGTGTACCGGATGGTCGCGCAGCACGAGTACCAGCACAACGAGACCATGCTGCAGACGCTGCAGCTCAAGCGCGGCGCGCCGTACAGGGCGCCGCGCGCGGTCACCTATGGCCCGGGTGCTCCCGCCGACGCCGAGATGGTTCGCTTCCCCGGCGGCCGCGTCGTGATCGGCACCGACGACCGGTCGGCGGCGTACGACAACGAGCGCCCCGCGCACGAGGTGGACCTGGCGCCGTTCCTGATCGACGCCGCGCCCGTTACCAACGCCGCCTACCTGGAGTTCATGGGCGACGGCGGCTACGGGGACCTGCGCCTGTGGTCGGAAGGCGGGCGGGCCTGGCTCGGCGAAACGGGTGCGGACGCGCCGGCCTACTGGGAGGACCGGGACGGCGGATGGGTCCGCCGGGAGATGGATCGCGTGGCGCCGGTGGGACCCGACCACCCCGTGTGCCACGTGAGCTGGTTCGAGGCGGAGGCGTTCGCGACCTGGGCCGGCAAACGTCTGCCGACCGAGCACGAATGGGAGGCCGCCGCGACCTGGGATCCATCGTCGGGCGCGAAGCGCGCCTATCCCTGGGGCGATGAGGCGCCGACGGCGCTGCACGCAAATCTGGACCAGCTCGCGTTCGGGACGTCACCGGTCGGCGCGCACGCGCGCAACGTCTCCCCGATCGGCTGCGTCGACATGATCGGCAACGTCTGGGAGTGGACGTCGAGCGACTTCACGCCGTGGCCCGGATACCGGACGTTCCCCTACGCGGAGTACTCGGAGGTATTCTTCGGGCCACGCTTCAAGGTCCTGCGAGGGGGCTCGTGGGCGACCCGGCCCGGAGCGGTCCGGGGCACTTTCCGGAACTGGGACTTCCCGATCCGCCGGCAGATCTTCAGCGGGTTTCGTTGTGCGCGCGATGACTGAACCGCTACTCGCGGAAGCGTCCGGCGTGGAGGAGGGCTTCGACCGCGAGCGCGCGCTCGAGGAAATCCGCGCCGGCTTCGCGCTGCCGCAGAAGACGCTGCCGCCCAAGTACTTCTACGACCACCGAGGCTCCCAGCTGTTCGAGGAGATCACGCGGCTCGAGGAGTACTACCTCACCCGCGCGGAACGCGCGCTCCTGCAGGCGCACGCCGACGCGTTCGTCGCGTCGGTCCGGCCGGCGACGCTCGTGGAGCTGGGAGCGGGGTCCGCGGCGAAGACCCGGATCCTGCTGGACGCCATGGTCGGGCGCGGGGTGGGTCGATGCTATGTCCCGGTCGATGTCAGCGCGCGCTTCCTGCGGGCGGTAGCGGAAGACCTGCGACGCGAATACCCGAGCCTGCTCGTCCGGCCCGCGGTGGCCGACATCAGCCGGCGATTCGCGCTCCCGCAGGAAATCCCCCGGCCCGCGGCGTTCGCCTTCCTGGGCAGCACGATCGGCAATTTCGGTCACGCGGCGGCGCGGCGACTCGTGCAGTGCGTGTCGGAGGACATGCGCCCGGGCGACCGCTTCCTGCTGGGCGTCGACCTGAAGAAGGACGTGGGCACGCTGCTCGCCGCCTACAACGACGCCCGCGGCGTCACGGCCGAGTTCAACCTCAACGTGCTGCGCGTGCTCAACGCCCAGCTCGGCGCGGACTTCGATCCGGCCGCGTTCCGTCACAGCGCCGTGTGGAACCCGGGCGAGAGCCGCATCGAGATGCACCTGGTGTCGGCGCGGGACCAGACCGTACGCATCCCCGGCATCGGGCGCATCGATTTCTTCCGCGGCGAGACGATCCACACGGAGAACAGCCGCAAGTTCGAGCGCGGCGACGTCGAGGCTCTGCTCGCGTCGGCCGGACTGCGGCTGCGCCGCTGGATCACGGCGGAGCGACCGCTCTTCGCTCTGGCGGTCGCCGGCCTCGTCGCCCCCGACCAGGCATAGTCAGAGCCGTGTTGTCCCGCGACGTGCTGTCGCTGCTGGACGCCGACATCCGACACCGGGCGTTCCGGCTCCCGGAGCAGCCTGGCGGGCCCGACTCGGGGCGGCCCTGGCGAGCGCTGTCGGCGGACGGGCTCGAGCCCGCATCCACCCGGGTGCCCGGCGGCGCCTGCCTGATCGGCCTGGAGATCGAGCTGCTTCCGCTGGATGACGCCGGAGTGATCGTACCGATCCAGGGTCCGTCCGGGAGTATGGCGTTCCTGAGCGAGCTGGCCGAGCGAAGGGACTGGCGCGAGTCGCTGTCGCAGACCGGATCGCCGCAGTTCGAGCCGGGTCCGGAGGAGACCATCTCCTACGAGCCAGGCGGGCAGATCGAATACGGCACGGCGGCGTACGCATCGCCGGCGCGCCTCCTGCGCCGCGCCGCCGGGGTTCTCTCCGACCTGCACGCCGCCGCCGAAGCGCGCGGTATCCGGCTCGCCGCTCTCGGGATCGAGCCGGGGCGGCCGCTCGAGGAGACCTCGCTGAAGCTCACCAGCGACCGGTACCGACGGATGGACGCGTACCTGTCGTCGATCGGGCCGGCGGGCCCGCGCATGATGCGCCAGACCGCCTCCACGCAGTTCAACCTGGACTTCGGCCCCGACCCGCTCCTGGCGTGGCGCGTCGCGAACGCGCTGGCCGCGCCGCTGACGGCGATGTTCGCCAACTCGGCGATTTACGACGGAAAGCCATCCGGGCACGTCAGCTATCGGGCGGACTCGTGGCGTCACCTGGACCCGGGCCGAACCGGCGTGGTGGAGTCGGTCGGCGCGTCGGACCCCGTGCGCTCCTACGTCGCCTTCGCGCTTGCGGCCCGGTGGTTTCTGGGGCCGGCCCCCGCCGAGCCGTTCGGCGACCTGCTGGACGGGGACGAGGTGGGGCTGGACAGCTGGCGCGCGCACCTCACCACTCTGTTCCCCGAGGTGCGGCCGCGCGGCTGGCTGGAGATCCGGAGCTGCGACGCCGTCGCTCCCGAGGCGCTGGCGGCCCCGGTGGCGCTCCTGACGGGCCTCCTGCACGACCGCGGCGCGCTCGCCGAGGCCGTCGGGCTGTTGCAGGCGCCGACCCCCGGGCTACTCGAACGGGCGGGCCGCGTCGGGCTCCGCGATCCGGAGCTGGGCGCGCTCTCGCGGGATCTCGTCGCGGTGGGCATGGAAGGGGCCCGCCGCCTGGGCCCCGACCGGCTGGATGGCGACGCGCTGGCCCGGGCGGAGGAGTACTTCGGGCGCTACACCCTGGCCGGTCGGTGCCCCGCGGATGACGGCCGGCGCGCCCCCGAGCCGAGCGCCGCGTGACCCCCCGGAACCCGAGGAAGGCGTGGCCCGCGCCGGATCCGGCCGCCCCTCCGCCCGCGCCCGGGCCCCCGCCGGTCGCCCTCGAGACCACCGTCATCGCCCACGGCCTGCCGCGCCCCTGGAACGTGGAGAAGGCGCTCAGCCTGGAGGAAGCGGTCCGCGAGGAGGGCGCCGAGCCCAGGACGATCGGAATCATCGCCGGGGAGGTCGTCGTCGGCCTCGACGAGGAGCAGATCCGCCGCCTCGGAGCGAACGTCGGGGTGCGCAAGGTGAGCACCCGGGATCTGGCGGTGGTGGCGGCGCGGGGAATGGACGGCGCCACCACGGTCGCGGCCACGATCCGCCTCGCCCACGCCGCCGGCATCGAGGTATTCGCGACGGGGGGCATCGGCGGCGTCCACCGCGCCCTGGGAGGCGCCGCGAGCTTCGACGTCAGCGCGGACCTGGAGGAGCTCGCGCGCACCCCGATCGTCGTGGTCTGCTCCGGCGCGAAGGCGATCCTCAACCTGGCCGCGACGCGCGAGACGCTGGAGACCCGGGGCATCACCGTGGCAGGCTTCGGCACGGACGCGTTCCCAGCGTTCTTCAGCCGCGACAGCGGGCTGCCCGTGGACGTCCGCTGCGACTCGCCCGAGGAAGTGGCCGAGCTGGCGGCGGCGCATCGGCGCCTCGGACTGCCTTCGGCGCTCCTGGTGACGGTGCCGGTACCCGAGGACGACGCGATCCCGCGCTCGGAAGTAGAGCCGCTCGTCGAACGCGCCGTCGCGGAGGCCGAGGAATCCGGCATGCGCTCCGCGGATCTCACGCCGTTCCTGCTGGCCCGCGTCGCGGAGCTCACCGACGAGCGCAGCCTGCGCGCGAACCTCGCCCTGCTGGAGCGCAACGCGCGTGTCGCGGCGCGCATCGCGTGCGCCATGCAGGCGTGGCAACTCGCGGAAGCGGCGGCGGACTGAGCGGGACGGGGGAGGGCAGCGCCGGCCAGCCCGGGGACTCGCCTGGGGACCGGGCGGACCCGCCTGGCCGATGGCGCGTCCTGACCCTTCTCTCCGCGGCCGAGCTCGCGGGGATGTCGCTGTGGTTCACGGCAAGCGCGGCGGCGCCTCAGCTCCGCGAGTTGTGGAGCCTGTCACCGACGCAGGAGGTCTGGCTCACCAACGCGGTTCAGCTGGGCTTCGTGGTGGGGACCGCCCTTTCCGCCGCGCTCAACCTGGCGGACATCGTCCGGGCGCGGACGCTGTTTGCGGTGTCGGCCTTAGCCGCGGCGGCCGTCAACGGCCTCATCCTGGCCGCGCCGGGGTTTGCGCAGGGCGTCGCGCTCCGCTTTCTGACGGGCGTATTCCTCGCGGGCGTGTATCCCCCCGCCATGAAGATGGCGGCCACGTGGTTCCGGTCCGGCCGGGGGCTCGCGATCGGGACCATCGTGGGGGCGCTCACGGTGGGGAAGGCGGCGCCGTATCTGCTGCAGGGGGTCGAGCGCCTGGGTCTCGCCGGGGTCATCGGCGGCGCATCGATCGGCGCCGCCGCCGCGGGCGCCCTGATACTTGCGGCGTACCGCGACGGGCCGTTCCCGTTCCCCGCGCGGCCCTTCGACTGGGGCCTTGTCGGGACGGTCCTGCGTCACCGCCCGACCCGCCTCGCGATCTTCGGCTATCTGGGGCACATGTGGGAGCTGTACGCGATGTGGGCGCTCGTGACGCTCTACTTCGGGGACGCCCTCGCCGCGCGCGGCGCCTCAGCCGTACCCCTCGGGGCCGGTCTCATCGGATTCGCCGTGATCGCCGCGGGCGGGCCCGGATCGGTGCTCGCGGGGCACCTCGCGGATCGCCTGGGCCGCGAGCGCGTGGCGTCCTGGGCCATGGCGGTGAGCGGCGCGTGCGCCCTTTCGATCGGCTGGCTCGCCGACGCCCCGCTGGCCGTGCCCGTGGCGCTCGGCCTCGTGTGGGGCTTCTGCGTCGTCGCCGACTCGGCGCAGTTCAGCGCGCTGGTGACCGAAGTGACGCCTTCGCACGCGGTCGGCACGGCCCTGACTCTGCAGACATCGCTGGGGTTCGCCCTGACGATCGCGTCGATCTGGCTCGCCGCCACGCTGTCCGTCCACGCCGGCTGGGGGGTTTCCTTCGGCGCGCTGGCCGTCGGGCCGGCGCTGGGGATCGTGGCGATGTCGAAGCTCCGCGCGTCGCGAACAGCCCACTAGCCGATCGCAAGCTCATCGGCTCAGGTCGAGCCGGCGGAGGAACTGGGCGTTGACCGCGACGATCACCGTGCTGAGCGACATCAAGAGAGCGCCCACGGCGGGCGCCAGCACGACGCCCCAGCGGACCAGGACGCCCGCCGCCAGCGGGATCGCCACGACGTTGTAGCCGGCCGCCCACCACAGGTTCTGCACCATCTTGCGGTAGCTGGCGCGGCTGAGGTGGACGATCCTCGCCACGTCGCGCGGATCTGAGCGCACCAGCACCACGTCGCCCGCTTCCACCGCCACATCGGTGCCGGCACCGATGGCGATGCCCACGTCCGCCGTCAGCAGCGCCGGGGCGTCATTGACCCCGTCGCCCACCATGGCGACGCGCTTGCCCTGGGATTGCAGCTCCTTGATCTTGTCCGCCTTGGCTTCCGGCAGCACCTCGGCGAACACGATGTCGATGCCGAGTTCGCGCGCCACGCTGTCGGCCACCGCCCGGGAGTCGCCGGTGAGCATGGCGACCTCGATGCCCTCGTCATGCAGCCGCTGAATGGCTTCATGGGATTCCGGGCGGATCGCGTCGGCCACGGCAAAGGCGGCAAGGACGTGGCTGCCCTCAACCAGATAGATAGCCGCCTGGCCGGCTTGGCCGAAGCGCTCCGCCGCCTCGCGCAGGCCCTTGGACGGCTTGGCGTCCAGCTTCTGCAGCAGCGCGGGACCACCGACCTTCAGCTGGCGCCCCTCCACCGTGGCCTCGACACCATGACCGGCGATCGCCTGGAAACCCTCGGCATGCGGCACGTCCAGCTCGCGATCCCGGGCGCTCTTCAGCAGGGCCTGGGCGATCGGGTGCTCGGAGTCGCGCTCCACCGCGGCAGCCAGGCGCAGCGCGTCGTCCTGCTTCATGCTGTCCGCCACCACGGTCTCGACCACGCGGTGCTCGCCGAGCGTCAGCGTGCCCGTCTTGTCGAACACCACCACGTTCAGATTGCGCGCCTCCTCCAGCCCGCGCCGGTCGCGCACAAGTAGGCCGTTGCGGGCGCCCATGGTCGTGGAGATGGCGATCACCAGCGGGATCGCCAGACCCAGCGCATGCGGGCACACGATCACCAGCACCGTCACCATGCGGGTGATGGTGAAGTCGAGCGTCGCACCGAACATAAGCCAGGCGGCGAACGTCAGCGCTCCGGCCCCAAGCGCTACCAGGGTGAGAATGAACGCCGCCCGGTCGGCGAG
>DATKCH010000082.1:0-5388 GCA_035513295.1 Longimicrobiales bacterium
CGTCACGCCGATCAGCAGCAGGAAGCTCAAGGCGAGGATCTTCACCGTCGGATGCCGCTCCACGAAGCGGCTGATCGGACCGGCGAACACCATCATGAAGCCGACCGCGATGACCACCGCTATGACCATGATGCTCAGCTCGTCCACCATCCCTACGGCCGTGATGACGGAGTCCAGCGAGAAGACGATGTCCAGCAGCATGATCTGCACGAGCACGCCGCCGAACGAGTGTGCCGTGCGGCTGCCCGAGTGGCCCTCCTCGCCCTCCAGCTTCAGGTGGATCTCCCGCGTGGCCTTCGCCAGCAGGAAGAGGCCGCCGAGGATCAGGATCAGGTCGCGGCCGGAGATCTCCTGCGCCAGCACCTCGAAGATCGGGTCCGTGAGCCGGATCACCCAGGCGAGCGAGAACAGTAGCGCGATGCGCATGACCATCGCGAGCGCGAGCCCGATTGTCCGGGCGCGGGGCTGCTGGTCGGGCGGCAGCTTCCCCGCGAGGATCGAGATGAAGACGATGTTGTCGATCCCGAGCACGATTTCGAGACCGGTCAGGGTGAGCAGGGCGATCCAGCCCTGCGGGTCGGAGAGCCATTCCATGCTGGAGGTCGTCGGTCGCTGGTGACGGTCCGGAGTCCGGCGGTCGGCGGCCTAAAGCCGCTGGCCGGCCGGAGTAGGCCGCGGCAAGATATCGACCCCGGGCGGCGCGCACACTGCGCGCGCTTGCGAAGCTGGTGAACGGGTACGTATCTATATTCAAACCCGACGACTCGGACGCCGGGTTCCCGATCTCCCATGCAAGGGTTCGACCCCCTCCCCGGGCGCCGGCCGCGCGCCCGGGAAGGCGACGCCAGGCTCGAGGTACGATGGACCAACGACGGTTCGCGCTGTTGCTGCTCGGTTGCGCGCTGGCGTCCGCGCCGCGCCCGGCAGGGGCGTCCGCGCAGGGCGCGGCCGGTGCCGACGCGCGCGCGGGGGGTGCACCGGCCGGTGCCCGTCTGGTGGAGCCGCCGGTCCTCGCCAACGTCTCTTCGCGGCCCGGGGTCGTGGAGGTCCACCTCGTCGCGGCGCCGGCCACGTTGCCGTACGGACCGGGTCAGGGCACGCGGGTGCTCGCCTTCAATGGCAGCGTTCCGGGGCCCACGCTCGAGGCGCGCGAGGGAGATCGCGTCATCGTCCATTTCAAGAACGAGCTGGACGAGCCCACCACCATCCACTGGCACGGGCTGCATATTCCCTTCGAGTCGGACGGAAGCCCGTTCCACCCGGTCCGGCCAGGGGAGCGGCACGACTACGTGTTCACGATCCCCGAGGGGACCGCGGGGACGTACTGGTACCACCCCCACCCGCACCACCGGACGACGCACCAGGTGTCACACGGCCTCTTCGGCGCGCTGATCGTTCGCGCCGCCGACGACCCGCTCGCGGGGATTCCCGAGAAGCTGCTCGTGCTGGCCGACAACCGTTTCCGCGCGGACGGCTCGATCGACATGCCGGAAAAGGGCTCGGTGCAGGCGCGCGTCGACGAGGAGAACGGCCGCGAGGGCGACGTGCTGTTCGTGAACTCCCAGGTCCTGCCCGCGATCGACATCCGCCCGGGCGAGGCGCAACGGTGGCGCATCGTCAACGCTTCCGCCGCGCGCGTGTATCGGCTGGGCCTGACCGGGGCGACGATGCTGCACGTCGGCAGCGACGGGGGGTTGTTCGAGCGGCCGGTCGAAGTGGAGGAGCTGGTGGTCTCGAACAGCGAGCGGGTGGAAGTGATCGTGCGGGGCACGGGGGCACCCGGCACGAGCGCCGCGCTCCAGGCGCTTCCCTACGACCGCTACATCCCGCAGACGCGGCCGGCGGACTGGGATCGCCCGCGCGACCTCGTGACGCTGCGCTATGGCGGGCAGCCGCTGGCGACGCCGGTGGCCCTTCCGCCGACCCTGCGGCCCGTCGCGCCGCTCGATGCGGACCTGGCCACCGCCACCCGGGTGGCCGTCCTCACGCAGGGGATGATCAACAACCGCAAGATGGACATGAAGCGCGTGGACGTCAGCGCGCCCCTCGGCGCCACGGAGGTGTGGCAGATCGAGAACCTGGTGGGCATGGACCACCCGTTCCACCTGCACGGGTTCCGATTCCAGGTGATCGATCGCAACGGGGAGCCAGTCCCGTTCCGAAGCTGGAAGGACACCGTCAACGTGCCCAAGCACGAAACCGTGCGCATCATCGTCCGGTACGACGATTTTCCCGGCAAATGGATGTTCCACTGCCACATCCTGAACCATGAGGACATGGGGATGATGGGCGTTCTGGAAGTCAGATGAGAAAGGAGATTGGCATGGCTCACCCAGGGAGCCGCCTGTTCCCGGTCGTCGCGCTTGCGGCGCTCGCCGCGTGCGCCGCGGGCGTCGCGTCGCTCGACAGGGCGGCGCCGGAGCCGAACGAACCGGACGTCGCCGCCCAGGAGCCGTCGCGCGAGCAGATCGAGCGTGGCCGGCTGGGCGTGCTGTCGCACGCGTGCGGCGGCTGCCACGGCGGGGGAGAAAATCCGCAGGCGGAGGGATATCTCGTGGGCATGACGAGCCCGGAGCAGGAGTTCCGCATCGGCGCCTGTGCCATGGACCCGGACGCGACGCCCTGCTTCCGCACGCGGCCCCGCAACCTGACGCCGGACAACACGACGGGCCTGGGACGCTTCAGCGAGCGGCAGATCTTCAACGCTCTCCGCTTCGGCCTCCGGCCCGGCGAGACCCCCGACGTCGAGATCACCTCTACGGTCGCGGGCGAGGGCAATTTCCCGGAGAATCCCAAGTACCTCGCGCCGCCGATGCCTTGGCCGGCGTGGCGGCACATGAGCGACCAGGAGCTGTGGGACATCGCGGCGTACCTCAAGCACGGAATGAAGCCCGTCGAGAACAAGGTCGAGGACAGCGAGGGACCGCCCGACTTCTGGGCCAGCGCCTATACGGTGGAGGCGATCGGGCCGTGGCCGGCGGTGGCCTTCCCCACCGAGAACGAGGTCGCGCCGGAGGGCTGAGCCGGCGAAGGGACGCGTGCGCGGTCGGTGTGCGCACGCGTCCGCGATTCTTCGGAAACTCGTAGCCCATCGCGCGAAAACCTTTCGGCCCCCCCGGGGGATGTGGGGGCCGGAGGCCCCGTTCCCTCGCCTCCGGCCGCCCGCGGCGCGAAATTCGCTAACGTAAGGCGTCCGGTCGGTACGAACCGGCTCCGTGGAATCGCGCCACAGGATGGAGGTCCTGGTATGTCCCTCGGGTCAGTCCCCTCGCGCTCGCCCGGCTCGATGACGCCGACGCGCGGACCCCCGCGCGCACGCGCGGCGCGCGCCCTCGCGCTCGCGATCGCCCTGTCGGCGGCCGCGTCGCCCGTTCGCGTCGCGGGACAGGCCGGAGTCGGTCTGGAAGACCTCGCCGACCGGTCGACGCGCGCGGTCGTCCTGATCGACGCCCGCGGCCCGTCCGGCGCCAAGCAGGGAAGCGGCTTCCTGGTGGATCCGAGTGGCGTGATCCTCACCAATTACCACGTCATCCGCGACGCGCGGACCGTGCGCGTCAAGCTCGCCTCGGGCGACCTGTACGACGTCGTCTCGGTGCTCGCCACCGACGACCGGCGCGACCTCGCGGTGCTCCAGGTCGCCGGCTTCGACCTGCCGTTCCTCCCGCTCGCCAACTCCGATTCGGTGAAGATCGGAAATCCTGTCGTCGTCATCGGCAGCCCCCTCGGCCTGGAGAACACGGTCACGACGGGCATCGTCAGCGGCCGGCGTCAGGAGGCGGCGGGCTTCCAGCTTCTCCAGATCAGCGCGCCCGCGTCGCGCGGCTCCAGCGGCGGACCCGTCATGACGCAGGACGGAAACGTGATCGGCGTCGCGTCCTCGCAGTTGCAGACGGGGCAGAATCTCAACTTCGCCGTGCCCATCAACTACGCCCGCGGCCTGCTCGACCACCTGGGGGGCGAGCCGTTGGCCGTGCTCCGGCCGGAACCCACGCAGGGCGACGAGCCTGCGGTCCCGTTGACCGCGAGCCAGAACACCGTGAACCGCGCGCTCCGGTTCGATCTCACCTCCTTCACCGGGTACAGCGTCGAGCTGGAATCGCGCGCCGGGGCGGAGGAGTCACGTCGCACCCGCATCGCGTACCGCGTGATCCAGACCCTCGGGGACGCGCCTCCGCGCATCGAGCGATACCTGGAAAGCGAGACCACCAGAAGGACCGGTCCCTTCGAGACCCAGCAGACTGTACGGCGCGAGCGCGTGCGGACGATCGTCCGGGCCGACGACATGCAGCCCCTTTCTTCGCGCGGGGAGACGACCCGGTGGAACGGCGACCGCTGGAGCACCACCCAGCACGACCTGTCCTTCGACGGCGATCGCGTGCGGGGCATCCTGACGGACACGACGGGGCGGGCCGAGCAGGTCGACCATGAGCTGCCGAGCGGAATCATCCTGCGGGAGATGACGGATCTCGCGTTCGGGACGTTGGCGGCCGACTCGCTCGTGGGCAGGAGCGTCGAGTTCGCGACCTTCGACTCGCGGACCGGAGTGAGAGCCAACGACCGCTACGACGTTCAGGGAATCGAGGACATCACGGTGGCCGGGCGGACCTACGAGGCCCTGCGCGTCAGCATCGCGGAGGACCTGACGAACACAACGGCCCACTTCCGCCTGGAGCGCCCGCGCGTGCTCCTCCGTCGCCGGAACGGCGATGCCGGTACCGAGGAAGTCACCAGGCTGGAGATCGCGGGACGCTGAAACCCGCCGATGGAACGGGCGGGCCGATCGGCTGTACACCATTGTGCGCGTGACGAGGCCGCCACAGGGGTTGGTACGGCCATCGCCGTTTCCTCCGTGACGCCATCGATGCCGTGGTCGATGGTCGCGTTACTCTCCCATTTTTCTGGAGGAAGTCATGCGCAGCAACATGAAGCCGATCCTGCTCGCGGCCCTGTTCGTGGGCTTGGTGCCGGGCGCGGTCCTGGCGCAGGAGCAGGACGAGGTGGAGGTGGAGGTGGAGGTGGAGGAGATCACGGGCTGCACCGTCGAGGTGGATCCGGCCGAGCTGCCGGCGGGCGAGGCGGCCATCCACGCGCTGGCGACGCTGTCCGAGAATCTCGGTCCTCTCACCGGATTCGAGGCTCCCGAAGAGAGCGGCATCGTCATCGCCGACGCGGCGAACATTCCGAGGGCCGAGATGGCCAACGAGGGTGAGGAAGAGGTGGCTCCGCTGCCGATCGAGTTGGGCGCCGAGGCCAACGTCTTCACCGTGTGGCTGAGCACCGAGGAAGCCGTGCCGGGTGCTTTCGACGTCCGATTCACCACCGCCGAAGGGTACTGCGGCGCGCGCATCAACGTCGTGACCGCGGGCGAAACCGGGGACGACGGGACCG
>DATKCH010000083.1:0-43349 GCA_035513295.1 Longimicrobiales bacterium
CCGGTCCTGAGCGTGATGCGTTTCGCGGACCTCGACGAAGCGATCCGCGTCAACAACGAGGTTCCGTACGGCCTCTCGAGCGCCATCTACACCCGCGACGTGCGCGTCTCGTTCCGCGCCATGACCGAGCTCGACAACGGCATCACGTACGTGAATGCCCCCACGATCGGCGCCGAGGCGCACCTCCCGTTCGGCGGCGTGAAGGCCACCGGCAACGGGCACCGCGAGGGTGGTTGGGAGGTCTTCGAGTTCTACTCGGAGACCAAGGTCCTGTACGTCGATTATTCGGGGAAGCTGCAGCGCGCCCAGATCGACACGTACGAGGAGTGACGGACGACAGCCGGACCGACGGGTCCGAAGCGGACGGGCCGGGCCCGGACGACCGCGCTCGCGTTTGACAGCCGAGTTTTCGCGGTGTTATTACGATCGAACCGCTCCCGCAGCAGTGCAGCGCACGTGGAACCCGACGCCCGCACCTCCCGCTCCCTCGCCGAAATCGGCGCGCCCTCGTGAACGCGCTCCTGCGTTGGGCGCGCGACATCGCGACCGTCGCGATCGTCCTCGCGCTCTTCCTGCTCGCGCGCGCGTTCGTCGTGGAGGCGTTCCGCATCCCCACCGGGAGCATGGAGGGGACGCTGCTGGTGGGGGACTTCCTGCTCGTCAACAAGCTGCTCTACGGCGCGGACCTGGCCGGCGGCGTGCGCGTCCCGGCGCTCGCGCATCCGAAGCGCGGGGAGGTCGTCGTGTTCGTCCCCCCGCACGAACCCGGTCGCAGCTACGTCAAGCGCATCGTCGGCGTCGCCGGCGACACGCTCTCGATGCGCGACAAGGTGCTCCATCGCAACGGGGTCCCCCAGGTCGAACCGTACGCGCTGCACCTGGACCCGAACGGCGACCCCCTGGATCCCGACATGCTCTGGCAGGCCCCGTACGTCGTGGACGGCAGCGAAGTGCAGCGCCCCTCGCGGGACAACTGGGGCCCCATCATCGTGCCCCCGGACAGCTATTTCGTGCTCGGCGACAACCGCGATGACTCGCACGATTCCCGCTTCTGGGGGTTCGTTCCGGCCAGCGCCGTGCGCGGGAGGCCCCTCATGGTCTACTTTTCGGTCGACCGCGACGTCCGGGAGGCCGGGTTCGGTGCCGTTCGCTGGGGACGCATCGGGGAGGCGATCCGGTGACGGATCTGGACGACGGAGGGGGCGAGGACCGGAACGTGGGCGATTCGGCAGAGGAAGCGACGCGGGGCGATGTCGAGGCATCGGGGTCGGCGAAGAAACGCGCCAAGCCGGACCCGAAGGGCCGCGCGAAACGGTCCTTCGCCAAGGTCCGTCGCGACGCCTACGACGAGAGCTCGCTCGATCAGTACCTGAAGGAGATAAGCGCCTACCCGCTGCTGAAACGCGAGCAGGAGGTCGAGCTCGCGATCCAGATCAAGAAGAACAACGACGAGGCGCTGAACACGCTCGTCCGCTCCAACCTGCGCTTCGTCGTGTCGGTCGCCAAGAAGTACCAGAACCAGGGCGTGTCCCTGGGCGACCTCATCAACGAAGGCAACCTGGGGCTGATCCGGGCGGCGCATAAGTTCGACGAGACCAAGGGCATCAAGTTCATCTCCTACGCGGTCTGGTGGATCCGGCAGGCGATCCTGCAGGCGCTCGCCGAGCAAAGCCGCATCGTCCGGGTTCCGCTGAACCGCGCCGGCGCGCTCCACCGGATCGGCCGGATGTCCTCCACGCTGCTGCAGGAGCTCGGGCGGGAGCCGACGCCCGAGGAGGTAGCACAGGAGCTGGACATCTCGAGCGACGAAGTCGAGCGCACGATGGCGATCTCGCGCTCGCACCTGTCGCTGGACGCGCCCATGACCCCGGGCGAGGACAACCGGCTCCTCGACTACCTCCCCGACCAGGTGTCGCCTGGGCCCGAAGATCAGACCTTCGATCGCGCGCTGAACAACACGATCGAGGAGGCGCTGGGAACGCTCAAGGAGCGCGAGGCCAAGGTCCTGCGGCTCTACTTCGGGCTGGACGGGCAGGACCCGATGACCCTGGAGGAGATCGGCTCCCTGCTCGGGATCACGCGCGAGCGCGTTCGGCAGATCAAGGAGAAGGCGCTGTTGCGCCTCCGGCACGCCTCCCGGGCGCGCTTCCTGGAGACGTTTCTGAGCTGACGAGACGCGCGCTCTCAGGACCCGCCACGGCTTGACACCCCCAGCGGCCGCGGATATCCTTTCGTGCTTTGCTGGATTTGCCCGGAAATCTCGATTCGGTTCGATGAAAACCTACACCCCCAAGCGCGACCACATCGAGCGGAGCTGGTACGTCGTCGACGCGGAGGACCGCGTGCTCGGCCGGCTGGCGACGGAGATCGCGCGCGTGCTGCGCGGGAAGCACAAGCCCATGTACACGCCTCACCTGGACACGGGCGACTACGTCGTCGTGGTGAACGCCGAGAAGGTCCGCCTCTCGGGCGACAAGGCCGACAGGAAGACGTACTTCCGGCACTCGGGTTACATGGGGGGAGAGAAGCACATCCCCTTCAGGAAGATGATCGCGGAGCACCCCGAGCGGGTGATCACGCTGGCGGTGAAGGGCATGCTGCCGAAGAACAACCTCGGCCGCCTCATGCGGAAGAAGCTCAAGGTATACGCCGGACCCGAGCACCCGCACGAAGCCCAGCAGCCGAACCCGCTGGAGATCTGACATGGCGAGTGACACCATCCAGTACCACGGCGTCGGGCGGCGCAAGACGAGCGTCGCGCGCGTCTACCTCCGGCCCGGCCCGGGCACCTGGAGCATCAACGGCCGCGACGCGGAGGAGTACTTCCCCCGGGAGTCGATGCGCATGCACGCCAGCGAGCCCCTGTCGGTGACCGAATCCGACGGTCGCTGGGACGTGCTCGTCAACGTCAACGGGGGCGGCCTCACCGGGCAGGCGGGCGCGGTTCGTCTGGGCATCGCCCGCGCTCTCCTCCAGAGCGACGAGGATCTGCGTGTGACGCTGCGTCAGCACGGTCTTCTGACGCGGGACGCGCGCGAGGTCGAGCGCAAGAAGCCCGGACGCCCGAAGGCGCGCAAGCGCTTCCAGTTCTCGAAGCGCTAGTGTGCCGTTGCCAAAGTTCGCGCGCCACCGAGGCGGTGGCTGCGCCGTCGGATCAAGGCGGAACGACGCGGCGTAGCCGTAGCTACGCCAAGGAGTTCCAACGCAGAGCCGGCGGATGCACGGCGCCGCCGAATGGCCGAGTGACTTTGGTTACGGGACAGTAGGACGGAGGCGGTGCCCCCGGGCGGGCGCTGCGGCCGCTCAAGGCAGGATCGCGGTACGGCAGGGGAATACACACGCCGCTGGACGCGGCGCCGGGGTCCCGATCGGGCGGCGCGCGGAGGAAGGCGGCGGACGCGAAAACCCGACGACAATTCCGACCATGGTTGAAACGCAGATCCGAGAGCTGCTGGAGGCCGGTGTTCATTTCGGCCACCAGACCAGCCGTTGGAACCCGAAGATGCGCCGGTTCATCTTCGCGGAGCGCAACGGCATCCACATCATCGACCTCAAGAAGACCGCGTCCTATCTGGAGCGGGCCCAGAACGCCGCGCGCGAGGTGACCCTCCAGGGCCGGCGCGTGATGTTCGTGTGTACGAAGCGCCAGCTTCGGGGGATCGTGGAGCAGGAGGCCGAACGCAGCGGCGCGCACTTCGTTACGGAGCGCTGGCTCGGTGGCATGCTAACCAACTTCCAGACGATCAAGAAACAGATCCGCCGCATGAAGGAGCTGCAGCGCGGCATGGAAGAGGGCTCCTACGAGTTCTATACCAAGAAGGAGCGGCTGCTGCTCGACCGCGAGCGCCTCAAGCTGGAGAAGTACCTGAGCGGCGTGTCCGAGATGGCGCGCCTTCCGGGCGCGCTGTTCGTGATCGATTGCCGGCGCGAGGAGATCGCGGTCCGCGAGGCCAACAAGCTCGGGATCCCGGTCATCGGAATCGCCGACACGAACGCCGACCCGGATCGCATCGACTTCCCGGTCCCGGGCAACGACGATGCGATCCGGTCGGTCGCCGTCATCACGCGTTCCATCGCCGACGCGGTCGAGCGCGCGCGCAAGGAGCTGCCGCCCGAGGAGCGGGATCGCCCGGCGGACGAGCCGACGACGAGCTACTCCACGGAAATGGGCATGACGACGCGCGACGAGGAGAGCCGGCCGCGCCGCCGCCCCAGGCGTCGCCGCCGCCCGAGGCCCGAGGCGATCGCGACCATCCGCGGCGATGGCGAGAACGGAAGCGACGGAGCGGTGGAGGTGTCCGAGGCCGAGATGCCGGCCAGGATCGCGCCCGCGGAGGCGCGGGCCGACGCGCCCCCGGCTGACGCCGGTGCCGCTCCGAGCGCCGGCGCGGACGTGCCCGCGACATCGTCGGGGAACGCCGCCGGGGCGGCCGCTGGCGAAGCTCCGGATCCCGCTGGCGACGGCGACCCGGAACAGGCGGACGAGCAGTCCGCGGACTGAGCGCCTGCACGGCTCGGGTCCGACGGCGCGCGAAAAGCGCTGCAGCGCTGCCCCCAGTACTGCGGCGCTTTTTCACAAACGAACGCGCCGGCGGCCGAACGGCAGCACGATCTCTGCGCCGGCGCATCACCGATACGGCATGATCGAGGGGACGGAGATGGCGATCACCGCGGCACAGGTGAAGGAACTGAGGGACCGGACCGGGGCCGGCATGCTTGAGTGCAAGAAGGCGCTCGAGGACACCGGCGGCGACATCGAGGCCGCGATCGATTCCCTGCGTGCGAAGGGCGCGGCCAAGGCGGCCAGGCGCGCGGGCAAGGAGGCGGGCGAGGGCGCGATCGGCAGCTACGTCCACATGGGCGGGAGGATCGGCGTGCTCGTCGAGCTGAACTGCGAGACGGACTTCGTGGCCCGCACCGACGACTTCCAGAGCCTCGTCAAGGACATCGCGATGCACGTCGCGGCCGCGCGGCCGCTCGCGGTGAGCCCGGACGAAATCGACCCGGATGTCGTCGAGCGCGAGCGCGCCGTGTACCGCGAACAGGTCAGGGAGGAGGGCAAGCCAGAGCAGATCCGCGACAAGATCGTGGACGGCAAGATCGCCAGGTTCTACAAGGACGCGGCGCTGCTCGAGCAGCCGTTCGTGAAGAACCCCGACCAGACGGTCGGCGAGCTCATCACGGAGGTCTCCGCGAAGACCGGCGAGAAGATCCAGGTGCGCCGATTCGCGCGCTTCGAGCTGGGCGCGTGAACGCATGAGCCCCGGGGACGGCCTCCGCTACCGGCGCGTGCTGCTCAAGCTGAGCGGCGAAGCGCTGGCGGGTGACCAGGGCTTCGGCATTTCGCCCCCGGTCATCGAGGGGTTGACGGCGGAGATCCGCGCGGTGAAGGCCCTGGGTGTGGATCTCGGTCTCGTCATCGGCGGGGGCAACATCATGCGTGGCGCGCGCGCCAGCGCCGAGGGCATGGACCGGGTCAACGCCGACTACATGGGGATGCTCGCGACGATCATCAACGCCCTCGCGCTGCAGGACCACCTGGAGCGCAACGGCGTGGAGACCCGCGTGATGACGGCGATCCGGATGGAGCAGCTCGCGGAGCCCTACATTCGCCGGCGCGCGCTGCGCCACCTGGACAAGGGTCGCGTGGTGATCTTCGCCGGGGGGACCGGGAATCCGTATTTCTCGACCGACACGGCGGCGGTGCTGAGGGCCATCGAGATGGGCGCCGACGTCATCATCAAGGGCACCAAGGTCGATGGCGTCTATTCCGCGGATCCGGCGCGCCATCCGGACGCCGAGTTCCTGCCTCGGCTGTCGTTCCACGACGTCATGACCCGGGAGCTGGCCGTCATGGACGCCGCTGCGGTGTCGCTCTGCAAGGAGAACAACCTGCCGATCCGGGTCCTCGACATCCGTCGGAACGGGGCCGTTTCGGCGGCCATCCGCGGAGAGGATCTGGGCACGCTGGTCACCTGAAGGAGAGGGCCCCATGACCGCTATGAGCGAAGCGCGAACGCACATGCAGGCAGCGGTGGAGGCGATGCGCCGGGAGTTCAACTCCGTGCGCACCGGAAAGGCCTCGCCCTCCCTCCTGGACACCGTTCGCGTGGAGGCGTACGGCTCGAAGATGCCGCTGAACCAGGTCGCCACCGTGAACGTTCCCGAGCCGCGCCTGCTCGTCGTGCAGCCGTGGGACAAGGGCCTCATCGGCGACATCGAAAAGGCGATCCAGTCCGCGCAGCTCGGTCTCAATCCCGCCAACGACGGCAACGTGATCCGCGTTCCCATCCCGCAGCTCAACGAGGAGCGCCGCCGGGACATGGTGCGCATGCTGCACAAGCTGGCGGAGGAGGGCCGGATCTCGGTGCGCCACGCCAGGCAGGAGGCGAACAAGGTCGTGAAGGCGCGCGAGGGCGAGCACGAGATCAGCGAGGACCAGGCGCGCAGGCAGCTGGACGAGATACAGACGCTGACCGACGAGTACGTCGCCAAGATCGATGAGCTCCTCCAGGCCAAGGAGGAGGAGGTGATGGAGGTCTAGCAGGTCGCTGAGAAAGGGGAGTGCGGCCGCGAGCAGGGGCCTATGGCGGGCGATCGGACGCGAGCGGATCGGAGGCGCGGGGTGAGTGGTCGGAGCGAGTTGGCGCAGCGATTCATCGTGGCCGGGATAGGGATTCCGGTCGCGATAGCGGTGTTGTACGTGGGGGGCTGGCTGCTCGCGGGCGTGCTCGCCGTCGCCGCGGCTGGCGTCGCCCGGGAGTTTCTCCAGCTCGCCGAGCGCACGGGCGTCCGTCCGTTCATGGCGGCCGGTTCGCTGCTGGCCGCGGCTTACCTGCTGGTGGCCGGAACGGCGCCGGCGGACCCGGCCTCCGTCGCCTGGACCTACTGGCTGCTGACCGTGGCCGCGACGCTGACGCTCTTCCTCGCGGTCGTCTGGCTGCGCGGGCCGGACGGCGGCCCGTCCGCGGCCGCTTCGGCGACGCTCGCGGGCGCCCTGTTCGCGGGCGCCACCCTCGCCTTCCTCGTGCACCTCCGACATTTCCCGACGCCGCCCGACGTGAACAAGGCCCTCGCGGGGACCGCTCTCGTCGCCTACCCGATGACGGTCGCCTGGATGAACGACACGTTCGCCTTCTTCAGCGGGCGCCGCTGGGGGCGTCGCAAGCTGATCCCCTCCGTGAGCCCCGGGAAGACGGTGGTCGGCGCGGTTGCCGGGATCATCGGGGGCGCGTTGATCTCGCTCCTGTTCGCGGCGTTCCTCCTGGACGCGTGGCTCGGACTCCGGCTCGGCGCGAGCGGTGCCGTGCTCTTCGGAGTCGTGATCGCGGCGTTCGCGCAGGCGGGCGACCTGGCCGAGTCGGTGCTCAAGCGGTCCGCCGGCGTGAAGGATTCGGGGGCGCTGCTCCCGGGGCACGGAGGCGCGTTCGACCGCCTCGACTCGATCCTCGTGACGGCGCCGGTCGCGTACGTGCTCCTCGTGCTGCTCCTGCCCGCGACGTGAGTTTCCCCGCGCGCTCGCCCATCGGGAGCTGACGTCATGCTGCTCACGATCATCGCGACGATCCTCGTGCTCGGCGTGCTCGTGCTCGTGCACGAGCTCGGGCACTTCGCCATCGCCAAACTCTCCGACATCAAGGTCCCGCGCTTTTCCATCGGCCTGGGCCCCCGGGCGTGGGGCTTCACGGTCGGCGAGACGGAGTACGTTCTGTCCTGGGTCCCGCTGGGCGGGTACGTCAAGATGGCCGGCATGGAGGAGCTGGAGTCGGTCGAGGGCGGCGCGGACGCCGAGTCGCGCCCGCTGGCCATCGAGCCCGGGCCCAGGGACTTCGACGCGAAGCCCGTGGGAGTGCGCGCGCTCGTGATCGCGGCGGGACCGGCCATGAACATGGCCTTTGCGCTCCTCGTGTACGCGGCGATGGCCGTGATCTGGGGCGTCGGCTTCGAGCCGGAGGCGCGTCTGGGGCGCGCGCAGGTGGACGCCCTGCCCGCGGGGGCGGAGGCCGTGGCCGAAGTGCCGCTGGGCACCCGGATCCTCGAGGTCGGCCACCGGGAGGTCTCGAGCTGGAGCGACGTCATCAACGCGCTGGCGCTCGCGCCCGCCGGTCCGGTGGTGCTGCGGCTGGCGGGAGGCGAGACGGTCACGCTCGAACTCCCGTCCAGCGACGAGCAGCGCGCGGAGTTGATCGGCGCGCTCAACCCGGCGATCGACCCGGTAGTCGGGCTCCTCGTCGAGAACGCGCCGGCCGAGGGTGCGGGACTGCGCGTGGGCGATCGCGTGGTGGAGGTCGACGGCGAGGCGACCCAGTTCTGGGAGGACGTTGTGCAGGCGGTATCGTCGCGCCCGGGCAGGATGATCACGCTTGGGGTCGAGCGGGACGGAGTCCGGCGGGACGTGCGCCTCACGCCCGAGCCCACACCCGCCGTGTCCCCCGGCGGGGACTCCATCGAGGTCGGAGTCATCGGCATAGGGTTGGCGCAGGGCCGGCCCGGGCCGCTCGGCGCGCTGGCGCACGGCGGGCGCGAGACGTGGCGCTGGACGGTCTTCACGCTGGACGTGCTCAGGGGGCTCGTCACCGGAGGAGTGTCCGCGCGCAGCGTCGGCGGCCCCATCCTGATCGGTCAGCTCAGCGGCCGGGTCGCCCGCGCGGGCTTCGAGCCGCTGCTCGCCTTCATGGCGCTGCTGTCAATCAACCTCGCCATCTTCAACCTGCTGCCCATCCCCATCCTCGACGGAGGTCAGCTCGTCTTCCTGGGCGTCGAGGCGGTGCGCGGCCGGGCTCTCTCCATCGAGCAGCGCATCCGCTTCAGTCAGGTGGGCATGGTCGTGCTGATGGCGCTCATCGTGCTCGTGATGGCGAACGACATCCTGCGGTTGCTGGGGATCTAGTACACTAGAGCAGCGGCAGCGGCAGCTGCAGCGGCCGCACACGCGCACGCAAGGCCTCCACGTCCAGCCATTCCAGCGGCTCGTCCTGGTTCGCCACCAGCAGCGCTCCGCGAAACCCGACGCGGGCGAGCTGCGCGGCGACCGCGGCGCGCGCGTAGCGTGGCTCGTTGCACGCGTCGCTCAGGTGCGCGAGTACGACCGCCGCGAGGCCGGGGTGCCACAGTTCCGCGGCGAAACGCGCGGCGACCTGGTTGGACAGGTGGCCGTGGCTGGACGCGATGCGCCGCTTCACAGACCACGGATACGGGCCCGTGCGCAGCAGCACGTCGTCGTGGTTCGCCTCCAGCAGCAGCACATCGCAGTCCGACAGCGCGTGCCTCACCGCCGCGGTGGGGCGGCCGAGGTCGGTGGCGATGCCCAGCCGGTGGCCGGACCGGATGTCGTGCAGGCTCACGGCGACCGGATCCGCGGCGTCGTGCGCGGTCAGGAACGGGCGCACCTCCACATCGCCGATGACGAAGCGCTCGGTCGCGCGGTAGTATCGCACGTCCTCCGTGCCCCGGAGCGTCCGGGCGACCGCGCGATGCGTCACCCTCGTGAGGAACACCGGCAAGCGCCAGCGGCGCGCGAGCACGCCCGCTCCGCGCGTGTGGTCGCCGTGTTCGTGCGTGATGAGGATCCCGGAAAGCCCGTCCGGTGCGATCCCGACGCGCTCCAGCCTGGCCTCCAGGTCGCGGCCGCTGAATCCCGCGTCCACCAGCAGGCGCGTGCGGCCGGCTACGACGAGCGTCGCGTTGCCACGGCTGCCGCTTCCGAGGACGGAGATCCTCATGCGCGCCCGCCCGCCCGGGGAGCCGGTGGCCCGGAGGTGGCGACGGCGCGGGCGCTCATCCTCACGCCGTATGCATGTCGCCGGTGGCGCGCTGCCAGGCGGCGGCGAGCAGCGCGCGCCCGCGCTTCGTCAGGTCGACGCCCCGCCGGCCCATGACCGTCGCGGCGGTGTCCAGGAACGGCTCGAGCCGGGTGATCTCGGCGCCGCCGCCCCAGGAGAACGGCGGCACGTCGCGCGGCGCGCGAGGGGCCTCGAACAGGCTGGCGCCGGCGCCCACGGTCGCGCCGGTGGGGAGGAGGGTGCCGATGGCGGTCTTCACGTGATCGCCCAGGAAGCAGCCGATCTTCCGCTCGCCGGTGTCGCGCTCGCCGTCGGGGGTCCAGACGCGCACGCCGGAGTAGTTGTTCTTCAGGTCGCTGTTGGTCGTGAGCGCGCCGAGGTTGACCCACATGCCCAACGCGGAATGGCCGAGGAAGCCGTCGTGCGCCTTGTTCACGTACCCGAGCAGCACCGTCGACTCGAGCTCTCCGCGCACGCGGCAGCGCGGACCGATCGACGCCGTGTCGATGGAGCCGCCGAGCAGGTGCGTGCCGGCGCCGATCCAGGCGGGACCAGCGAGACGGGTGCCGGCGCGCACGCGCACGCCGGCTTCGAGCACGACGCCGCCGGCGCGCAGATCGAGCACGACGGTCGGCTCGATGTGTACGTCCTGGCCCAGCCGCAGCGGCCCGTCTCCCAGCACGTGCACGCCCTCCCCCAAACGGTCGGGGCCCGCCTTCAGGTCGAGCACCGAGGGCGGAACGGCGCCGTCGAAGCGGGCCACGTTGGCGGCGAAGGTCACGTCGGCGTGCAACTGCGCCGGAAGCCGGGTAACGAGCTCCCACACGTCGCTCAGGAGGGCCCCGGCGACCTCCACGCCCTCGCGCCGGCCCGATTCCGCTGGCTGGGACGGGTCCGCGAGCCAATCCGGGGGCACCGCGGGGCCGCCCGCCGGCGCGTACCAGCCGCACGCGGCGCCGCCGATGGTCAGCCATGCGGGCCTGTCGCCGAGTTCGATGCGCGCGCCGAGCGCCGGCACCGCGCGCGACTGCCAGACCACCAGGCCCCCGTCGCTGGGCTTCGGCAGGTTCGCGAGCACCCGCGGCGCCCAGGGCTCGTCGTACTCCGCCAGGTGTGGAGCGGTCAGGTGGCCTACGCACGTACCCTCCAGCGCCGCCTCCACGCGCTCCCGGATGGTCCAGGCTCCGACCCTCAGCTCGCCCACGGGGCGGGTCAGCGCGAACGGCTCCCAGCGCCTCGCGACGGGGTCGTCGACCAGCACGATCCGGCGTTCAGCCATGCGTCCCTCCCGATCCCTCGCCGTCCTCCGGGGCATCCGCGATCTCCGCGGGCAGGTCGGCCAGCAGGACTTTCAGATCCGCCGCGCGATCGCGCGGCATGACCAGGGTCACTCCCCTGCGGTGCACGATGACGAGATCGCGCACGCCCCAGGCGACGATCGAACCCTCCTCGGCCCATGCGACGCAGCCCGCGCTGTCTGCCAGGTGCGCGCTCCCGACCGCCACGTTGCCGCGCCGGTCGGGTTCGCGCGTCCGCGCGAGCGCCTCCCACGAGCCCACGTCGTCCCAGGCGAAGCGCGCCGGCGCGACCGCGACCCGCTCGCTTCGCTCCAGCACGCCGACGTCCACCGAGACGGGCTCGACCGCGCCGAAGAACGCCTCGGCGTCGCCCGCGTCGAGCAGGCCCAGGTGCGGCGCGATCTCGGGCGTGTGGGCGCGCACCTCGTCGAGGAACAGCGACACCGGCCACACGAAGATCCCGGTGTTCCACAGGTACGAGCCGTCGGCCAGGTAGCGCTCCGCGGTCTCGATGTCGGGCTTCTCCACGAAGCGCTCGACATCGAATGCGTCGTCCTCTCCGGCAAGCGGGTCTCCCACGCGCAGGTAGCCGTAGCCCGTCTCGGGCCTGTCCGGGGGAGCTCCGATGGTGAAGAGCCGGCGATGTGCGCGGGCCAGCTCCGCCACGCGCGCGAGCTGCTCCCGAAACACGTCGGCCGGTTCGATGACGTGGTCGGCGTGCAGCGACACGAGCACCGCGTCCGGGTCCCGCCGGGCGATTTCGTGGGACGCCCACGCCAGCACCGGGCCGGTGCCCCGCGCCGCGGGTTCCGCGAGGAGGTTGCCCGGGTCCAGGTCGGGCAGCGCCTCCAGCAGGCGCCGGCCCAGCTCCCGCCCGGCCAGCAGGTGGATGCGCTCCGGTCCCACCAGACCCTCGAGCCGGTCGCGGGTCTCCCGCACCAGCGGCAGATCTCCCGCCAGCGGCAGCAGCTGCTTGGGCCGGGCGGCCGTGGAGGCCGGCCAGAACCGGGATCCCACCCCGCCGGCCAGAATGACGACCCTCAACGGCGGATCAGTCGCGGAAGATCTCGTCGATGCGGGCAAGAAGCTTGCGCGGGCTGAACGGCTTGGTGAGGAAATCGGTGGCGCCGAGCGTGCCGGCGCGCTCGCGGTCGGTGCTCTGTCCCTTGGCCGTGAGCATGATGACCGGCGTCTCACGCCGGTGGGGGAGGGCCCGCAATTCCTCGAGCAGATCGAGCCCGCTCACCCCCGGGAGCATGATGTCCAGGAGGATCAGGTCCAGGGGATCGTCGGACCGGATCCGCTCCAGGGCCGTCCTGCCATCCGAAATGAGCTCGACCTGGTACGGGCCGGACTCGAGCTGGAGTTGAATGATGCGGCCGATGTGCGGCTCATCGTCCACCACCAGAACGCGGTGGCCCTCGCCTGAGCCTGTGCGCATGCAGCCACGGGGGTGAAGGGTTCTTCGGCGGAGCTGAAACACCGGCCCGGAACGGCGGGTACGGTAGGGCGCGAACGGGGAGAAAGTCAAGCAGGGCGGGCCGTTCCGGGCTTGACACTCGGCGCGGGCGTGTGGCATCTTCGCGCCTCCTTTTTCAGCTTTTCGTGGCAACCCCGTACCGCCCTTCCGGGCCAGCGCGGTGGGCGCCAGGGCAGTCATGATCCCGAACTCGAAAATCCGACGGACGTGCACGCTCGCCGCGCTCGGCGCGGCGCTCGTTCTGGCCGGCTGCGACGACAGTCTCGGCCCGGGCAACTGGGACGCCAGCGTGGACACCGTAGCGCTCTTCTCGATCGAGCGTCCCGAGCTGCAGGGCCTGCCGGGCGCGTTCGACTTCGTGAACGACCGCGCGCGCGTGCTCGAGGACCTCGGGGCCGGCACGGAGTGGGACATCGCCCTGGCCGACTCGCCCGGGGGCGGACTCGAACTGATCACGCCGGGGACGCTCGAGGGGCAGGAGCCCTCGGCCGGCATCGCCCGCGTCGATACGCAGACCTTCGAGGCCCTGCAGCAGGCGCCGCGCGACACCGCCCGCTACGAGCGGACGGAGCCGGTCCCGCTCGTCCCGGGCATCGTCTTCGTCGTGCGGTCGCGCCCCGACATCCGGTTCTCGAACTGCGAGAGGTTCGCGAAGGTGGAGCTGGTGGACAGCGAGCCCGGCCTCGGCACGGCGCGGATCCGCTACACCCGCAACCCGTTCTGCGACGACCGCGCGCTCGTTCCGCCGGACGAGCGGTGAGGCGCTGAGGACCGGGTGCTAGACATCAGGGCGGTCCGGGAGGATCCGGATGGCGTGATCGCCGGGCTGGCCGTTCGGGGCGAGGGGGACTGGGGGCGGCTCGTCGGGCGTCTCCTGGAGCTCGACCGTGAGAGGCGCGGGCTCATCGGGGAGGTGGACGAGTTACGCGCGCGCCGCAACGCTTCCTCGCCGGGCGTCGCGGCGCTCAAGCGCCAGGGCCGCACCGAAGACGCGGCGGCGCTGATCCACGAGATGCGCGAGGTCGGGGACCGGATCGGCGGACACGAGGCGCGCCTCGCCCAGGTCGAGGAGCTCCTGCACGGCCTCCTGCTCGAGATCCCCAACGTGCCGGACCCGGAGGTGCCGGCCGGTGGCGCGGACGCCAACCGGGTGCTGCGCGAGCACGGCGCGCCCCCCGCCGGCGCGCCCGCCGAACCCGCGCCGCACTGGGACATCGGCGAGCGCCTGGGCATCCTCGACTTCCCGCGCGGAGCGAAGGTCGCCGGCAGCGGTTTCCCCGTCTACGTGGGCGCCGGGGCGACGCTCGAACGCGCGCTCATCAACTGGCTGCTGGACCTGCACGTGCGCGCGCACGGATACACCGAGATCCAGCCGCCCCTGCTGATCAACCATGAGGCGGCGACGGGCACGGGTCACCTCCCCAAGTTCGCCGAGGAGATGTACGAGGTCCCCGCGGACGGCTTCTTCCTCGTGCCGACGGCCGAGGTACCCCTCACCAACCTGCACGCCGGGGAGATCCTGGCGGCCGACGAACTGCCGATACGCTACGCTGCCTACACGCCGTGCTTCCGGCGCGAGGCCGGCGCCCACGGGCGGGACACGCGCGGGCTGCTGCGCCTCCACCAGTTCGACAAGGTGGAGCTGATGCGCTTCGAGCGGCCCGAGGACAGCGCCGACGCTCTCGAGGAGATGACCGCGCACGCCGAGGAGTCGCTGCGGCCGCTCGGACTCAGACACCGCGTGGTGCTGCTCGCCGGGGGCGACCTGGGCTTCGCCAACGCGCGCACCTACGACCTGGAGGTCTGGGCGCCCGGCGTGGGGCAGTGGCTGGAGGTGTCGAGCTGCTCGGTTTACGGCGACTACCAGGCGCGTCGCGCCGGCGTGCGCTTTCGCCGGGAGAAGGGCGCGTCGCCCGAATTCGTGCATACCCTGAACGGCTCCGCGCTGGGACTCGCGCGGACCCTAGTGGCGCTGCTCGAGACCTGGCAGGACGCCGGCGGCGGGGTCGTGGTTCCGGAGCCGCTGCGCCGCTACACCGGCTTCGAGCGGATTGGCTAGCACACGGGTGTACCGTTCCCGAGATTGGCCGACCGCCGTGGAAGCTCCGGGGGCGGCACGGGGCCGTTTGCATCGTTGGACGCTCCCCCCCGATACGCAGCGGAATCGCGTCGTCGCGCCGCCTTGCACCCGGCCCCGTGGCGCTCCCAACGCGGCTCGCTCCCCTTTCTCAGCGACCTGCTAGGCGCGTGCGCGACGCTGCGGCGGTGGCCTCCCCCAGGACCCGGCAGAGCGGCGACCATCTGTCCGGCCTGAACCCCGAACAGCGGGAGGCGGTCGAGCACTTCGAGGGCCCCATACTCGTGCTCGCGGGGGCCGGCTCCGGGAAGACTCGGGTACTGACCACGCGCGTGATCCACCTCGTGGAGGAGCGCGGGGTGGACCCCGCCGGCATCCTCGCGGTCACCTTCACCAACAAGGCGGCGGGGGAAATGCGCGCCCGCGTGCGGCGGGGACTCGGACGCGAGCCCGCGGGCATGTGGCTGGGCACCTTCCACTCGGTCGGTGCGCGCCTGCTGCGCCGACACGCCTCGGCGCTGGGCTGGTCGCCGTCGTACTCGATCTACGACGCGGACCAGACGTTGCGGGAGATCAAGCGCTCGATGGAGCACCTGGAGATCTCTCCCAAGCGGTGGCATCCGAAGGCGGTGCAGGGAACGATCTCCGGCGCGAAGAATCGGCTCATCGACCCGGACGGCTTCGCCGCCGAGGCGATCGACCCGTTCTCGCGCAAGGTCGCCGAGATCTACCCGGCCTACCAGAAGCGCCTGCGCGCGCACAACGCGTTCGACTTCGACGACCTGCTAGTCAAGCCGGTCGAGCTGTTTCGCGAGCGGCCGGACATCCTCGAGCGTTACCGGGACCGGTTCGCGTTCCTGCTGGTGGACGAGTACCAGGACACGAACCACGCGCAGTATAGGTTCCTGCGGCTGCTGGCCGGAGTGGAGGGCCCGGCCGCGGGGGGCACGGCCGGGCGCGGAGACCGCGACGGGGAGCGCGCCAACATCATGGTGGTGGGGGACGACGACCAGTCGATCTACGCGTGGCGGGGGGCCGACATCGCCAACATCCTCGATTTCGAGAGCGACTTCCCCGACGCCCGGGTCGTGCGCCTGGAGCGCAACTACCGCTCGACCGCCAACATCCTGGACGCCGCCAACCGGGTCATCAGCCAGAACATCCGCCGCAAGGGGAAGACCCTGCGGACGGAGGAGGAGGAGGGCGAGCGCCTGACCCGCGTCGAGGCGCTCGATGAGCGCGACGAGGCGTGCTGGATCGGCGACCAGATCGAGGCGCGCGTCCGGGACGGGGCGATGTCGCTGCGCGACTTCGTCGTCCTCTACCGCACGAACGCCCAGTCGCGCGCGCTCGAGGAGGAGCTCCTGCGGCGGGACCTGCCTTACCAGGTGATCGGAGGCACGCGCTTCTACGAACGGCGCGAGATCCAGGACGTGCTCGCGTACCTGCGGCTCGTTTCCAACCCGCGGGACACCGCCGCCTTCGACCGGATCGTGAACGCGCCCCGCCGCGGGATCGGCGATGTGAGCCGTGCCCGCGTCCTACAGGCGGCGGCCGACGGCGGTACCGGCGCGCTCGAGGCGGCGGCGTCCGCGGGCGGGATCGATGGCGTCGGCGGCGCGGCCGCGCGCTCGCTCGCCCGGTTCGCGGCGATGATCGAGCGGTTCGCCGGCCTCGCGCGTCACGTGGGCGTCGGCGAGCTCCTGGAGACGCTGCTGGAGGAGATCCGGTTCGTCGAGGCGCTCCGGCGCGAAGGTCCGGAGGGCGACGACCGCGTGGACAACGTGCGCGAGTTGCAGGCGACCGCCCACGACTTCGACACGCGGCCGGAGCCCGACGACGAGGAGCCGGACGACGCCGCGGCGGCGGTGACCCCGCTCGACCGATTCCTCCAGCGTATTTCCCTCGTCACCGACCTCGACAGGCACGACGACGAGGCCGACGCGGTGAGCCTCATGACCCTCCACAACGCGAAGGGGCTCGAGTTCCCGGTGGTCTTCGTCGCGGGGCTCGAGGACGGACTGTTTCCGCTCTCCAGCTCCTTCGACGACCCGGCCTCGCTGGAGGAAGAGCGGCGCCTGTTCTACGTCGGCCTCACGCGCGCGGAGAGGAAGCTCTTCCTGACGCACGCCCGCTCCCGGCGCCGCGCCGGGGAGGTCCTGCGCTGCATCCCGTCCAGCTTCCTGCAGGCCCTGGAGGACGGTCCGGTGGAGGTCGGCGTGACCTCCGCGCTCGAACGTCACCAGCGGGCGCTGGGGTCGTACGGGGGCGGGGGCGGTTGGCGCAGGCGCGAGCGTCGCTCCGACCGGGACGCCGCGCCGTTCGGCCGCCCCGAGCCCGGCGACGGCCTCGTGATCGACTACAGCGTGGCCCAGGCGGCGCCGCGGTTTCTCAAGGGTGAGCGGGTCCGTCATCCCCGATTCGGAAGCGGCGTGATCCGGGAGCTGTCGGGGCTCGGTCAGGACCTAAAGGCGACGATCGACTTCGATGGCGTCGGACGGAAGAAGGTGATCGTGCGTTACGCCAACCTGCAGAAGGAGCTGTGATGGACGATCCGTCCGGGCGCGCCGCGATCGGCCGCGCCGAGGTTTTGAGGATCGCGCGGCTGGCGCGCCTGCGGCTCGGCGACGAGGAAGTGGAGCTGTTCACCCGCCAGCTCAACGACATCCTGGCGCACGCGCAGGAGATCGCGGACGCGGAGCCGGACGCGTCCGCCGACGCGGAGCCGTACGCGTTCGCCGACGAGGAGCCGGCGCGAGGTGGGGCCGCGTCCCTCCGCCTGCGCGACCCCAGCGCCCAGCCGGACCCGCTTGTGGCCGGCCCGGAGGCCTTCGCGCCGGCGTTCCCCGACGGGCTGTTCGCTGTGCCGCGCCTGGAAGCCATGGACGAGGACCGCTCGCCGTGAGCGGACCCGCGCGGTTCGACCCCCGCCCCATCGGCGACCTCGCACAGGCCGTTCGCACGGGGGAGGAAAGTGCGCGGGCTCTCGCCGAAACCGCGCTCGCGCGGCTGGGGCCGGCCGACGAGGCGCTGAACATCTTTCTGGCCTCCGATCCGGACGCCACGCTCGCCGCGGCCGACGCGCTGGACGCCGGGCCGGGCGCGGCCGGCCCCCTGGCCGGGGTGCCCATCGCGCTCAAGGACAACCTGGCGACGGCGGACCTGCCGACCACCTGCGGCTCCCGCATCCTGGAGAACTTCGTTTCGCCCTACGAGGCCACCGTCGTGCGCAGGCTGCGCGCCGCGGGGGCGGTGATCGTGGGGAAGACCAACATGGACGAGTTCGCGATGGGCTCGTCCACGGAGAACTCGGCGTACGGACCGGCCCTCAACCCGCACGACCCCGCGCGCGTGCCGGGCGGGTCCTCGGGCGGGTCGGCGGCCGCCGTCGCGGCCGGCGTGGTGCCCGCCGCGCTGGGCTCGGAGACCGGCGGGTCGGTCCGGCAGCCCGCGTCGCTGTCGGGGGTGGTCGGCGTGAAGCCCACCTACGGCCGGGTGAGCCGATACGGTCTCGTGGCCTTCGCGTCGAGCCTGGACCAGGTGGGAACGCTGGCGAACACCGTGGCGGACGCCGCAGCCGTGCTCGAGGTGATCGCGGGCGTCGACCCGCTCGACTCCACCTCCGCCGATGTGCCCGTTGGCGACCTCGTCGGGGCCGCGCGCGCCGGAGCCGAGGAGGGCCTGCGGGGCGTAGTGATCGGGGTGCCGCGGGAGTGCTTCGGCGAGGGACTGGAAGGTGGCGTGCGCGCGCGCTGCGAGGGGGCGCTGGAGGCGATGGCAGCCGCGGGCGCCGAGCTGCGCGACGTGTCGCTGCCGCATACGGCGCTGGCGGTGCCCACCTACTACGTCATCGCGCCGGCCGAGGCGTCCAGCAACCTCGCGCGCTACGACGGCGTCCGCTACGGCCCCCGCTGGGATCCCGAGACGGGCCTGCTCGGGATGTACGAAGAGACCCGGGCGCGCGGCTTCGGGGCCGAAGTGAAGCGGCGCATCATGCTCGGCACCTACGTGCTGTCGGCCGGCTACTACGACCGGTATTACAGCCGCGCGCAGCAGGCGCGGATGCGCATCGCGTCCGACTTTCGCGCGGCGTTCGGCGCCGGGGTGGACGCGATCTTCACGCCCACCTCGCCCACCACCGCGTTCGGCCTCGGCGAGCGCACCGGCGATCCCTACCGGATGTACCTCGCGGACGTCTTCACGGCGACGGCGAACCTGGCGGGGATCCCCGGAATCTCGGTGCCCATCGGGTTCGCGGACGGACTGCCGGTAGGCGGACAGATCCTGGCCGACCATTTCGCGGAGGCGACGATGTTCCGCGTCGCCGCGGGCCTCGAGCGCGCGCTCGCGGGGGGATCGTGAGCCGCGCGCCACGGGTGGACGGGGCCGGACCGGGGATCGGCGACGGTACGGCGGCGGCCGCCGAGAGCGAAGACCGGATGCGCGGGTACGAGCCCGTGATCGGCCTCGAGGTGCACGTCCAGCTAGCAACGACCTCGAAGATGTTCTGCGGCGACCGCTACGACTTCGGCGCCGAGCCCAACACGCGCATCTGTCCGGTCTGCCTCGGCTTGCCGGGAGCGCTTCCGACGGTCAACCGGGAGGCGGTCGAGCTGGCCGTCCGCGCGGCGCTCGGACTGCACTGCACGGTCCACGAACGCTCCGTCTTCGCGCGCAAGAACTACTTCTATCCGGACCTGCCCAAGGGCTACCAGATCACGCAGTTCGATCGCCCGCTCGCGACCGGCGGCCACCTGGACCTGGCCGAGGGAGGGCAGCGCGTCCGCATCCGCCGCGTGCACGTCGAGGAAGACGCCGGCAGGTCGCTGCACGACCGCCTGGAAGGACGCACCGCGGTGGACCTCAACCGCGCGGGCGTTCCCCTGATAGAGATCGTCAGCGAACCCGATGTCCGTTCCGCCGAGGACGCGCGCGTCTACCTGGCCCGCCTGAAGCAGGTCCTGGAGTACCTCGGCGCGAGCGACTGCGACATGGAGAAGGGAAGTCTGCGCGTCGACGCGAACGTGTCCGTCAGGCCGGCGGGAAGCGCGCAGCTCGGCACGCGGACCGAGGTCAAGAACCTCAACTCGTTCGCGCATGTGGAGCACGCCCTCCGCTACGAAGCCGAGCGCCAGGCCGGCGTGCTCGCCGGCGGCGGCGCCGTCGTGCACGAGACCCGCCTGTGGGATGCGGCGAAGGGTGTCGCGCGTCCGATGCGCGGCAAGGAAGAATCGCACGACTACCGCTACTTCCCCGAGCCGGACCTGCCGCCGCTCGTGCTCACCGCGCGGGAGATCGAAGCCGCGAGAACGGCGCTGCCCGAGTTGCCCGAGGCGCGCGCTCGCCGTTTCCGGGAGGAACTCGGCCTGCCCGCCTACGACGCGGACGTCCTCACCGCGAACCGCGAGCACGCCGACTTCTTCGAGACCCTCGCCGGGCTCACCGGGGACGCGAAGGCGGCGAGCAACTGGACGATGGGGGAAGTACTGGCCTGGACGAACGAGACCGGGCGGCCCATCGCGGAGTTCCCGCCCCCGCCGGAGCACCTCGCGGAGCTCATCGCGCTGGTCGCAGACGCCACCGTCTCCTCGACCGCCGCGCGCGACGTGTTCGCGCTGATGCTCGAGCGCGGGGAGCGCCCGCGGGACATCGTGGTGGCGGAGGGGCTCGCCCAGGTTCGTGACGAGGGAACGCTCGCCTCGTGGGTCGCCCAGGCGCTCGACGCCCATCCGCAGGAGGCCGCGCGGTTGCGCTCCGGGGAGGTCAAGCTGGTCGGCTTCTTCATGGGGCACGTGATGCGGCTGTCCGGGGGCACGGCGGATCCCAGGCAGACGAGCGAGCTGGTGCGGCAGGAAGTGGAGAGGTGACGCCGCGGCGGCTTCAGGCCGCCCGGGTTGCCGCCCAGTATCCCAGTTCCTCCTTCGGAAGGGGAAAAAAGTCGTCGGCGAGCTGGCGCAGGCGCGCGGGGTCGGAGCCGCTCGCCTCGCGCAGCGCGATCCTGCGGATCTTCTTCGCGAGCTGCAGGTTGAAGTCTCCCACCGGGTCCAGGACCGACGCGCGGGACGCCTCGTCCCGCACCAGGTGGTCGATCACGAAGTCGAACGCGGGCGCCAGGTAGCTCTCGATCTCCTTATCCGTCAGGGTCCAGCGCGACCGCTTCAGCACCTGGTCGAATACGGTCTTCCAGCGGTCGTTGTCCTGCGCACGGATCATCCCGCGGAAGATCCGCCGGTTGGTCTGGAACGAGAAGATCGTGGCGCTCAACACCCTGTCGAAGAGCGCGTCGGCGCCCGCGTGGTCATACTCGATCACGACCTCGCGCGCCTTCGCGCTGTAAACCTCGCCCAGCTGCGCGTCCAGCCGGGTCTCCCAGTAGGTGTGTCCGAGGGCCTGGGTGGAGCTGGTCAGCAGGAGCTGCCGCGGAACGAAGAAATTGTGCGCCACGGTGTCCGCGGCGAGGTGGCTGACGTAGCCGTAGGCCACCGCGCGCAGGGCCTCCGTGTCGGCAGCGGCCAGGATCTCCCTGCCGACGCTCCAGAAGTGACAGTGCCGACCCACCGGCGCGTACTTCTTCGCCAGCGATATGTCGGCCGCGATCGAGCCGTACAGGAAGCTGCGGGGGTGCGCCGAGAGGATCGCCGCGATCGACCCCGGGATCAGATGCAGCGCGCCCAGGAGCCGCTCCCCCAGAAAGACGTGGGTCGCGGGCCCGAACGCGTACGCGGGCTCGGCGGCCACGGCCAGCAGCGCGAAGGCGGCGGCCGTGGCCCCCCCCGCGATCAGGAGGCCCCGGGACAAGAGGGGCCAGCGGGTCAGGAGCGCCGCATCCGCCGGAACGCCTTCTCGGCGTCCCGGACCTGCTCCCGGACCGCATCCGCGAACTCGCTGCGGGCGGTGCGCACGATGTCGGCGACTTCTTCGCGAAGGTCCGACAGGGTCTCACGCCCGTCGGTGACGAACGCTCCGCCGCGGTCCAGCGCGGCCCCCGCGCCCTCGCGCGCCTTCTTCGCCGTGCGCTTGGCCTTCTTCCGGTACGGCTTCAGCTCGCGTACGAGCCGCTCCCGGCGCGAGGGCGGCTCGCGCCGCAGCAGCCACGCGGCGATCACGCCGAGCAGCGCGCCAACCCCCAGGGCGGCCAGGAATTCCTTGGTGTCCCGCTCCGGCATCTCCATCGCTCTATGCTCTCCTAGCGTCCGTTCGTGATCCCGTTCAGCGTCCCAGATCGATCCAGGCCGTGCGGCTTTCCAGCTTCGGTACGATGCGCGGCCAACGTCGTCCGGAACGGCCCCGGGCGAGCGCCGCTTCCAGGGCCTCGAGGAGCCCCGGATCGGCGTCGATGACCCTTCCGTGGAGCCAGGCCTCCAGTGCGGCGTCCAGGTGCTCCACACCCCCGAACCGCCGCGCCAGTTCCGCGATCGTCGCCGGTCCAGACCAGCTCCCGGTCAGGGCGGCCACGCGCGACGCCCAGAGGTCGCCCAACGGCAGCAGGTCGTCCGGCGCGGATCGAGGCGCCAGCAGCAGCGTCGTGCGGTTCGCAGGACCCGCGACCAGGCCCCGCTCCGCCGCGGCCACGGAGCGCGCGACCGCGCGCGCCGCCTCCACCGCATCCACGGGCTGCAAGGCCGATTCCACAATCGCCGGATCGGTCGCGTCGATGGCTCGAAACGCCCCCGGGGGAAGCCCGGGCTCGAGCCAGCGACGGCACAGCTCGGCTTCGGGAGAGCCGTCGTCGATCAGGAGGAGCGTCTCGGCGCCGGCGCCGCGCAGGGCGGCCCGCGCGACCCCGCACACGATCCCGGCGATGCGCCCCTCGCGGTCCATCACCGTGGCGCGCGCCGGAGCCGCTCGGCCAGCCAACGCGGGTCCTCGTCTCGCGCGTGAGGAGAGGACGCGCGCGCCGCGTCGAGGGCGTCGCGCTCGGCCACCGCTTCGAGGACGGCGCCGGGGTCGGCGCCCGCCTCCGCGAGGATCCCCCCGTCCGGTCCGACGATCAGCGACCCACCTGCGAACGTGATGGGCCCTTCCACTCCCGCGCGGTTCGCGAGAGCGAGATAGACCCCGTGGGTCTGGGCCGTCACCCGGGCGAGACGCACCCAGTGGTCCCAGGAAGCGAACCGGCCGGTCTCGCCCCCGCTCCAGGCCCCGCGACCGGCGGCGGCCGCCAGCACGGCGATGACCTGCGCGCCCTCCAGCGCGAGGAGGTAGGGGAGGGAAGGGTGCCAGAGGTCTTCGCAGATGAGGATCCCCACGCGCCACCCGTGGTCGCCGACGTAGGTTTCCAGCTCCTCGCCCGGCGCGAAGAAACGCGCTTCGTCGAACATCCCGTAGGTGGGCAGGTAGCGCTTGCGGTGACGGTGGCGCACGCGTCCCCGCGCGAGCACGGCCGCGCAGTTGTGCGGCGGGCCGATTCCGCTCCGTTCCGGCAGCCCGACGACCAGCTCCCCCTCGGCCGCCGCCAGGGCCTCGACCCCCTCGATGGGTTCGCCCGTGCGCACCGGCCGGGCGAGCGACGCCGCGGCCGCTTCCAGGTGGTAGCCGGTCAGCGAAAGCTCCGGCGTGACGGTGAGGTCGGCGCGCACCCGCGCGGCCGCGTCGGAGATCGTCGAGGCGTTGGCGGCCGGATCCTCCAGCAGGGCGTCCGTCTGAAGGACCGCCAGCCTGAGCGTGGGCACGCCGTCGGCGTTCATGCGTCGGCGCCGTCGGAGGGCGTGACGGGCGGGGTCTCCGGTTCGGCCCCGGCCCCGGCGTCCTCCGGCCCCCGCGCGCGGTCCGGCTCCCGGGTCCTCGCCGGAGCGGGGAAGTCGGCCGCCGTCAACCCCTGTTCCCGCCTCTCGACGGCGGCTTCCTTGCGCGGGCTGAGCTCGCCCGCCCGGCGCAGGATGCCGCGCGCCGTGTATGCGCCGATCAGCTCGCTGCCGAGCACGCCGAGGACGACGATGCTGAAGACCGTGCCGCCCAGCGTCCCGGCCCCCAGCCGCAGGCCCCGGTAGCTGAGCGTGATGCTGATCGCCATCGCCAGGCTGATCCCGCCCTGGGGCACGAGCCCCAGCCCGAAGTCGGCCGGCGTGGCGATGCGCAGAGGAACCGCGGCCCGGGAGATCCAGCCGGCGGCCACCTTGGCCAGGATCCGCAGGCCGACGTACAGCGCCGCGACCGGCAGCACGAGCCAGCTCGGGAACTCGAGCAGCGCGCCGGCGAGCACGAGCAGGATCACGTAGATCGTCTTCTCCCATTCCTGAAGCACCTTGTACACGCGGCTCCGGAGGGGCGACACGTTCGCGATCACGACGCCCGAAATCGCGCACACGTACAGCGGTGACAGGGCGAGATACAACGCCGCGCCAGCCGCGAACACGACCAGGCCCAGCAGGAACAGGAACAGTTCCTCGCGGTTGGGTCGGGGCCGGCTGAGCAGCAGGAACACCACGGCGAGGATGGCGCCCAGCGCCGTCGCGCCGCCCAGCGTCAAGGCGACGCTCGCCAGCGTGCTCCCCGAACCGGCGGCCCCCGGCGGGTACAGCGCGTAGTTGACCTGCAGCGCCGCGATTCCCACGACGGCGTCCAGGCTCGCGATGAAGAACAGGAGCTGGGTGAATCGCCCGCGCACCTGAAACGTGTCGCTCAGCAGCGCGATCGCGGCGGGCGTCGAGATGCAGGCCGTCGCCGCCGCGGCGACGATCGCGATGCTTACCGCCGGCCCGCCCGCGACCAGCCCCCACATCCGGAGGTGCGAGAACAGCAGGAAGCCCAGCCCCAGGAAGATCAGGAACGCGAGCGCCGCCTGCAGGAGCGCCAGGACGGTATAGCGCGCGGGAAACTCGCGCAGGTGGCGCCGGTCGAGTTGCAGGCCGAACAGAAGGCCGATCCAGCCCAGCCCGAGGGCCAGGAACGGATCGAGGTGGTCGAGCAGGTCCCGGCTCAGGAGGCCGACCCCGTGCGCGCCCAGGACGAATCCCAGGAGCAGCATGTGCATGCCCGTGACGGCGAGCAGCCGGGGCCACAGCCGCCCCGTCCAAGTGGACAGGGACAGGCGGCCCCCGGCGAGGCCGATGATCAGCAGCAGGAGGATTCCGACGAGCGGGTTCACGACAGAGGAGTCCGCCGGTACACTAGGGACGCGCTTCTTCGCCCAGCTCCGGTGCGAGGCCTTTCACGCGCAGTACGGGGACGGTGAACACGATGCCGGTTGCGGGGTCGTCCAGATCGCCGCAGATCTCGGTCAGCAGCGCGATCGCGCCGTCCACCTTGGATTCGTCGTCGATCACGCTGAATATGGTCTGGTTTTTCGGCCGCGAACGAGCGATGAGGGTCTGCAGTCCTGCGAAGATGGGGATGTCGTGCGCCAGTACGCGGCCCATTCCCTCGCTGTTGACGATGGTCGCACCCGTGATGCCCAACTCGAGGAAGCCGGACACGATTTCGTCCAGCTTCTCCTCCTGGTTGATGACGGCGACCAGAAGTTGCATGGGCGACCTCGACTCGGGAAAGCGCGGATGCAAAGAAAGCCGAACTCCGCCGAGGTCGGCCGAAGCCTATGTTGAGCGAAGCCGCCGAAGCGTGTCAAGCGGCCGTGGACGTCGGGCCTCGATCCTGCATCACGCCGCGGCGGGGAACCGCGCACCCACGCAAGCGAGCCACATGCCCAAGTTCGTCGTCGAAGGCGGCCACCCGATCGCTGGGCGCCTGCGTCCCGCCGGGAACAAGAACGCGGCCCTCCCAATGATAGCGGCGGCGGTCCTCACCGAAGAGGAGGTGCTGCTCGAAAACGTCCCCGACATCAAGGACGTGCGCACGCTCCTCGAGCTGCTGCGGTCGATGGGGGCTGAGGCGGAGTTCCGCGAGCCGGGCGTGGTGCGCATCCGCGCGGCCGACGTGGACCCGGAACGCATGGAGCCGGCCCTCGCCTCGAAGATCCGCGGCTCCATCCTCCTGGCGGGACCGATGCTCGCGCGGCACGGATCGATGCGGCTCCCGCCGCCCGGCGGTGACGTGATCGGCAGGCGGCGCGTCGACACGCATTTCTTGGCGCTGCGCAAGCTCGGCGCCGAAGTCCTCGCGGACGGGGACTACAGGCTGCGCGCCCGCGGCCTCGCCGGCGCGGACATATTCCTGGACGAGCCCAGCGTCACGGCGACGGAGAACGCGATCATGGCGGCCGTGCTCGCGTCCGGGACCACCCGCCTGCGAAACGCCGCCGCGGAGCCGCACGTACAGGATCTGTGCGCCATGCTGATCGGCATGGGCGCGCGCATCGAGGGCGTGGGCACGGCCTCGGTCACGATCGAGGGCGCCGACTCGCTGCGCGGGGGGCGCTTCCGGATAGGCAGCGATCACATCGAGGTCGGCTCGTTCATCGGCCTCGCCGCCATGACGGGTGGAGCGCTGACGATCGAGGACGCCGCGATCGAGCATCTCGACTCCACGCTGCTCGGCTTCGACCGCCTGGGCGTCCGCTGCGAGGTCCGGGGCGATGACCTGGTGGTGCCGGCGGACCAGGCGATGGAGATTCGGATGGATGTCGGCGGGCACATTCCCAAGATCGACGACGGTCCGTGGCCGGCGTTTCCGGCCGACCTGACGTCGATCGCCCTGGTGGTCGCGACCCAGTGCAGGGGCACGGTCTTGATCCACGAGAAGATGTTCGAGTCGCGGATGTTCTTCGTGGACAAGATCATCAGCATGGGGGCGAACATCGTGCTCTGCGACCCGCACCGGGCGGTCGTGGTCGGGCCGTCCCGGCTGCGCGGCGGGCAGGTGGACAGCCCGGACATCCGAGCCGGCATGGCGCTGCTGCTGGCGGCGCTGGCGGCTCACGGAACGAGCGAGATCCGCGAGATCGGCCAGATCGAACGCGGGTACGAGCGTATCGACGAGCGGCTGCGTGCGCTGGGCGCGAGGATCCGCCGCGCCGATTCGCGCGGCAACGGCGACCGTCACTGATCTACGTACACACACACCGAGGAGGCGTGATGACGGAGGACGAGAGAGGAACTCGCAGGAGTGGCGCGGGCGAGACGATGCGCGACGGGATCCGCTCCGGCATCGGCATGCTGATCGCCATGAAGGAGGCGCTCGAGGAGACCATCGCCGACCTGCGCGAGCGCGGCGAGCTGTCGCCCGAGCGGGCCAAGGAGACCATACGGACGACCATGAGCCGGGCGCAGGAGAAGGCGGAGGAGTTCGTCGCCGACACGCGCGAGCGGCTCGACTTCGTGCCCCGCAAGGAGTTCGACGAGCTGCGCGCCGAGGTTGAGCGCCTGCGCGCCAAGCTCGCCGACCGGCTGGGGGACGGCTCCGCCGCGCGCGTGGAAACCGGCGCCGAGATCCCGGTCGACGGGGCGTAGCCGACCGCTGGCTCCCGCCCGCCCGGAGCGCGGCGTCCGCGTGGTGACGGAGACGATCGTCGCGGGCGCGCCGCCGCTCGTCGTCCACCCGGACTGGACCCACTCCATGCCGTGGCTCGCCCAGGGGACCACCGCGAGAGCCGCCGACGGCGGCCCCTGGGACATGGGCTTCTTCGGGGCCACGCCCGTGCGCGAGACGACGGGGCGCTGGGCGGCGCTGCGAGCGGCGACGCGCTGCCCGCGGGCGGTGCACGCCCGCCAGGTGCACGGCGCGCAAGTCGCCGAGCACGGGCAGGGCGACGACGGCGTGTTCATCGGCGAGGGCCGCGACGGCCACGCGACCGCCCAGGCGGGAGTCCTGCTCACCATTTCGGTCGCCGACTGCGTCCCGCTGTTCCTGGTGGACCCGGACCGGCGCGCCATCGCCCTCCTGCACGCGGGTTGGAGAGGAGCCGCGGCGGGCATCCTGGAGGCGGGGGTCGCCGCGCTGGTCCGCTCCGGAAGCGAACCGGGGCGCCTGCTCCTCCACCTCGGACCGGCGATCTGCGGCGACTGCTACGAGGTGGGCCCGGAGGTGTTCGCCGCGCTCGATCGGCCCGCTCCGGGCCGTCCGGCGCCGATCGACCTGCGCGCCATCCTCGTTCGCCGGGCGGCCGCGGCGGGGCTGCGCGCCCAGCGGGTCACGGTGTCCGCCCACTGCACGCGCTGCGAGGGGACGGAAGCCCGGCTGTTCCACTCGCACCGCGCGGGCGATCCCGAGCGGCAGGTCGCGTTTCTCGGCGTCCGTGCCTGAGCGCGACCGCGCGAGCCCCGACCCGGGACTGTGCCCGTCGTGCGCGCATCACCGGGTCGTCGAGAGCAGGCGCGGATCGCGGTTCCACCTGTGCGGACTGGCGGCCCGGGATCCTTCCTTCCCACGTTATCCGGTGCTGCCCGTCCTCGCGTGCCGCGGTTTCGTGCCCGCGCCCGGGACCGCCGCAGAACCTCCAGAGTCCGAAAGGCGACTCCATGAGTGAAGCGCTCTACACCGCGCGAGCCGAGGTCCGGAAGGTCTCGGGCCTCCACCGGCGCGCCCGCCTCTCCACCGGCCACGAGGTGGACTTCGGGGTCCACGGACCCATAAAGGAGCACTACCGGCTGGAAGGGGAGGACCTGCCGCTTCCGGTCGACTACCTCGTCGCGGGCGCCGGCGCCTGACTGCTGGGAACCCTCAACGGCGCGCTGGAGGCGCGCGAGATATCGCTGGCGCCGGACGCGATCGAAGCGTCCGTGCAGGGGTTCAACGAGGTCCGCGACCGGATCCCCGTGCTCACCCGCGTCCACGTGGCCTATCGGCTGCGCATCCCCGCCGGTAGCCGCGAGACGGTCGACCGTGCCCTGGCGCGGCACGTCGACAAGTGCCCCACCGCCCAGACGCTGAAAGGCGTCGTGGAGGTGACCTGGGAGGCGGCGATCCGCGAAGACTGAGGCCCGTCGTCCGGCGCGGCCCCCGCCGCGGCCGCCGCGCCCGCGGCGCGCCACTCCTCCGGCGCGCCACTCCCCCGGCGCGAGGGTCAGCGGCGCCCGGGCCGGGGGCATTTCCCCCGCTTGCAGCGTCCCGTGATTTCCCCTACATTCCACCGGAGGTTGGAGGCGCGAGCGCGGGGGGAACGGACCGCCGCGGGCAGTGGGGGCAGAACCCCCACTTTTTTATTGCAGTGGGTCCCCGGCCGGCCGGGGTCCGAGCTTGACCCCCGGGGCGCCCTCCGCATCGGGAATCAGGCGAGGTCGGCATGGCGGACGGTCTCGAGCGGGCAATCGAGAACAGTCTGGAGCAGCAGGGGCTGGAGCTGGTGGAGCTCGAGCGAGCGGGCTCGAGGCAACGCCCGATCCTGCGTCTGCGCGTGGACCGGCCGGAGGGCCGGCCCGGAGACGGCGTGTCGGTGGACGACTGCGCCCGCGCGAGCCGCGTCCTGGAGACGATGCTCGAGGCGCGCGGGGACGTTCCGGCGCGCTACACGCTCGAGGTGTCTTCACCGGGCGTCGAACGGCCGCTGGTGCGCGACCGCGATTACGTCCGGTTCGCGGGGTCGGAGGTCGCGCTCAAGGGCGCGCGCGCGCTGGCGGGCCGCGCGAAGCGGCTGGAGGGTACCCTTATCGGTTTGAGCGAGGACGGCGGCGCCGTGCTGCTGCGGCTGCCGGATGGAGAGGAAGTCACGGTGGCGCGCGAGGACATCACCCGCGCGCACCTGGTGTTTCGCTGGGGCGGGGGGCGCTGACACGCACTCGCCGCGGGTGCGCCGGCAAGAGGGACCTGAAGAACGACGATGGACGCAACGCAAATTCTCGGGGCGTTTCGGGAGCTCGGCGAAGTCAAGGAGCTCACGAAACAGGACCTGCACGAGCTGCTCAAGGACGGCATCATGGCCGCCCTGGCGCGCCGCTACGGCATGAACGTAGAGGCGGAGATCCTCATCAACGAGGACAAGGGATCGATCGACATCACCGTCCTGAAGGAGGTGGTGGAGACCGTGGAGGACTCCGCGCGCGAGATCTCCCTGGAGGAGGCGCGCTGGGACGACCCCGACTTCCAGGTCGGCGATGTCCTGGAGATCCCCGTCGAGTTCTCGCAATTCGGCCGTAACGCCGTGATGGCGGCGAAGCAGCGCATCATCCAGCGCGTGCGCGAGGGCGAGCGCGACAAGATCCGCGCGGAGTACGAGCACCGCGTCGGAGAGCTGCTCTCCGCTGAGATCCAGCAGGTGGAGCGCGGCAAGCTCGTGATCATGGTGAATCGCTCGAGGGAAGCCGACGCGATCATCCCCTGGAAGGAGCAGAATCCGCGCGAGCGGTTCCGCCAGGGCGAACCGATCCGGGCGGTCCTGAAGAAGGTGGAGGAAACCTCGAAGGGCCCGCGCCTGATCTTCTCCCGCGCGGACCCGCTGTTCGTGGCGGCGCTGTTCAAGCTGGAGGTGCCGGAGATCGCGCAGAACCTCGTGGAGATCAAGGGCATCGCGCGCGAGGTGGGCGGTCGCACCAAGGTCGCGGTGGCTTCGCGCGACGATTCGATCGACCCGGTCGGGGCGTGCGTGGGTCTGAAGGGGTCGCGCGTCCAGGCGGTCGTGGGAGAGCTGGGCGGCGAGCGCATCGACATCGTCCCCTGGCACCCGGACCCCGAAGTGTACGCGCGCCGGGCGCTGGCGCCCGCCCAGGTCGCGAAGGTGCTGAGCGACCCCGACCGCGGGGTGATCACCGCGATCGTGGACGAGGACCAGCTGTCGCTCGCGATCGGTCGCAACGGGCAGAACGTGCGCCTCGCGAGCCAGCTCATCGGGTGGCAGATCGACCTGTACGGGAGCCGCGAGTGGCTCGAAAAGGGCGCCGATGACGCGCTGTTCGGGGGCGGCGCCTCGGAGTACGAGATCGCCGATTTCCCGCTGAACGAGCTCGCGATGACGCCGGAAACGTTGGCCGCCCTCGAAGGCGCCGGGTATACTACGTTTCTCGACATCATCGACCTCGACCGCCGCGATTTGCTGGCCGTCGAAGGCATCGAAGAGGACTCGGCGGACGCGGTCCTCGCGTTGATCGATGAGCTGACCGTGGAGGATGCTCCGGCCGCCGCGCCGGCCGCGCCGGCACCGACCTACGACGACCTGGAAGAGGTAGCCGAGCTCCTCGGGCTGGACGCACCCACGGCCGAGCCGTCGGCCGAAGGGGCCGAATCGGAGGCCGTTTCCGGGGTGTCGGCGGAAGCCGACGAGGTCGCGGATGCCGAATCCGAGGAGGTCGCGGATGCCGAATCCGAGGAGGTCGCGGACGCCGAATCTGCGGAGGTCGCGGACGCCGAATCTGCGGAGGACACGGACGCCGCGGGGGAGATGGTGGCGTCCGGCGCCGATGAGGACGAGGAGCGCGCGGACGACGACGACGCCTGACGCCGCGCTGCGGATGCTGGGTCTAGCGGAGCGCGCCGGGATGGTGATTCCCGGCACGGGCCGCGTGCGTGAGGCGGTGCGCGAGGGGCGCGTTCGCCTGGTGTTGCTCGCCTCGGATGCCTCCCGCAACAGCCGGGACAAGCTGGAACCGCTGCTGCGCGCGGTGGGGCTGAATTACGGCGTCATCGCCGACCGGGCCAGGCTGGGGGCGGCGGTGGGCCGGGCGCCATTGAGCGCGGTGGGGATCACCGACGCCGCGATGGCGCGCCGCATTGGTGAACTCGCGCGTCCGCGCGCGGACGCGGGTGAGTCGATGGACGTACCTCGAAGCGACGAGCGGTAGAACGAAGCGTATGCGGGTTTACGAAGTAGCCAGAGAATTCAGGGTCGAACCGGAACTGCTGCTGCAGATATTCCGGGAGATGGGCGTGCAGGCCCGCAGCGAGGCCTCGACGGTGGATGACGTCGCGGTCGCCAAGCTGCGCGCGCGCCTGGAGCGCGAGCGCCGGTCGGGCACCTCCGACAGTTCCGCAGCCATCGAGCACGTGTTGGACGACGTGCAGACGTCCGCCGGCCGCCGCCGCCGCCGCCGCAGGGAGGATCTGCCGTCGAAGCCGGAGCCGGAGGAGCCGGCCGGGCAGGACGTCGTCGAGGACGCCGAGGAGGACGCGGCCCTCGAGGAGATCGTCGCGGAGGCCGAGGAGGCGCGGGAGGTCGAGGAGGCGCCCGAGGCCGAGGACTGGGAGGTGCCCGACATCGCCGCCGAGGAGGCGGAGGAGACCGAGGAGGAGGCCGGGGAGATCGCCGCCGAGGCGGACCGGGAAGAGACCGCCGACGAAGACGAATACGACCTGGCGGCCGAGGAGGCGGACGAGGAGTTCGAGGTCGAGCTGGACGAGGAGCTGGAGCCGGAGGGCGAAGACGAGATCGCGGCGCCGGGCGATGACGCCGAGCTGCCCACGCGCCGCCGCGCCGGACGCCTGAAGCGGGCCTCGGACGCGATGCCCGAGACGCCCGCGGCGCGCCCCGCCCCCGCGGCGAGCGCGGCTCCGGGCGGCACCGTGCGCATCCAGGCCGAGGGCTACACCCCCGACGGCCGGCGCAAGCGCGGCAAGAAGAAGAAGCGGGACCGCGTCGACCAGGGCGCCGTGCAGTCCAACGTGCAGCGCGTGATGGCCGAGCTGAAGGGCGGCAAGGGCAAGCGCCGCCGCCGAGGCCAGCGCGAGAGCGCCGAGGAGCGCGCCGAGCGCGAGATGCAGGAGGAAATCGCCGCCGAGGTCGAGGCGAAGACGGTCAAGGTCAACGAATACCTCACCATCGCCGAGCTTTCGGAGCTGATCGACGAGTCGCCGACCACCATCGTCGGCAGCGCGTTCCGCAACCTCGGCCTGATGGTCACCATCAATCAGCGCCTGGACTTCGACCAGATCGAGCTGCTGCTCGAGGAGTTCGGCTTCCAGGCCGTCCGCGAAGAGGAGTACGGCGCGGACCTGGCGGAGATGGAGGAGGAGCCGGACGAGCCCGAGGATCTCAAGCCGCGGCCCCCGGTGGTGACCGTGATGGGGCACGTCGACCATGGCAAGACGCGCCTGCTGGACTATATCCGCAAGGCCAACGTCGTCGCGGGAGAGGCCGGCGGCATCACGCAGCACATCGGCGCCTACGCCGTCCAGCTGGACGGCGAGCGCACGCTCACGTTCCTGGACACCCCCGGTCACGCGGCATTCACGGCGATGCGCGCGCGCGGCGCCGAGGTCACGGACGTCGTCATCCTGGTGGTGGCCGCGGACGACTCGGTCATGCCCCAGACGATCGAAGCGATCAGCCACGCCAAGAACGCCGGCGTCCCGATCATCGTCGCGATCAACAAGGTCGACCTGCCCACCGCCGACCCCAACCGCGTGCGCCAGCAGCTCCTGGAGCACGACGTCGTCGTGGAGTCCTTCGGCGGCGACGTTCTCGACGCCGAGGTCAGCGCCCTGAAGGGCGAGGGCGTGGACGCGCTGCTGGAGAAAGTGCTGCTGCAGGCCGAACTGCTCGAACTCAAGGCCAACCCCGACCGCGACGCCCGCGGCATCGTGATCGAGTCGCAGCTCGACGTGGGCAAGGGCCCCATCGCGACCGTCCTGGTCACCAACGGTACGCTGGTCGTCGGGGACTCCTTCGTGTGCGGCAACCTCGACGGACGCGTGCGCGCGTTGCTGGACGAGCGCGGCAATACCGTGGACGAGGCCGGGCCGGGGACGCCGGTGCAGGTGCTGGGGCTGCCGGGCGTGCCCGAGTCCGGGGATGCGTTCGTCGTGATGGACGCCACCCATGCCGCCGACATCGCGCAGCGGCGGAGCCGCCTCGACCGCGAGAAGAAGCTGCGGGTCAGGAGCGGCGTGAAGCTGACCGACATCGGCCGCATGCTCGCCCAGGGCGAGACCGCACAACTCAACGTCGTCATCAAGGGTGACGTGCACGGCTCCGTGCAGGCGCTGTCCGACTCCCTGGAGCAGCTGTCCACGGACGAGGTCCAGGTGGACGTGATCCACCGGGGCGTCGGCGGGATCACCGAGTCGGACGTGCTGCTGGCATCCACCTCCGGAGCGATCGTGATCGGATTCCACGTGCGGCCGGATGCGGGCGCCCGCGGTGTGGCCGAGCGCGAGGACGTGGACATCCGCCTCTACGACATCATCTACGAGGCGGTGGGCGATGTCCGCTCCGCCCTCGAGGGCATGCTGACGCCGGACGAGAAGGAGGTCGTCCTGGGGTCGGCCGAGGTGCGCCAGCTCTTCAAGGTGCCGAGGGCGGGAACCGTCGCGGGCTGCTACGTCACCGACGGCGTCATCGAACGGAGCGCGCGCGTGCGACTGATCCGCGACTCGGTTCCGATCTACGAGGGAGTCCTCGGATCGCTCAAGCGCTTCAAGGATGACGCGCGCGAGGTGCGGGAGGGGTTCGAGTGCGGGATGAGCATCGAGGGATACAACGACATCAAGGTCGGCGACACCATCGAGGCCTACCGCATCGACCAGATCGAGCGGACGCTCGCCAGTTCCGCCGCCGAGGCGGGCCGGGCGTAACCCCGCCGACCGGAGTGCCGGCCGTGGCCGCACGGAGTTCGCGTCGCCGCCGGGCTCGCGCGCTCGGGCCCGCCGGGGATCCCCGCGCGCGGCCGCGCTTTCCTTCCCCAGCCCTCCGGTGATGGTCGTCGGCGTCCTGGTATGGGAACTCGATGTCCTCGGCGCCCACTCGCTGAAGGACAAGCGTCGCGTCGTGAAGAGCCTGACGGAGCGCATGCGCCATCGCTTCAACGCGGGCGTCGCCGAGACCGCGCACCAGGACGTCTGGCAGCGCGCGCAGCTGTCGGCGTGCGTCGTGTCCAACGAGCGCGGGCACGCCGACAGCATGCTGGACGCGGTCGACCGCTTCGTCGCCAACGACGCGCGCGTGCGGATACTGGACACGCGCAGGACCCTCTACTGACGTCGGCGGCGGCATCCAGCGTCGCGCGCGCCGACCGAACTCCGGGGATCCATGAGCCGTCGCCTGACCCGACTGAACGAGCAACTCAAGCGCGAGATCGCCGAGATCGTGCGCTGGGAGGTCGCCGACCCGCGCGTGGGGCCGGCCACCGTCACCGGCGCCGAAGTGGCTCCCGATCTCACCACCGCCCGCGTCTTCGTCGCCCTGATCGGCACCCCCGAAGAGCGTCGCGAGTCGCTGGAAGGCCTGGAGGCGGCCGCGCCCTTCATCCGATCCCAGCTGGCCGACCGGCTCGAACTGCGCCACACCCCGAGCCTCCGCTTCATCCCCGACGACACGATGGCGCAGGCCAGGCGCATCGAGGAGCTGCTGTCCGAGGTGGAGCCGGAAGAGGGGTGGCAGGCGGGGGCGAACGGGACGCTTGAGCCGTAGGCGCGCGGGAGCCTCCTCGGGGCTCGTGGGCGTCCTGCCCGTGGACAAGCCGGCCGGACCGACATCCCACGACGTCGTGGACGCGGCGCGGCGCGCGCTGGGAGAGCGGAGGATCGGGCATACCGGGACGCTGGACCCGTTCGCGTCCGGTTTGCTGCTCCTGTGCGTCGGCGTCGCCACGCGCCTGGCCGAGTACCTGACCGGCCTGCCCAAGTCCTACAGCGCGCGCGCGCGCCTCGGCGTCACCACCGACACGCTCGACCCCGAGGGCCGGGTCACGCGCACGTCCGACGCGTGGCGCGCCCTGACTCCGGCCCTCGTGCGGCGCGCCTTCGAGGCGCACGCGGGCGAGCGGGAGCAGCGTCCTCCCGCGTTCAGCGCGAAGAAGGTCGGCGGCGAGCGGCTGTACGAGAAGGCGCGGCGGGGCGAAGACGTCCAGCCGCGGCCGGTGCGCGTGATGGTGTACGGGATATGGGTGGAGGACTGCGAGCTTCCCGACGTGGACTTCGCGCTGACCTGCTCGAGCGGCACGTACGTGCGGGCGGTCGCCCGGGACGTGGGCGAGTCGCTCGGCGTCGGGGCGCACCTCACCGCTCTGCGGCGCACCGCGATCGGCCCCCACCGCGTCGAAGGGGCGCTGACGCCCGACGAACTCGGCGACGGCGCGCGCGTGCGCGCGGCGTTGCTGTCTCCGCTGGACGCGCTGGCGCACCTGCCGCGCGTGGAGCTGGACTCCCGCGAGGCCGGGGCGATCGCGCACGGCCGCCCGGTGGCCGTACGCCCCGACCGCGTCCGGCCGTCGAAATCCTCCGTCCGGCCGTTCGCCCCCGAGCCGTTCGTGGGGGCGTTGGGGCAGGCGGCCCACGTGCCGCCGGGCGCGGCCGGCGCGGCGTCCCTGGCCGGAGGGGTCGACCCGGCGCTGATCGCCGCGGCCGCCGATCCGCGGGAGGAAGGGGCCCCGATCGCGCTCGCCGCGGACGGCGAATTGCTCGCGGTCGCCCGGTTGGGGGCCGGGTTCGTGCGGCCCACGAAGGTGCTGCGTGCGGACTGATCGGGCCTCCGCGCCGACGGTCGGCCGGAGCGCCCATGCCGACGGCGCGGCGGTCACCGTCGGCGCGTTCGACGGCGTACACGTCGGTCACCGGGCGCTCATCGACGCCACCGTGGGGGAGGCGCGCTCGCGCCGGGTGCCGTCGGTGGTGCTCACCTTCGCCACGCACCCGGCGGCCGTGCTGCGGCCGGACCGCGCCCCCGCGCTCCTGTGCACCCGCGAGGAGAAGCTGGAGGCGATCGCGTCGCTCGGCGTCGACCGCGTCGCGATGCTGCCCTTCACGCCGGCGGTCGCGCACCTGACCGCGGGCGAGTTCGTGGAGCGCGTACTGGTGGAGCGTCTGGGCACGAAGCACCTGGTCATCGGCCACGACCACGCGCTCGGGCGCGACCGCGTCGGCGACGCGGAGGAGCTGCGCCGGCTGGGCGAGGAGTTCGGATTCGGCGTGACGGTGGTCGATCCCGTGCGGCTCGATCCGGCGCCCGCCGGAGGGGCGGGACCGGTGTCCTCGTCGGCGATCCGCGCCGCGCTGGCCCGCGGCGACGTGCGCGCGGCCGAGGTGATGCTGGGCCGCCCCTACTGGCTGACCGGCGAGGTCGTGCGCGGGGAGGGAAGGGGACGCGAGATCGGCGTGCCGACGGCCAACCTGGACATCCCGGGGGGCAAGCTGCTCCCGGCTGCCGGGATCTACGCGGCGCGGGCGTGGGTCGGAGGCCCCGCGCCCGCCGCGGCTTCGCCGGATGGACCGCGATTGGCCGACGAGGCGTCGGAGGAACCTTCACCCGTGCCCGCCGGCCCGCTCGATGCCGTGCTGCACGTGGGCCCGCGCCCAGTGTTCGACGACGCCCGGGTCACGGTTGAGACGCACCTGATCGACCACCGCCTCGACCTTTACGGCCTTCGCATCCGCCTGGAGCTGGTGGACCGGATTCGCGACGTCGCCGACTTCGATTCGGTGCAGGACCTGGTCGCCGCGATACGTCAGGACGTGCGCGACGCGGAGACGGCGCTGCGCCGGGGATGACCGGCCCGCTTGTGCGCGAGGCCCCTACCCGGGAATATTGAACGCCGTGCCCTGGCGGCCGTCCCTTGCCGGCCGCGAAATCATGGCAATCGCCGGCGCCGCGCGCCGGCTACGTCTCGGCTCCGCCGCTCCGGGTGGACGGGAGGCCAACTGGGGTGGTGGAGCTGCCGAACAGCTGGTCTCTTGGGAGGTGGCATCCATGTCCTCCCCACCAGACACGGAACTCCGCGACGCCGACGACGGCCCGCTCCAGGGCCTGGATGAGGCGCATCTGCGCACGCTCATCCGGTTGTCGCAGGAGTTCAACTCCACCCTCGACCTCGAGGAGCTGCTCCCGCGCATCCTGACCGCCACGCTGGAGCTGCTCGGCGCGGAGATGGGTTCGATCTGGGTGCTGGAGGGCGAGACCCTGCGCTGCCTGATGTCGGCCGGGGAAATCGGCGAGGCGCTGGTCGGCGTCGAAATTCCCCTGGGCGCGGAACTGGTCGGCGACGCGGTCCTGAACCGCCGCTCCGTGCTCGTGTCCGACGCCTCCACGGATGCCCGCTACCTGCCACAGTTGGACGAGGCGGCGGGCTTCTCGACGGGCTCGGCCATGGCGGTCCCGCTGGAGGTACGAGGCGAAGTGGTCGGGGGGATCGCCGTGGCCAATCGCCGCGGCGACGGAGACCTGTTCCACGACCGGCACCTCGCTTTCCTGGCCGCGCTGGGCGACGACGCGGCCGCCGCGCTGCGCAACGCCCGCATGCTGGAAGCGGAGCGCCGCGCCCGCGACCTGCACGCGCTGCTGGACTTCAGCCACCAGGTCGCGGGCACCTTCGACCTGGACCGCATCCACCTGTCGATCGTCAACCTCGGCGGCGAGGCCATCCCCTACGAGCGCTGCGTCCTCGGCGTGTGGACCGAGGAGCGCCTGGAGGTCGCGGCGATCTCGGGCGAGCAGGCCGTGGACCGGCGCGCGGTGGCCGTAAAGGAGCTGGAGTCCTTCCTTGCCTGGGTCGGCGAGCGCGGCGACGACCTGCGCGTGCCCGACGTCGCCGACCCGGACGACGCGTCCGGCGCGCGCCTGCGCGAGCGGTTCGGCGAGTACCTCGAGCGGAACGCGGTCCGCGGCGTGCTGTCCCTCGCGATCCGCGACGCGGAGGGCAGGCTCGGCGTCCTGCTGTTCGAGTTCGCCGAGCCCGACGCGTTCACCGAGTGGCACGAGGAGGCCGCCGGGCTGCTCGCGGCGAGCTCGACGCTCGCGCTCCGGAACGCGCAGCTGTACGCGGGCGTGCCCTTCATCTCCTTCCTGGAGCCGCTCGGCCGCAAGCGCCGCGAGTTCGCGCGACTGCCGCGCGCGACCCTCCTCAAGTACGCGGCCGTCGCGGCGGTCGTCCTGATCGCGCTGACAGTGATCCGCCTGCCGGTCCGGGTCGCGGCGAAGGAGGCCTCCGTGCGCGCCGTCCTGCAACGGCCGGTGCGCGCGCAGGTCGGCGGCGTCATCGACCGCGTCGCAGCGGAGGAGGGCCAGACCGTGATGGCTGGCGATCCGGTCGTGGTCCTGCGCAGCGAGGACCGCCAGCGCGACGTGCTCACGGCCGAGGGCGACCTCGCGGTGGCGCGCCGCGAGGCGCTCGCGTCCGAGGCCGGCAACGACGCGCTGGGAGCGTCGCTGGCGCGCGTGCGCGCCGCCGAGGCGAGCCAGACGCTCGACGTCCTGCGCCGTCAGGAACAGTGGAACACCGTGCGCGCGTCCACCGGAGGAGTCATCCTCACCCCGCGCATGAACGAGCGCCTTGGCAGCCGCGTGGGCGTGGGCGATCCGGTGGCGTGGGTGGGCGACCCCGCGTGGATGGAGGCGGAGCTCCAGGTCGACCAGGCCGACATCGGGCTGATAGACCTGGACGACAGGGTGCGGCTGCGCGTCGAGGCCTACCCGGCGGTCACCTACGAGGGCCGGGTCACGGCCGTCGCGCCCGGCGCGGACACGCTCGCAGTCCCGAGCACCTTCACCGTGCGCGCCGTCCTGGACAACGGCGCCGGCCTCCTGAGGCCCGGCATGGACGCGCGCGCCAAGGTGCTGACCGATTCACGCCCGCTCTGGGTCGTGCTTTTCCGCCGTCCGTGGCGGGCGGCCCGCATGGGATTCTGGTGGTGGCTACCCGTATGAACCGAACACGAGGTCTGGCGAACCCGCCCCGCGTCCCCGGCCGTCGCTGGGCGGGACACCGGGCGTGGCCCCTGGTGCTGGCGCCGCTGCTCGCGGTGGCCGGCTGCGGCACGCAGGTGCAGGCGGACGAGGACGAGGTCGACGCCGTGGTCGCGGCCGCCGCGCTGCCGGACGTGGAGGAGACCGAGCGCGGCTTCGCCCATCCGGTCGAGGGAGCGCCCGGGCGCGACTCCGCTCCGGCCGACGGCGAAGCCGAGGGCCTGTACACCGTGCTGTATTCGGAGCGCGACGCCGAGATCCGCGCGCGCCGGGACGGGCACGTTCGGTCGCTGGGAGCCGAGATGGGGGACCGCGTGGCGGCGGGCCAGGGCCTGGCGTCGCTGGAGAGCGACGAGGAGGCCGCGGGCGTGGCGTCCGCGGAGGCCGCGGTGGAGTACGCGCGCCACCAGGAGGAACGGACGCGCACGCTGGCGGAGGGCGACCTGACCACGCGCGTCGAGCTCGAGGAGGCCACCTACAGGCTGCGCGCCGCGGTGGCCGCCCACCAGGACGCGATCGCCCGTCTGGAGCGCACGCGCGTGCGCGCGCCCTTCGGCGGCGTCGTCACGCGCCGCTTCGTACGCCTGGGGTCCTATGTCGAGGAGGGAGATCCTCTGTTCCGCGTGACCGCGCTGCGCCCCCTGCGCGCCCTCGTGCGCGTGCCGGAATCCGCCGCCGCCGCCGTCGAGCCGGGCCGCCGCATGATCCTGGAGGCGCTCGACGGGACGCGCGTGTTCGGCAGCGTGGCGCGGGTGGCGCCCGCGGTCGACCCCGCGAGCGGCACGGTGGACGTGCTCATCGACGTCGCCGATCCGGGGCCCCTGCGGCCGGGCTCGTCGGTGCGCGTGTTCCCCGGCGCGGCGGCGCCTGCCGGCGCGGCCTCGGCGGACGGCGGCTGAGGTCCATGACGCACGAGCGTCCGCGCATGCAGCCGGGCCTTACGTACGTCGAACAGACGTCCGAGGGGACGCTCTCGTTCGTGGTGAAGGATCCCATCAAGCTGCGGTACTTCCGCTTCGGCGAGGTGGAGGTCTGGCTGATGCGGCGCATGGACGGCACGCGCACGCTGGAGCAGATCGCGGCCGAGCTCGCGGCGGAGCGGGGGATCGACGCCGGGGCCGCGGCCCTGACGCCCTTCGTCGCGCGGCTGAAGGAGATGGGGCTCGCGCAGCGCACCGCCGGCGAACGCCGGGCCGTGCTCGCCGAAGCACTGCGGCGCGAGCGGCGCATGAAGCTGTCGGGACACGGCAACACGCTCCTGCGCATGCGCTTCTCCATGGGGGATCCGGACGCGCTCTTCGACCGCTGGGTCCCCCGCCTGTCGTTCTTCTGGACGAGGAGCTTCCTGGCCCTGTCCACGGTCGCGTTCGCGGCTTACGCGATCATCGTCGCGACCCACTGGGACGCATTCGCCGCCGGCATGCTCAGCATGTACGACCCAGCGTTCTATTCGCTCGGCACGGTGGTGATTCTCTACAGCGCGGTGGCGGTCATCATCTTGATCCACGAGATGGGCCACGGGCTGACCTGCAAGCGTTTCGGCGGCGAGGTGCACGAGATGGGAGCCATGCTCCTCTACTTCGGCCCTTCCTTCTATTGCAACGTCAACGACGCCTGGACGTTCGAGAAACGCTCGGAGCGCCTGTGGGTCACCTTCGCCGGGGGCTGGATCCAGCTCGTGGCCGCGGGAGCCGCCGCGGTCGTATGGGTGCTCACCCAGCCGGGCACGCTGATGAACCAGGTGGCGTTCCTGTCCCTCGTGTTCGCCGGGGGGCTGGTCCTGCTGGTGAACTTCAACCCGTTGATCCCGCTCGACGGCTACTACGCGCTGATGGACTGGCTGGAGATCCCCAACCTCCGCCCCCGCGCGTTCGCGTACCTGTCGGCGTGGGTGAAGAAGCGCGTGCTGCACATGGACGTCCAGATCCCGAGCGCCACGGACAGGGAGCGCCGCGTATTCCTGACGTACGGGACGCTGTCGTTGCTGTACACCACGGTGCTGCTGGGGTCGATGGCGGTGATCTTCGGACGCTTCGTCGTCCGCCACTGGGGGGGCTGGGGCTGGGTGACGGTGGCGGCGGGCGGCTGGTTCGCCGGCCGCAACTCGCTCGCCGCTTTCCTGCGCGTGGCGCGCGTTTGGGCGCGCGATCGCCTCGCCAGCGCCAAGGTGCGCCGCGTCCTGGCGCTCTCCGGCGCGGCGCTCGCGGTGCTGATGGTCGCGGCGCTCGTCACGCCATGGACGGTCCGGGCGCGCGGGCACGCCCTCGTGGAGCCGACCATCCGAACGTGGCTCCGCGCTCCAGAGGAAGCGCGCGTAGAGGCGGTCATGGCCCGCGAGGGGCAACGCGTCCGGCGCGGCCAGGCCGTGATCCGGCTGCGCGCGGACGGACTGGACGTGTCGCTCGCCAGCGCGCGCGCGACCGTCGGGGCGCTGGAGCGCGAGGTCGCGGCCGCCCGGGGACGCGCCGAGCGGCTGCGCGCCGCCGAGCTGGCGCTAGAGAGCCGCCGCCGCGACCTCGAAGTGCTGGAGGAGCGGGCCGCCCGGCTCACCGTCGACGCCCCCTTCGACGCGGTGATCGCGACGCCCCACACCGACCTCCTGCGGGGCGCCGGCGCCACGCGCGGCGACGAGCTGTTAGAGCTGTGGGCGCCCGCGCCTCTCCGGCTCCGGATCCTGCTCGATCAGCGGGACGTCGCGGACGTGGAAACGGGCGACAGCGTGGCCGTGCGGTTCGCGTCGTGGCCGGCGACGGACTTCGAGGGCGTCGTGGAGACCGTGCGCCCCGCGAGCGCGCGCGGCACCGTGGAGGTCCTGGCCACCCTCGCGGACCCGGGCCTGGTACTGCGTCCGGGGCTCCGCGGACGGGCCAAGATCGAAGCCCGGCGGGTGACGGTCGCGCAGGCGCTCGCCCGCTCCGTCCGCCGCATGGTCCGCGTGGACTGGCTCCTGTGAGCTCCGCGCAGGAGGTGGCCGTGTCCGGCGGGCTGAACGCGTTTTTGCACGCGAACCCGCGGGCGCGTGAAAGCCTCGGCCGGATCGCCGTCGCGCGCGCCTATCCGAAGGGCAACGTGCTCTTCTGCCACGGCGACACGTGCACCTCACTGGGCTACGTCGAAGCGGGCCGCGTCAAGGTCGCCCTCATGAACGACGAGGGGCGGGAGGTCGCCCTGGAGGTCGTGCGGGCCGGACACCTGCTGGGGCTCGACGCGCTCTTCACGCAGGGCGTGCACGTGGGCACCGCCGTCACTCTCTGCGACTCGCGCATCGCCCGCATCCCCGCCGACGCGTTCCAGGCGTGGCTGGGCGAGTTCCCGGGCGCTTCCCGGGGGCTTCTGGGGGAGCTCGCCGCCGAGGTCCGGCACGCCTACGAGAAGATCGGCGAGATCGCGCTGCTGCCGGTGAAACGGCGCCTGCTCATGGCCCTGCTGGAGATCGCGCGGTCCGACGGCGAGGCGTGCCGTTCGGGCCAGGTCGAGTTCGTACGGCCCACGCACCAGGAACTGGCCGACCTCGTCGGGTCGACCCGCGTGGTGATCTCCCGCATGATGAAGGAACTCATGGAGGAGGAGGACCTCATGGCGGAGCACGGCAACGTGATCCGCGTCCACCTGGACGACCTCGTCCTGGACGAGTTCGGCTGATCCGCCGGCCGGCAGCGTCGAAATCGATGTAACCCACGTCACATCCAACGGGTGCCCCAGGCGATTTCGCGCGCCACCGAAGAAGTGCATCTTGGAGTGACGATAGAGAAAATGGTGATCGGCCGACGCCCAACGGGGCCCTGTCGAGAACCCCAGCAGGGAGAACACAATGGAGAAGAAGAACCAGCCAGTGCGGATCGAGCTGACGGACGAGCAGCGCAACAAGATCCGCCAGCAGACCGGCAAGGACGCGAACGCGATCGAGTTCTCGGCTGAGGAGCTCGAGGAGCGCGTGGCTCCGATCACGCTGCCCGGCAAGGGCGGCGGCGCTTGATCGTGATGGATCTTGCGGCTGGCTGATGTCGGCCGGCCGCACCAGCCGAGCCCCGCGGCAGAGCCAGGCCGCGGGGCTCGGCGCTTTTGTGCCCACGAACGAGTTCCTTGGCGAGGCCGCCAAGGCGTTGCCACACCCGCCGGATCGCGCTATTTTCTCGGACTGCGAAAACTTACATCGAAGTTTCGCTTCCCGATCAGCGTAGACTCTCGCGGAGGCACCAGCGGCATGCCGATCGACAAGAACGACGTCATCCAGAAATACCAGCTGCACGAGAACGACCGGGGCAGCGCTCCGGTTCAA
>DATKCH010000084.1:0-3253 GCA_035513295.1 Longimicrobiales bacterium
CGGGGTCACCGCGGAGAGCGGGGGGATCTGCCACCTGAGCCATCGTGGGCAGCAAGCATGAAAACCATCCCCGCTCTCCCCGGCGTCACCATGAATACCGTCGGGTCGCAAGCACTTCTGCAAGGTAGGGCGGCGTGAGCGTCCACATGACCCTGCCGATGGCGCCGGGACGGAGCCGGGTGCCCGCGCACGTCGCGGCGCCGGAAGCCGCCGGCGCGGAGCGGGCGCACGCCGGAAACGCGAGGGCGCGTTTCCGCGGAAACGTCCCGGATTCCCATGCGACGCCTGAGGCGGCGCGCGCCCCCGGTGGCGCTCCCCGTGCTCCCCGCGCCTCCGACCCCGCCGAGCCCGCCGGTCCCTCGACCATCTGCCGCGCCCCCTTCGACGCTGCCACCGTCCCCCCGAAGTCGCTCCCGCTGTGGAGCGCCCTGCGCGACGTGCTGGACCCCGAGCTGCCGATCAGCGTGGTAGACATGGGGCTGATCTACGACGTGCGACTCGTCGGCGCCGTCGCCGAGGTGACGCTGACCTACACCGCGACCGGGTGCCCGTGCGTGGACTTCATCCGCACCGACATCACCGAACGCCTGCTGGCCGAGCCGGGCGTGGACGCGGTCGAGCTGCACGAGGTGTGGAGCCCGCCCTGGACGCGGGCGATGATGACCGAGGAGGGTCGCGTCGCGCTGCGCGCTCTGGGGGTCGCAGCCTGATGCCGTACGAGACGGTCTACGAGGTGTTTGCCCGCAAGAACCGCGGCGAACCGCTGCGCCACATCGGCAACGTGAACTCGGCCACCGACGACCTCGCGCGCGTGTACGCGTACAACACCTACGACGAGGAGAAGTGGTTCGACATGTTCATCGTCCGCCGCGAACAGTTTCTGGAGGTGTTCAACAGGGGAGACGGCTGACGGAGCAGGAGGACACGCGCGACCGCACGGCGCCAGGCAACGCAGACCGCGGGGGCGCCGGCTCGGCGAACGCTCCGGGCGCCGGCACTCCCGTCCGCCGCATCGAGACCGAACGGCTGACGTTGCGCTGCTGGGAGCCGGCCGACGCGCCGCTGTGCAGGCACGCGATCGACTCCAGCCTGCCGGAGCTGCGCCCCTGGATCCCGTGGGCGAAGCACGAGCCGTCTTCGCTCCCGGAGCTCAAGGCGCGGCTCGCGGCGTACCGGCGGGATTTCCTGGAGGGCCGCAACGCGCTGTACGCGGTGCTGGATCGGGGCGAGACCGAGGTGCTGGGCGGCGCGGGCCTCTACCGGCGTGTCGGGCCCGGGGCGCTGGAGGTCGGCTACTGGATCCGCTCCGACCAGGCGGGTCGGGGGCTCGCGACCGAGGCCGCGGGCGCGCTCACCGGCGCCGCCCTCGCGACCGACGGCATCGACCGCATCGAGATCCACTGCGATCCCCGCAACGTGGCGAGCGCGGCGATTCCCCGGAAGCTGGGATACCGGTACCGCGAAACGTCGATCGGGAACGCGCGCACGCCCGACGGCGAGCCGCGCGACACCATGATCTGGGAGCTGACCGCCGCCGAGTATCGCGCGCGCGGCTCCGACGACGACGAAAAAGGGAACGAGACGTGATGGCAGACACCGAAGCCGCGGCGCGGAACTACGCCGACCCCGACGCCCTGCCCCCCGGGGTCCGCGACGACGTGCGCGACCTGATCCTGTCGATGGCGGACAGCAAGCGCCTGCTGGGCATGCGCTACGCCGAGTGGGTGCTGGGCGCGCCCGAGATCGAGGCGGGCATCGCGTGCGCGTCGATGGCCCAGGACGAGTGGGGCCACGCGCGGCTCCTGTACGCGCTGCTCAAGGACTTCGGCGAGGACGTCGACGCGCTCGAGCACGGCCGCGAGCCGGCCGGGTACCGCAACATCGCGGCGCTAGACCGGGAGCCCGACACGTGGGCCGGCCTGCTCGCTCTGAACGCCGCGGTCGACGGCGCGCTCACGACCGCCTTCGAGGCGCTGGCCGGGTCGAGCTACGAGCCCTTGCGCACGCGCTGCGCGAAGCTGCTGGACGAGGAGAGGTTCCACGCGGCCCACGCGCTCGCCTGGGCGAGACGGTACGCGGGCGGTGGCGACGCCGCGAAGTCGGCGCTGGTCGATGCCCTGGCCCACGCGATGCCTTCGGCCTTCGCGTGGTTCGGGCCGTCGGACGACGCCGAGGCCCGACTGCTCGACGCCGGCATCGTCCCCGGCGACCGCGAGGCCGCGCGTGGCCGCCTGTCCGCCCGCCTCGAACCCATCCTCGAGCTGCTCGGCATCGGCGCGCCCGTCCTCGCCGAGGACGACTGGGCGGGCTGGGATCCCGCCCGTCGCCGGACCGACGACGGCGCCCCCGACGCCGCCACCGTAGAGCGGATCCGCGGCGACAGGAACCGCGAATTCCTGATGGACTGATGGGGTCGAGCAAGGAGCCGGAGCCGGTCGATCCGCCCCCTCGAAGAGGCCGCCCGACACCCCCCCCCGGAGAGGACTACGGGTTGCCCGAGTCGCCCGCGTGCGCCTTCTGCGGCGGCACTCGGACCGAGCTGCACTCGCCGTTCGGTTCCGCCCTTTCCGTCGCGACCTACTGGTGCAACGAGTGCCGAACCGCCTTCGAGTGGGTGAAGTGGGGCCCGGAACGATGATCCGCCGATGATCGACCGGCGGGATGTTCGGTTCGATGGACCGACCCCGCCTGCTCGATCGCCTCCGCGCGGAGATCCGCCGCCGCAACTACAGCCGCCGCACCGAGGAAGCGTACGTCGCGTGGGTGCGCCGGTACGTCCGCTTCCACGACCTGAGGCATCCCGACCGCATGGGTGCCGCGGACGTCGTCGCCTTCCTCTCCCACCTCGCGACCGCCGAGCACGTGGGCCCCAGCACGCAGAATCAGGCGGCGAGCGCCATCGCGTTCCTCTATAGGCACGTGCTCGGACGGCCACTCGAGGTCGATGAACCGATCGCGCGCGCGAAGCGAGGACGTCAGCTCCCGGTCGTGCTGTCCCGCGGCGAGGCGGCGCTAGTACTGAACCAGATGTCGGGCACGCCGCTCCTCGTGGCTCTCCTTCTCTACGGCGGCGGCTTGCGGCTCATGGAGGCGCTCCGCCTCCGCGTGAAGGACGTGGACCTGCAGGCCAGGACGCTGACGGTCCGCCGGCCGAAGTGGAAGCGGGACCGGATCACGGTCCTCCCCCGGGCCGCGGAGGACATGCTCGCGGAGGCGATCGAGGCAGGCCGGCGCCGTTGGGAGGCGGATGTGA
>DATKCH010000085.1:0-4008 GCA_035513295.1 Longimicrobiales bacterium
GCGCGAGGCGGGCCACTACTCCAGCAGCGTGGGCTCCGTTTCCGGGGCCGGCGCGAGCGAGGGGTTCGCGTTCAGGAGACGCGCGCAGGTGTTCCAGCGCAGCAGCGCGGAGTCGTCGCCGTGCACGCTCAGCTCGTGCGCCCTGTCGTAGCATTCCATCGCGCTCCGGAGCGCGTCGTAGGCGATGGATCCGGAGCCGGGGTTTCCCCGCGCGAGCCGCGCCTTCGCCACCCGCTCGTGGACGATCCCCGTGTAGTACGCGCGCGCGTAGTCGGTCTCGAGCTTCGGGATGAGCGCGAGCACGTCGGCGGGTGACGGACCGCCCTCCGCGCGGAACCGGTCGGTGAGCGAGAGGATGAGGCTGACCCGGGCGCGCTGGTTGTCGGGGTCCACCTCCAGCACGTCGCGGCAGATGCTCTCGGCTTCGCGCGGCTCGTTGAGCAGCCGGTAGCGCTCGACCTTCTCGAGGGCGCCGTCGATGCCGGCGCGCGACAGCTTCTTCAGCTCGAACATGCTCACTCCTCCCGACGCCGTCGGGTGACCAGCCGTACCAGCTTCGTGAGCGGGTCGTACGCGCCATCCGCCACGCGCTCCTTGAGTGGGATGATCGCGTTGTCGGTGATCTGGATGTTCTCGGGGCAGACGACGGTGCAGCACTTGGTGATGTTGCAGTAGCCGATGCCCTGCGCCTCGCGCAGCTCGTCGCGCCGGTCGGCCTCGTCCAACGGGTGCATCTCGAGCGCCGCCACGTGCACGAAGAAGCGCGGCCCGACGAAGCGGTCGTGCATGTGGTGGTCGCGCAGCACGTGGCAGACGTCCTGGCACAGGTAGCACTCGATGCACTTGCGGAACTCCATGACCCGGTCGACGTCGGCCTGGTCCATGCGCCAGGTGCCGTCGGCGGCGTCGGGCGGGCGCGGCCGGAAGGGCGCGATGCGCTTCTTGACCTCGAAGTTCCAGGACACGTCCGTGACGAGGTCGCGCACGAGCGGGAACGCCTTCATGGGCTCGATCATCACGGGCCGGTCGAGCGGCAGCTCGTTCAGGCGCGTCATGCACATCAGGCGCGGCCTGCCGTTGACCTCGGCCGAGCAGGAGCCGCACTTGCCGGCCTTGCAGTTCCAGCGGACCGCGAGGTCGTGCGCCTCGTCGGCCTGGATCTGGTGCACCGCGTCCAGCACCACCATGCCCTCGTGGACCTCGGTGTCGTAGTCGCGGAACTCGCCGGCCTCGTCGCCTCGCCAGATGCGGAAGGTCGCGGTCGCCATCAGCCCATCTCCTCGACGATCGCGCGCAGCTCCTCCGGCATCTCCGGGATCGGCGCGCGCGACACGGTCATGTCCCCTTCGGGCCCCAGCTTCACGACCAGGTTGACGCCGCCCCAGGCCGGATGCTTGGCCGGGTGGTCGGTGCGCGAGTGAGCGCCCCGGCTCTCGGTCCTCTCCAGCGCGGCGCGGGCGATCGCCTCGGACACCGTGAGCAGGTTGTGCAGGTCGAGCGCGGTGTGCCAGCCCGGATTGTACTCGCGGTTGCCAAACAGGCGCACGCCGGCGGCGCGGGCACGGAGCGCGTCGATGCGCTCGAGCGCGCCCCGGATCTCCTCGCCCGTGCGCACGATGCCGACGAGGTCCTGCATCGCGTCCTGGAGCGCGTACTGGACGTGGTAGGGTCCGGCGGCGGCGGCCGCGCCGGCGCGATCCTCGCCGGCCGACGCGACTCCGGCGGAGGGCGGTCCGGCCGCGGCTTCGTGCTCGTCCTCGCGCTCGCCGAAGGGCGCGAGCATGCGCCGGATCTCGTCGCCCACGGCGCGCTCGTCGACGCGCCCGCGGGAGTTCTCGCGCGCGAACGCGGCCGCGTGCTCGCCCGCGCGCTTGCCGAACACGAGCAGGTCGGACAGGGAGTTGCCGCCCAGGCGGTTCGCGCCGTGCAGGCCGGCTGCGCACTCGCCCGCGGCGAACAACCCCGGCACGGTGGACATCTGCGTGTCGGCGTCGACCCGGATCCCGCCCATCGCGTAGTGCGTCGTGGGCCCTACCTCCATCGGCTGCCTGGTGATGTCGATGTCGGCGAGCTGCTTGAACTGGTGGTACATGCTCGGGAGCTTGCGCTTGATGTGCGCCTCGGCGTCGGGGAGCTTGTCGCGGATCCAGGCGATGTCCAGGAACACGCCGCCGTGCGGGCTGCCGCGCCCCTCGCGCACCTCGCGCACGATGCAGCGCGCGACGTGGTCGCGCGTCAGCAGCTCGGGCGGGCGCCTCGCGTCGCGGTCGCCCTGCGTGTAGCGCCAGCCCTCCTCGGGGCTGTCGGCGGTCTGGTCTACGTACGGCGGCGGGATGTCGTCGAACATGAAGCGGCGCCCCTCGGCGTTCTCGAGGACGCCGCCCTCGCCGCGCACCCCTTCGGTCACGAGGATCCCGCGCACGCTGGGTGGCCAGACCATGCCCGTGGGGTGGAACTGCACGAACTCCATGTCGATGAGCTCGGCGCCCGCGTCGTAGGCCAGCGTGTGGCCGTCGCCGGTGTACTCCCAGCTGTTGCTCGTGATCCGGTACGCGCGGCCGATCCCGCCGGTGGCCATGACCACCGCGGGGGCCCTGAAGACCCTGAACCGGCCGCGCTCCCGCTCGTAGGCGAACGCGCCGGCCACGCGGCCGCCGGCCGTGAGCAGCCGGACCACCGTCGTCTCCATGTGGAAGTCGATCCCGGCGTGGACGCCGTGGTCCTGGAGCGCGCGGATCATCTCCAGGCCCGTCCGGTCCCCGACGTGGGCCAGCCGCGGATAGGCGTGGCCGCCGAAGTTGCGCTGGAGGATCCGGCCGTCCGGCGTCCGGTCGAACAGCGCGCCCCACCCCTCGAGCTCGTGCACGCGCTCGGGCGCCTCCTTCGCGTGCAGCTCCGCCATCCGCCAGTTGTTGAGGTACTGTCCGCCCCGCATGGTGTCCGCGAAGTGGATGCGCCAGCCATCGCGCTCGTCCACGTTCGCGAGCGACGCGGCGATCCCGCCCTCGGCCATCACAGTGTGCGCCTTCCCCAGCAGCGACTTGCAGACGACGCCCACCGAGACGCCCGCGGCCGAGGCCTCGATCGCCGCGCGCAGCCCCGCGCCACCCGCGCCGATCACCAGCACATCGTGCTCGACCGTTTCGAAGCTCATAGCAGCCGGAGATCCGTCCACACGCCCATCGAGCACAGGCGCACGTACAGGTCGGCGAACGCGACCCAGAAGAGGCTCAGCCACGCCCAGGTCATGTGGCGCCGGTTCAAACGGCTGCACCCGGCGTACATGGCGCTCTGCACCGGCCGCTCCGATGGGCGGTCGAGCCGCCCGCCCACCAGGTGGCGGAGAGAGTGGCAGCCCAGCGTGTAGCCGCCCAGCAGCACCACGTTCACCGCCAGCACCAGCGTGCCCACGCCCACGCCGAGCCCACGCGCGCCCGTCGTCGGGTCCTCGAACCACAGCGCCAGCCACACGTCGTAGGACAGGATCACCAGGAACAGGAGCGCGATGTAGAGGAAGTAGCGGTGGACGTTCTGGAGGATCAGCGGGAGCCGCGCCTCGCCCAGGTACTTCTTCCGCGGCTCACCGACCGCGCACGCCGGCGGGTCCGCCCAGTGCGACTTGTAGTACGCGCCCCGGTAGTAGTAGCACGTCAGCCGGAACCCGCCCGGCATCCAGAGGATCCAGAGCGCCGGCGAGAAGATCACCCACTCCGGGTACCACTCCGGCCGGGCGCCGAACCACGCGTGGCCCAGGCGGCCGAACAGCTCCGGGGAGTAGAACGGCGACAGGTAGGAGCCGTGCCAGTAGTGCTCCCCCTGGAACGCCGCCCACGTCGCATAGACGATGAACGCCGTGAGCCCCACGAACACCGCGGTCGGCGTCACCCACCACGCGTCCGCGCGCGCCGTCTCTCCGAAGCCGCGGGTGCGCCACCGCTCCGGCAGCGGCCGGTCGAGCGGCGGCGGGGCGGCGGGGAGAGGCACTCGGGCCACAGGCGACTCCTTGAT
>DATKCH010000086.1:0-4579 GCA_035513295.1 Longimicrobiales bacterium
GAGCTGAGCATCATGGTCATAGCGGTGGTCATCGCGGTCGGCTTCATGATGGTGTTCGCCGGTCCGATCAGCCGCTTCGTGGAGCGGCATCCGACGGTGAAGATCCTCGCCTTGAGCTTCCTGCTGCTGATCGGCGTGACGCTCATCGCGGAGGGCTTCGAGCAGCACATCAGCAAGGGCTACATCTACTTCGCGATGGCGTTTTCGGTGCTGGTCGAGATGCTCAATCTGCGCATGGCCAAGAACGCCGAGACGCCGGTCCGGCTTAGAGAGGCGTACGTGGAGGAGGGCGAGGCCGCGGCGTGAGGCGGCGAAAACGCCCGGCGAGCCACCGATCGAGAGCCTGCCGGGGCCGGGTGACCGGCGCGCGATGCCCGGCTCGCTGAAGCGCGCCGCGCGCCGGGTCCTCTATCGGGGCACCCGCCGCTCGTGTCCGGTCTGCGGGGGGTCCTTCCGGCGCTTCCGTCCGGCCGGGTCGCCGCGCAGACCGAGCGCCGCCTGCCCGGGCTGCGGGGCCAGGGAGCGCGACCGTTTCGCGGCGCTGCTCCTGCGCGCCCGGGGCGATCTCCGCGGGCGGGCCGAAACCGGCGGCCGCGCCCCGTTGCGCGTCCTCCACGTCGCCCCCGAGAGTTCGGTCGCGTCCATCCTCCGGTCCTGGCCCGAGGTGGAGTACCTGTCGGCCGACATCCGGCCCGGGCGCGCGATGGTGGTACTGGACGTCACGCGCATCGATCGTCCGGACGACTCCTTCGACGGCATCTGGTGCAGCCACGTCCTGGAGCACGTCGCGGACGACCGCGCCGCGCTGGCCGAGTTCCGGCGCGTGCTCGTCCCCGGGGGCTGGGCCGTCGTCGGGGTGCCCATCGCCGCGCGCCGGACGGTCGAGGATCCCTCGGTCACGTCCCCCGCGGAGCGCAAGCGCAGGTTCGGGCAGCGCGACCACGTCAGGCGGTACGGGCCAAACGTAGTGGAACGCCTCGAGGCAGCCGGCTTCGGGGTGGAAACGGTCCGGCCCGACGACCTCGTGGCCCCGGACGAAGCGTCCCGATACGGGCTTCCCGGCGACGACCAGCCGCTGTTCCTGTGCCGGGACGGGTCGGGTGGACGTTGACGGCGGGCGCCGCTGCACCTTTCGCGGGACGACCGCCGAGCGCATGCTCCAGGGGCCGTTCGCCGACGCGATGACGCACGCGGGCCAGCTCGCGTTGCTGCGCAGGCTGGCCGGCTCCCCTGTTCCCCCGGAGAACTTCATCATGGCCGACATCGACGCCTCCAACCTGGGTCCCGACCAGGCGGCCGAGGAACCCCGACGCCGAATGGCCGGAGGCGCCATGAGGCTCGCGCGCGCGCTCCTCGTGGCGGCGCTGCTGCCCGCCGCAGCGGCCGGGCAGGACGTCACCGACGACACCGGCGGCGAGATGCTGGACCCGGCCCCGCGCGCCGCCGCCGACCCGTTCGCCGCGTGCTCCACGGACCCGTGGCCGGCGGGGGGTGTCGAGACTTCGTGCGACGTCGTGGAGGCGATCGACCTCATGACGCCCGTCGAGGCGTGGCTCCTCCGGTACCGGCGATCCGCGGAGCTGCCCGAGGGCGACGTCACTTCGGTCGTGGAGATCGAAGAGCTGGCCCTGATCGAGGCCGCCGGCGGCGGCTACCGCGTGCTGTGGCGGCTGCCAGCCGATCTTCGCTTCGAGAGCCTGGGCACGGTGTCGATCGCCCAGCTCGGCGCCGCCACCGTGGTGAGCTATTGGGCGTGCCTGCAGGGGACCGGCGGCTGCACCCAGCAGTTCCTCATGCGCGACGGCGGCTGGAGCATCCTGGCGCAACCGTACCTGGCCGACCTCGCGGCCCTCGCCCCGCCCGACTGGTCGCTCCACAAGGGCCGCGAGATCGACCTCGGGTCGCTCAGCGGCGTGCAGCCGCTGGCCGGCCCGGAGGACCCCAACTGCTGTCCCTCGGGGTCGATCCGCTTCTCGCTGGCCCTGCAGGGCGGGGCCCTCGTCCTGCTGGACGCGGAGGTCCAGGTGCCCGAGCCGGAGCCGGAGCCGACGCCCGCCGACACGGCCGACGGGGGGGCGCGCCCTCCGGCGGCTCCGCTCCCCGGCGGGGAACGCGATGAGCGATAGTTTTCGAGAACCCCCGACACCGGAGGATTCCCATGGCCGGATCCGCGAAGCAGGCCTTTCTCGAAGTGTACGACAGGGAGCACGCGATCACGATGAAGGTCCTGCGGGCCTACCCCACCGACAGGCTGGACCTGCGGCCGCACACGATGTGCAAGACCGCGCGGGAGCTCGCGTGGGCGTTCGTGCTGGAGCGGATGCTCGGCCCGATGGTCTACAACGACGGCTTCCCGGAGCAGATGACGGGCGAGGCGCCGCCCCCGCCGGAGTCGTGGGACGAGTTGCTCGCGGGGCTCGAGAAGGCGCACTCGGACTTCCGGGACCTGATCGAGGCGACCCCGGAGGAAGACATGGGCCGCGCGGTTCGCTTCATGACCGGCCCCGGCGAGATCGGCGAGATCTCGCGGACGGAGTGGCTGTGGTTCCTGCTGCACGACGAGATCCACCATCGCGGGCAGTTCTCCATCTACCTGCGCATGGCGGACGGCAAGGTGCCGTCGATCTACGGACCCACCGCGGACGAGCCCTGGATGTAGGCGGGGGATGCGGTGAGCCCCTCCAGCCACTCCCGCGCCGAGTCCACCTGGGGGCGCGCGATGCCGTGCCCGCCTTCATCCCAGCGCACGTCGACCGCGGCGCCGGCCTGCCGGAGAACCGCCGCGAGCCGCTCGACCTGCTCCGCGGGGACGAAAGGATCGGCGCGGCCCGCGCCGATGAAGACGGAGGTGCCGTCCAGGTCCGGCGGCGCCCCCGGGTCGTAGGGCAGCATCGGGCTCAGGAGGATCGCTGCGGACAGCAGCCCGGGCCGCCGCAGGAGAAGGCTCACGGCGATGTTCGCCCCGTTGGAGAAGCCGACGACGACGACGCGGCTCCGGTCCAGCCGGTACGCGTCCGCCGCCTCTTCCACGAAGGCCGCCAGCTCGTCGGTCCGGCGCGCGAGATCCTCCAGATCGAACACCCCCTCTTCGTGCCTCCGGAAGAAGCGCGGCATGCCGTTCTCCTCCACGCCGCCGCGCGGGCTCAGGACCGCGGCGCCCGGCGCCAGCATCCGACCCAGAGGGAGCAGGTCGCGCTCGTCCCCGCCGGTGCCGTGGAGCATGAGGAGGGTGACCGGCTGGGCGGCCGTGGATCCCGCGGCCGCCGGTTCGTAGCGGTGCACGAAGCCGAGGCCGGCCGCGCGCGCGCCGCTGATCTCCACGGGCGTCGCGACCGGGACGACGATGGGCGGCAGCGCCGCCTCGATCTCGTCCCGGTGCGGTTCGTACTGCGGCGGCAGCATCAGCGCCGCGCCGAGCCGCTCGGCCGGCTCGTCGATCTCGAAGCCGGGGCCGACGGTGGCGAGCTCGAAAAGCACTCCGCCGGGCTCGCGGAAGTAGACCGAACGGAAGTAGGTCCGGTCGATGACCGGGGTCGGGGCCAGCCCGGCCTCCACGACGCGCGCGCGCACGTCCAGCTGTGCGGCTTCGTCGGCGACCTGGAAGGCAACGTGGTGCACGGTGCCCGCGCCCCCGAGGCCGCCGGGGAAGTCGCCCGCGTCGCGCGCGTCCACGAATTTTCCGGGGCCGTCCGCGCCAGCGGCGTAGCGGCGCACGCTGCCCTCGCGAGCCACGTTCCGGAATCCCAGGACATCGACCAGCACGCGCTCGGTCGCATCCGCGTCCCGCTCCCAGAGCGTGACCCCGTGGAATCCGCGCAGCGAATGCTCGACCGGGATGCCGGGCGCGCCGGCCCAACCGCCCCATCGCTGCGCCCCGTCGACCCCGACGATCTCCAGCATCAGGCCATCGAAGTCGGCGAACGCGATCCCTCGTTCGGAGTCGGTCCCGGCGCGTCTGGGGGCGGGCCCCTCGAACGCGACGCCGTGCGACACCAGCCGCTCCACCCAGAAGCCCATGGACCCGCGCGGCGCGGCGAACGTCGTGACGACGGCCTGGCCGGTGCCCTGGCGTCCGCGCCGGGCCCCCGGCCACGGGAAGAACGTCAGCACGCTGCCGGGCGTGCCGACCCCGTCGGCGAAGTAGAAGTGGTAGGTACGCGGGTCGTCGAAGTTCACGGTGCGCTTCACGAAGCGGAGGCCGAGCACTCCGGCATAGAAGTCCAGGGTGCGCTGGGGCTCGCTCGAGATAGCGGTGACGTGGTGAATGCCGAGTACCGATGGCATGGGGCTCCTCCGCGTCGGTGGGGCGGCTATTAGAATCTTGGCGAAGGCCGCCGCGCCGCGCGAGGGTCACGTGGGCATCGTCGTCCCGATCACACCGGTTTTTCGATCGCCTCCATGATCCGGCGGTGGTGCTCGACGGCCTCGCCCTGCTCGAAGTCGTCCAGCTCGAACATCTGACGCAGCTCGATCTCGGGCGCCCTTTCCTCGCCGGGAAGCATGTGCCACGGACAGCGCAGCGCCCACTCTATCGCCTCCTCCTTCGACCCGACCTGGATCATCCAGTAGCCGGCGATCA
>DATKCH010000087.1:0-7154 GCA_035513295.1 Longimicrobiales bacterium
TACAGGCTCATGCCCGCGGCGATCCCCACCAGCGTCGCGAGGATGGCGTGCCCGGTGTGCGCGGGCGCGCCGATGCGCGTGCGGAATCGGATCAGGCCGCCGATGCCGAACACCACCAGCGCCATCGCGGGGCTCACGCGGACGATCTGCGCCACGACCGCGCCCACGACGGCGAAGAGGAGGATGGTCTTGGGGTACTCGACGTCGGCCGCGTCGGTGACGCGGCCCGAGCGGCTCGGGTGGTAGGCGATGGTCGCTGCGAGGGCGATGGCGATCGCGATGCCGATCGCGACCTGCCCCACCTGGTCGAAGTCGGTGAACGCGCGCAGCCCCTCCGCGATCGAGGGGAAGTCGGACTGCATCGGCATGCCCAGCGTCTCGGGGCCCTGGCCGGTCACAAGCGCTCCTGCAGGCGCGCCAGCGCGCCCGCCAGGTCCGGCTCGACCCGCAGCACATCGACCATCGGATCCTCCTTCAGCGCGCGCATCCGCCGCGGCACGCTGCGTATCGTGTATTTCGCCAGGTCCAGACTACCGTTCACTTCCTTCCAGCGCAGCGGCGCCGAGACCGTCGCGCCGGGGACGGGCCGCGCGCTGTAGGGCGCGACCAGCAGCTTGCCCCAACCGTTCTGGAGGAAATCCACGTACACCTTTCCCTCCCGCTTTCTCGGGTTGCGGACGATGGTGGCGATGTCGCCCGCCTCTGCCACGATCACGCGGGCGATCAGCTCGGCCAGCACCTTCGACTGGTCGTGCGTGAGCTGCTTGCCGAGCGGCACCAGGACGTGCAGGCCGGACGAGCCGCTCGTCTTGACGTAGGCGGGCAGATCGAGGTCGTCGCACACCGCCTTGGCCGCCTTCGCCACCTCGACCACGTCGCGGAACGGCGCCTCCTTCGGGTCGAGGTCGAGAATGCACCAATCGGGCCGCTCGAGGTCCGGCAGCCGGCTTGCCCACAGGTGCATCACGATCGCCGCGGCGTTGGCCAGGAACAGCAGCGTGGGCGTGTCTCCGCCGACGAAGTAGCGCAGGTCGCGGCCGCCGTCCTCGCTCCAGATCGTCTCCGTGCGCACCCAGTCGGGCGCCCATTCGGGCGCGTCCTTCTGGAAGAAGTTCTTGCCGTCGATCCCGTCCGGGTAGCGGGTCAGCACGATCGGCCGGTCCGCCAGGTACGGCACCATCCAGTCGGCGACGGCCCGGTAATAGTCGACCAGGTCCCCCTTCGTGTAGCCCGCCTCGGGCCAGAACAGCTTGTCGAGGTTGGTGAAGGCGACCTCGGGCTCGGGCGGGCGCTCCGGGACGACCTCGGCGATCACCTCCGCGCGGCCGTCCTCGTCCCCGGCGCCTCCCTCCACGACGGGGTGCACACAGTCTCGCTCCGGCTTGTCGTCGCGGAAGCGGAGGAACACCGGGTGGCGCAGCAGGTCCTCGTCGGTCCATTCGCGGTAGCGCACCTCCGCGACGAGCTCCGGCCGGACCCAGGCGTGCTCCTTCCCCTTCGGCGCGCGGGTGCACGCCGGCTCGTCGACGCGCAGCTCCTCCAGCTCGGCGCGCACCTCTCCGAGCTGCCTGTCGGTGAAGCCGCTGCCCGCCCGCCCGGCGTAGCGCAGCTCGTAGCCGACGTACGCCGCCAGGTGCAGCGCACCGATCCCGCCGCGCGAGCCCTTCGGCTCGGTGAAGCCCACGACGACGAGGTCGTCGGTGCGGTCGGCGCGGATCTTCCGCCAGTCGGGCGAGCGCCCGGAGCGGTACGGGGAGTCCGCACGCTTGGCGACCATGCCTTCCAGCGCCATGCCCTCGACCCGGGCGTAGAAGTCCTCGCCGCGCTCGGCGATGTGATCGGCGTAGCGGAGCGTGCCCACCGGCGGCAGCACCGCGCGCAGCACCTTCTTTCGGTCGATGAGAGGCACACGACGCAGGTCGCGGCCCTCCAGCGCGAGGAGATCGAAGGTGTAGAGGATCGCCGGCAGCTCGATGGCCCGCGTCGCGATCTGGTGGGGGTTGGAGAGGCGCCCGCGCTGCTGCAACCGCTGGAAGCTGGGCAGGCCGTTCTCGTCGTGGACCACCACCTCGCCGTCGAGGACGAGGTGCTCGAAGGGCAGCCGGCGGACCGCGCGCGCGACCTCGGGGAAGGTCGCGGTGGCGTCGTTGTGGTTGCGCGTTAGCAGGCGGACGTCGTCGCCGTCCTTGCCCGCGAGCAGCCGGTACCCGTCGTACTTCAGCTCGAACAGCCACCCGGGGTCGCTGAAGGGCTCGTCGCGGCGCTCGGCGAGCATTAGGTCCACGTCGTCCACGCCGAGCCGGTGCTCTCGCGGGCGCACGTGTGCCGACAGCTCCTCGAGGAGCTCCAGCGCGGGCGCGGTGGGATCGACCCCCTCCCCCAGCTCTTCCACGGTGAGGCCGGAGAACACCGAGGCTTCGGTGAAGTCGTCGGGCTCGCCCGGGCGCGCGAGGCCGTCGCGCTCCTTGATCAGCAGCCACTCGTTCTCGGCCTTCTTGATCTTCACGAGGGTCCAGCGCCCGCGCAGCTTGTGCCCCCTCAGCTCGAACAGGAGCTTGCCCTTTTTGAAGCCCTCGTCGATGGGCTCGAGCGGCAGGTAGTGGCCGGTGTCCCAGACGATGACCGCCCCCGCGCCGTAGTTCCCCGCGGGTATGATCCCCTCGAAGTCGGCGTACTCGACGGGGTGGTCCTCCACGTGTACGGCCAAACGCTTCTCCACGGTGTCATAGCTGGGGCCCTTCGGAACGGCCCAGGACTTGAGCACCCCGTCGTGCTCGAGCCGCAGGTCGAAGTGGGTGCGCGTAGCGGCGTGCTTCTGCACGACGAAGCGCCGCCCTCCGGGGGAGGCGAGGCGCCCGGCCGGCTCGGGCGTCGCGCCCGCGGAGCGCTTGGCGTGGTATGCGTCCAGACCCGCTGGCGCGTTGTCTTCCCTGGAAACCATGGGCGCAAATATGACCGGGGAGGCGGCGCATGCGAAGACCGTCCGTCGCGGGATCGCGGGAGTGGGGTCGTGGCACGCCCCTTCTCCTGGCCGCGGCGCTCTGGGCCGCGTGCGTTGCCCCCGGCGGCGCGGGCTCCGATATTTTTGGAGCATCCCCCTGTCCCATATCGCGATAGCGGAAAGACCGACATGAGCGCACGTTCCATCGCCACGGCGAACATCTCGTGGGGGCTGGTCTCGGTCCCGGTGAAGGTCTACTCCACCGGGGAGTCCGCCGCCAACGTCTCCTTCAACTGGATACACAAGGACTGCGGCTCGCGCCTGAAGCAGCAGTACGTCTGCGCGAAGGAAGGCGTGGTCGTGCCGCGCGATGACATGGTGAAGGGGTACGAGTTCGCCAAGGACCAGTATGTCCTCTTCACGCCGGACGAGCTGAAGGCGCTGGAGGCGACCAGCGACGGCGCGGTCTCGATCGAGGAGTTCGTGCCCGCCGAGCAGGTGGACCGGGTCTACAGCGACAGGTTCTACTACCTCGGGCCGGACAAGGGCGGCGACCGCGCCTATCGGCTGCTCTCGCGCGCCATGCGCGAGACCGGCCTGTCGGCGCTCGGGCGCTACGCCGCGCGCGGCCAGCAGTACCTCGTGCTGCTGAGCCCGATGGAGGACGGCATCGTGATGGAGCAGCTCCGCTACGCCGACGAGGTGCGGGACTTCTCCGAGGTGCCGATCGGCGACGCGGACGTGAAGGACGAGGAGCTCAAGCTCGCCAAGCAGCTCATCGAGCAGGTGGCGGCCGAGGAGTTCCATCCCGAGAAGTACTCCGACGAGGTGCGCGCCCGCGTGCTGGAGCTCATCGAGGGCAAGATCCAGGGGCAGGAGATCACCGCCGCGCCGGAGGAGGAGCCCCAGGCGCAGATCATCGACCTCATGGACGCGCTCAAGAGGAGCCTCGCCTCGGACGAGGACGGCGAGCGCAAGCCGGCCAAGCGGTCCGCGCACGCCAAGAAGGGCGCCGGCGGCAGGAAGAAGGCGGCCGGAGCGAACTGACTCTGCCGACAGAGGCGCGCGCGTGAAGTCGTACGGCACGCGGGAAGTAGCGGACCTGCTGGGCCTGTCCCCGGCGCGCGTGCGCTCGTACGCGCGCGCCGGCTTCCTGAAACCGGGCCGGGGCCCGGGCAATCGCTACCGCTTCTCGTTCCAGGATCTGGTGCTGCTGCGCGCGGCCAAGGGGCTCCTGGACGCCCGCGTGCCGGCGCGGCGCGTCCGGCGCGCGCTCGCCATCCTCGACAAGCAGCTCCCGTCGGGCGTGTCGCTGTCCGAGGTGCGCATCACCGCCGATTCCGAACGGGTCGTCGTGCGCCACGGCGGCATCGCGTGGAATCCCGAGTCGGGGCAGCTCCAGCTGGACTTCGAGGTTTCGGAGCTCGCCGGCCGGATCGCGCCACTGGCGGCCGGCGCCGCGCGAGCCGCGGAGAGCGGGAACGCGGACGCCGACGAGTGGTTCGAGCTGGCGCTGGAGCTGGAGGCGTACGCCCCGGCGGAGGCGCTCACGGCCTACCAGCGCGTCCTCGAGCGAGATCCCGAGCACGCCGACGCGCACCTCAACCTTGGGCGCCTGCTGCACGAGGCGGGCCGCCCCGAGCGCGCCGAGTTCCACTACCGGCGCGCGCTGGAGAGCCGGCCGGACGACGCCACGGCGGCGTTCAACCTGGGCGTGGCGCTCGAGGACGCGGAGCGCTGGGAGGACGCGATCGCCGCCTACGAGCACGCGCTGCGCCTGGACAAGGCGCTCGCGGACGCGCACTTCAACCTCGCGCGGCTGAGGGAGGTGCGCGGCAACCGCCGGGAGGCCCTGGCGCACCTGAGGAGCTACCGCGCGCTCACCCGCCGGCGGGGGTCGTCCAGGCGCGGCAGCTACTGACCGCCCAAAAAAAAAGGGGCGACCCGCGGGCCGCCCCTTTCCTTCCTGCCCAACGACCACGCGCCGATCAGAAGAGGAACCCGCCCTCGATCGAGAAGCTCGTGTCGTCGCCTTCGAACGTCGTCATCGTCGCGCGCGTGGCGACGAAGATCGCCTCGGTCCCGAAGGTCAGACCCCCCAGGAAGCCGAACGCGGAGTCGCTGCCGGTCACGGACCCTCCGAGGAGCGGCTCCTCGAAGGAAACCCGCTGCCAGACGAACATCGGCATGATGTGCGGCGTGAGCGAGAAGCCCGAACCGACCGGGATCTCGTGGCCGACGCCCAGCCCGATCGGGATGCTCCACATGCTCAGGTTGGACGGATCGTCGGACATCGTGCTCCAGCCGAGACCGGCCGCGGGGCACATGCCCAACTGCTGCACGGGAAGCTCGTACTCGGCCTGGGCGGCGATGGTGTGCATCTTCTGGTCGATGCCCTCGCCGAAGGTCGTGTACGTGTAACCCGCCTCGTACGACAGCGGCCCGCCCGGATTCGTCCGCACGGAGCCGGTGTAGCCCGTGAGATCGTTGCCCGGGAAGCCCACTCCGAACTGGATGGCGCTCTGGCCGGCGCCGACCGGCTCGCCGACGCAGACCTGCGCCGAGGCCGCTGCTGGCAGGGCGAGCGCCACGAAAGCCGCGACCGCCCCCATCCTCATCGTGTTTCGCATCACTCGCACTCCATGGTTTGGTGGGGAGGCACCCGGGAAGGGCAAGATCGGGGCCCGTCGGCGGACCCGGGCCGCCGGTGGCGGCGGGCCTGGCCGCGGGGCCGCTATGCGCCGCAACGGCGCGGGTTTTCGCGCTTCCTGGAGGCCGCGGTTCCGGCCGGCGCGAGCGGCCGCGGGGAGCCCGGAAACGTCGTTGGGGTGCGACGCTGCGCACTTTTTTCGTACCGAGCGGTTTCGTGCCAGACGCGGGGCAGGTGTCGAACCGCCCCGGAGGCTGTCGTACTACCAGCGTTCGCCTTGCCAAAAGGCGCCCGGAGGCAGAATGATGGGGGCGGGCCTGCACCCTTCTCCTGGAGTCCACGTGAAGCCCCTTGCGCCGCTTTCCCCGCATCCACGCGCCGCCCGGAGGTCCCCGCGTCCGGCTCAGCCGCCGTCCGTCCTCGTGCTGTGCGCGGTCGCCCTTCTCGCCGCCTGCGCCGCCGACGACCCGGCCGAGCCCGACGACCGGATCGTCGCCGGGGTCGATCTCGACGCGCTGTTCGCCCCCGCGGCGCAGACGGAGATCGACGCGGTGCTGGCCGATTGGGCGGGCCGCTCGCCCGCTTCCGCCGGGGTGCAGTTCGAGACGAGCGTCGCCGATTCGATCCTGGAAGTGGCGGTGACGGTGTCGGTGGTCTCGCACGTGGTGGACGGCAACCGCCACTACGGCGCCCTGATCGCGCCCGAAGGCGCCGCCCCTCGTTCGCTGCCCGTCGTCATGTATCTGCACGGCGGGGACGGCGGCTTCGCCGTGGAGGACGTGTTCGCCATCGCGGAGCTGGCGCCGAATCTCACGGCCCAGGTGATCTGGGTCGCGCCGTCGTTCCGCTCCGAGCCGCTGCGCTACCAGGGAGCCACGTTCACCTCGGAGGGGACGCCGTCCCCGTGGGACCGCGACGTCGATGACGCGCTGGCGCTGCTGGACGTGGTCGCCGACACCGTGCTCGCGGCGGACACCGGCCGGGTCGGCCTCGTCGGGCTCAGCCGGGGCGCGGGCGTCGCGCTGCTCATGGCCGAGCGCGAGCCCTCGATCGACGTCGTCGTGGAGTTCTTCGGCCCGACCGACTTCTTCGGCGAGTTCATCCAGGACGTCGTCGAGGACGCGTTGCTCGGCGACATCCGGGACCTGCCGGGCCTGGAGTTCCTGAACGCCGAGTTCATCGTCCCGCTCCGGGAGGGCGATATCGCGATTCCGGCCGTGCGCGGCGAGCTCGTGAGGCGTTCCGCGGTCCTGTTCGCCGACCGGCTACCCGACCTGCAGGTCCACCACGGCGGTCTGGACACGGTCGTCGAGGTCAGCCAGGCGGCGAGCCTGATCGCGACCATGCAGGACCTCGGCCGTGGTTCCTCGGACCTGTGCCCCCCGGCCGACCAGAGCGGACTCGGCGCCAGCCCGCTTTTCGAGGCCTGCATCTACCCGACCGGATCCCACAGTCCGTTCACGATGGACGGAAGCATCCCCCGCGCCGAGGCGTTCCTCGAGAGGCTTTTCCAGCCCTGACATGCGGGACCTGAGGCGGCTCGTCGGAGAGCTGCACCGCCGG
>DATKCH010000088.1:0-3868 GCA_035513295.1 Longimicrobiales bacterium
AGAGCGTGTCCGGCTGGACCTCGTAGGCCGCGGACGGGCCGGCGGGGGAGGCGGGGGGTTCCTGCAGGGCCGAGCCCCCCGCGGGGAGCAGACATGCTCCGAGCGCGCAGGCGGAGGCCACGCGCACGACCGCCGCCCGCGGGCCGCTCACTCCCAGGCCTCGAGCTCGGCCCGCAGCGATTCCAGATAGCGCGCGACATGGAGACCGTCCACCAACGCGTGATGGACCTCGATCGCCACCGGCATCAGACGCCGGCCGTCGCGCCCCTCGTGGCGGCCGAAGATCACCTTCGGCACGGATTCGCCCGCGCCCCGGCGCGCGTTCTTGAACGAGCTGAAGGAAATCCAGGGGAGCACGGAGTGATGGATCAGGTCGTCTCGGTCATCGCGCGGGTCGGCGGCGCCGGACTCGGCGGCGACGCGCGCCATCTCGGGCCGGCCGGACTCCAGAAACGCGGCTGCGTCCGAGGCCCAGGCGAAGTAGGCGAAGCCGAACGTCTCGTCGGCGCGCATCACGGTCGCGCCCACGTCGACTCGGTCGTGCTCCCAGATCCCCCCGGGACGCAGGCGACGGCGGAACTCGGGCTGCGCGTTCGCGGCGCGCAGCGACGCGAACAGCGAGGCAAGGAAGAACGAGGGCCCGCTTTCCTCGCGGGAGGCCCGGCACAGGCCCGTGACGTCGACGGCCGCCGTGATCGCGAAGAACGGATCGTCGTAGGACCGGAACAACTCGTAGTGGGACCGACGTGGGTAGGCGTCCAGCGGCACCCAGCGGCCTTGCACGCGGTTCATCGCTCCGCTACGCCGTCGCGACCTCCTCGCGTTCCCGGGTGATCTGGTCGATCACCTTGGCCAGGATGTTCGACGGGACTTCCTCATAGCCGTGGAGGGAGCGCGAGTGTGCCGCCCGGCCGTGCGTGATGGAACGCAGCGTGGTGGCGTACTTGTAGAGCTCCGCCTCGGGAACGTGCGCCCGAACCGTCGTCTTGGTGCCCTGCGTGTCCATCCCCAGGACCCGACCGCGACGCTGGTTCAGGTCCCCCATCACGTCGCCCATGTACTGGTCCGGCGTAATGACCGTCACCTCCATGATGGGCTCGAGCAGGACCGGCCTGGCCTCGTCGGCGGCGCTGCGGAAGGCCACAGAGCCCGCGATCTGGAAAGCGATGTCGCTCGAGTCGACCGTGTGGTAGGAGCCATCGTAGCATTCCGCGCTGAAGTCGACCACCTGAAACCCGGCCAGAATGCCTCGCTGGGCGGCTTCCTGGATGCCCTTGTCGACGGACGGGACGTACTTGCCGGGGATGACCCCCCCCTTGATCGAATCGATGAACTCGTAGCCCGATCCGCGAGGCAGCGGCTTCAGGCGCACGTGGCAGTCGCCGAACTGGCCCCGGCCGCCGCTCTGCTTCTTGTGCCTGCCCTGGGCCTCGGCGGTCGCCCGGATCGTCTCGCGATAGGCTATCCGCGGAGCCTCGGTGACGACGTCGACGCCGAATTTCCGCTTCATTCGCTCCATCTGCACCTCGAGGTGCATCTCCCCGAGCCCGCGCGCGATCGTCTGCCTCAACTCCGGGTTGTACGCGGCCGCGAACACCGGGTCCTCCTCATGGAGCTTGTGGAGCGCGGTGCTGATCTTGTCCTCGTCGCTGCGGCTGACGGCGCGGATCGCGACCGCGATGTCGGGCTCGGGAAAGTCCACGGGGGACACGATCACGGGCCGGCCGGCGTCCGACAGGGTGTCGTTCGTGTGGGTGTCCTTCAGCTTGGCGACCACGCCGATGTCGCCCGCGTGGAGCCTGGACACCTCCAGGCGCTCCTTGCCCTGAGGCACCGAAAGGTGCGAGAGCTTCTCGGTCCCGCCACGATTCGCGTTGCGCACCTCGGCCCCGGACGCGACCGTCCCCCCGAACACGCGAAAGAAGCTCAGCTCGCCCACGTGCGGCTCCGATGTGGTCTTGAAGACGAGCGCGGCGAAGGGGTCGTCGTCGGTGCCGGTGAGCCGCACTTCCTGGTCCATGTTCGGCCGCCTCACCGTCTCCGGGTCCGTCTCCGACGGGTTCGGCACCAGCTCTACGAGCTTGCTGAGCAGGGCGCGTGTGCCCCAGGTCTTCTCGGGCGCGCCGCAGAACAGCGGACAGGCGGCCCCGCTCTGCATGGCACGTTTCATGGCCCCGATGGCTTCCTCCCGGCTGATCTCCTCGCCTTCCAGGTAGTGCTCGAGGAGCGTGTCGTCGGTCGTGGCGATCGTCTCCAACAGCTCCGTGCGCCACTCCTCGAACTTCGCCTGCAGCTCCTCGGGTACATCCGCCTCTTCATACTCGCCGGTCGCGCTGTTGGGCTTGAAGATGTGCGCGCGGCCGCTGAAGAGATTGATGATCCCGCGGAAGTCCTCGCCCGCGCCGATGGGAATCTCAACGGGGATCACCTTGTCGGTCAGATGCTGCTTGATCTCACTGTAGACCTTTTCGAAGTCGGCGTGGTCTTTGTCCATCTGCGACACGAAGAACAGTCGCGGAAGCCCGCGCTGGCTGCAGTACTCCCACGTCCGTTCCGTCCCGACCTCGACCCCGGTCGTCGCGCCGAGCACCATGACGGCACCGTCCGCGACGCGCGTGGCGGCCAGGGCCTCGGCGGTGAAGTCCAGGTATCCGGGGGTGTCGAGCAGGTTGATCTTGGTCCCCTGCCATTCTGCGAACGCGGGCGTGGTCTGCAGCGAGATTCCGTGATCGAGCTCCTCCTGCGTGTACATCGTCAGCGCCGTGCCTTCCTTCGCGCTGCCGTGCCGGCGCGTCGCGCCCGACACGAAGCATAGGGCATCGACCAGGCTGGTCTTGCCGGCGCCGCCGTGCCCGAGCACGACGACGTTCCGGATGTTCTCGGTGGTGTATTCTTTCGCGGATGACATCGTACCTCCTGCTCGCCCCCACCTGCCTGGCCCGGGTGGCGGGCAGGCCGGGGCGCTTCCGGGGGGCGGGAACACTAGGCGCGGCGTTTTTTCGGGTCAAGCGCGGCGCGGCCGCCCACGCGACGCGCGCGTTGCCGCCGGGTCGACCCGGGTGCGACGCCGGGGAGGCGTTTGCACGGAATCCTGACAAGCCGCTGACCGTTCGGTCACCGGCGGATCGCGCCCGCCGGCTAACGTGGGGACGAACCGCGCGTCGCCGTGGACCCCAGCGCCGGAGTGAACAGCATGCCCGACCGAAGCCGCCGCCTGCCGACCGTGGCCCTGCCCGCGTTCCTCGCCGTCGGAGGGCTCTCGCTGACGCCGCTGGCCCCACCGGAGCCGCCCAAGCCCTGCCACGAGCCGGAGAGCGCGGCCGCTCGCGGAGTGTGCGTTGCCCTCGACCACTACCTGCAGGCACACGCGACGGGTCAGGGCGCCCGCGCCGAAGCCGCGTTCTTCACCGACGCGCGCATGGTCTGGGTCGGCGACGGAGAGGTCAGCGAACGGCCGATCCAGGAGTACATCGCGGGGTTCCGGGGGCAGCCGGCGTCGGACGAGGCGCGCCGGGAGCGATGGGTGGAGTACGTGGACGTCGCGGGCGATGCCGCCGTCGCGAAGATCGTCCTGGACTATCCGGGTGCGCGCATCGTGGATTACATGACGCTGCTGCGGGCCGACGGGGAGTGGCGCATCATCCACAAGAGCTTCCACGCCGAGCGGAAGACCGGTACGTGACCGGCAAGACGGCGGGGTCACGTGGGAGAGCGGCGCGCCGCCGCGCCTCCTCCGAGTCCCTCCCCTCCCTGAAACTCGAGATCGGTCCGTTACGAAGGGAATGAGGACGAGGAGAGCCGCCCAGCCCGTGCGGGGATGGACGCGGCGTCCACACCGGGACGGAATCGAACGAACATGGAACGGAAT
>DATKCH010000089.1:0-7144 GCA_035513295.1 Longimicrobiales bacterium
CATGTTCAGGACCGAGCAGCGGGACACGGTGGTCATGAGCGATGGCCAGGAGGTGGCGTTCTCGACGGTCGTGCCGACCAACGTGACGCTCGCTCCGGACGCCGACTGGTACGTGCAGGGCCAGCCGCTGGTGCTCAACTTCCGCACGGCCCCGCGCCGCGTGGAGTTCGTCACGACGGGTGGTTCCCGCCGGATTCCGGCCGGTGACCTGACGCTGCTCGGCTTCCAGCGTGGTGTGCCCGTGTTCGCGGCTTCTTCGGATGTCTCGGAGATCCGGGAGCAGCTCGCCGAGCGCCGCGACGCCATGAACGCTGGCGACGTGGCCGGCGTGCTCGAGCAGAATAGGGAGGTCCGCCAGGCATTCAACGACGTGGATATCATCTACGTCCCGTTGCAGCCGACGGACTGCGTGTTCCAGGCGCTCCAGCGTCAGGAGATCACGCTCAAGAAGTAACGCCGGGGCTCGCTTCGGTGGCTGTTTCGGCGGCGCGTCCTTCGGGGCGCGCCGCCTTTATTTCGGCCGGCTTCCTCGCTAGGTTGGCGACCCCTTCAGACCATTGGATTTCCGGGAGCAACAGGTTGAGCACAGCGACCGCGACCACCAGCGCGAGCGCCGAATCCCTGGAGCGGTTGCGCGCTCGCGCCAACACGCTCCGCCGGCACGTGATCGACATGCTGGCGATCGCGGAGAGCGGCCACCCGGGGGGATCCCTGTCCGCCGCGGAGGTGGTGACCGCGTTGTACTTCGGGGGTTTCCTGCGGCACGATCCGCGGCGGCCGGACTGGCCGGACCGGGACCGGTTCATCCTCTCCAAGGGGCACGGCGTGCCGATCCAGTACGCCGCGCTCGCCGAGGCGGGCTATTTCCCCGTCGCCGAGCTGCGCACGCTCCGGCAGGTCGACAGCCGCCTGCAGGGGCATCCCGTCGCCGGTACTGCGCCCGGGATCGAGGCGTCCACCGGGTCGTTGGGGCAGGGACTCTCCATCGGCCTGGGCATGGCGATGGCGGCGGCTCTGGACGGCGCAGATCGCCGCATCTTCGTCCTTCTGGGCGATGGGGAGTGCCAGGAAGGCCAGGTGTGGGAGGCCGCGCTGTCGGGCGGGCACCAGCGCCCCGACAACCTCGTTGCGATCATCGACTACAACAAGTTCCAGCTCGACGGCGCCGTCGAGGACATACTGGGGCTCTCGCCGCTGGCGGAAAAATGGAGGGCGATGACCTGGGCGGTGCGCGAGATAGACGGCCACGACATGTCCGAGGTCGTGGATGGCCTGACCTGGGCGGTCGACCATGACGGCCCGGCGTGCCTCGTGGCGCACACCGTGAAGGGACACGGCGTCAGCTTCATGGCGGGGGACAACCACTGGCACGGCGTCGCCCCGTCGGCTGAGGAGCGCGCGCGCGCCGTGGACGAGCTGAAATCGAACGGGTACGGCTTCCGGGGGACGGGTGAGGAGGTGTGGCCGTGAGCCTCGCCCCCCTGTATCCCGGGCTGGAGATGGGACGCGCGACGCGCGACGCCTACGGCGAGGCGCTGCGCGCGCTGGGCGAGGAGCACGAGGACATCGTGGTGCTCGACGCGGACCTGGCCAAGAGCACCCGCTCCTGGAAGTTCGGCGAGAAGTTCCCCGACCGGTTCCTGAACGTCGGCATCCAGGAAGCGAACATGGTCGGCATGGCGGGCGGGCTCGCGTCCTCGGGCAAGGTCCCCTTCATTTCGAGCTTCGCGTGCTTCGTCATCCTCAAGGGATTCGACCAGCTCAGGATGGCGGTGGCCTACCCGGGCGCCAACGTGAAGATCTCGGGCAGCCATGGGGGCGTTTCCGTCGGCGAGGACGGCGTCAGCCAGCAGTCCGTCGAGGACGTCGCGCTGGCGTGCGCGCTGCCGGGTATGGTCGTGTGCGTTCCGTCGGACGAGCGCCTTACCCTGGCCGCCGTCCGCGCCGCGTATCGTCACCAGGGACCGGTGTACATCCGCACGGGCCGGGCCCCCGCGCCACTGGTCTACGAGCGCGAGCCGGAGGACTTCGGGTTCGGGCGCGCGCTGCGGATCCGCGAGGGCGACGCCGTGACCGTCATCGCGAACGGCATGCTCGTGGGAGCCGCGCTCGTGGCGCACGAGCGACTCGCGGCCGAGGGTGTCGCGATACGGGTGTTGGACATGCATACCGTCAAGCCCGTAGACATCGAGGAGATCCAGAGCGCGGCGCGCGAAACGGGCGCGATCGTGACCGCCGAGGAGCACCTCTACTCCGGAGCCCTGGGAGCCGCCGTGGCGCAGGCGGTGTCCCGCACCCATCCGGTACCCATGGAGTACGTGTCGCTGGGCGACACCTATGCCGAGAGCGGCATCGCCCAGGATTTGCTGGTCAAGTACGGACTCACCGCCGACGCGATCGTGGAGGCGGTGCGACGCGTGCTCGCGCGGCGCGAGGCGGCGGCGGCGGCGCTCTGAGCGAAGACGATTCCGCAAACAAGTTTCGAACGCATCGGAGGAAGGCGAATGACCGAAGCAACGGCGACGCTCGAGACCCGGGCCGCACGCGGCCGGACTCGGCTGGATGACCTGGACCTGCCGCCGGGCAAGCGGGTTCGGCTGCAGCGGCTGCTGTACGGCCACGGGGTCGGCAACGGCACGCTCCTCGTGCTGCCCGTCGACCAGGGCATCGAGCACGGACCGGTGGACTTCCTGCCGAACCCGGCATCGGCCGACCCGGACTACCAGTGGCGCCTGGCGGTGGAGGGCGGCTACAACGCTATCGCGTGTCACTGGGGCATGGCGCGCCGGTACATGAAGCCGTACGCCGGCAAGGTGCCGCTCATCCTGAAGATCAACGGCAAGAGCAACATCCCCAGCGACGCGGAGGCGCTCTCGTCCCCCACGGCGACGGTCGAGGACGCGGTATCCCTCGGCGCCGACGCCGTCGGCTACACGCTGTACGTGGGCTCGCCCAACCAGGACGCCGACTTCGGCCGACTCATGGAGGTGAGGAACGCGTGCGAGGAGTGGGGCATTCCGCTGGTCGTCTGGTCCTACCCCCGGGGCGAAGCGATCGAGGCCCAGGGCGGACGCGATTCGCTGTACGCGGTCGACTACGCGGCGCGCCTCGCGCACGAGCTCGGTGCGGACATCATCAAGCTGAACGTCCCCAAGAAGGGCTCGAAGGACGACTCCATGCCCGCCGCCTACCGAGACATCGAGTGGGACTACGAAGAGGGCGTACGGCGGGTGGTGCGTTCGGCGGGCAATTCAATGGTCCTGTTCAGCGGCGGGAGCAAGATCGGCGACGAGGACCTGATGGACAAGGCCCGGCTCGCCATGGAGAACGGCGCCACCGGCCTCATCTTCGGCCGCAACATGTGGCAGCGGCCGATGGATGAGGCGCTGCGCGTGACGCGCGACATCAAGGGGCTGCTCGCGGGGTTCGGGTCCTGAGCCGCGTGCCGAGCCTCGGCCTGAGGCGGGAGGCGGCGATGAAACAGGAGCCCGGCGCTGACGACGATCCGGCGATGCCCTCCAAGCGCGCGGCCGCGCGCCTCGCCGCCGGGCTGGTGGAGAGTGGCATGAAGCTGGGTCTCGGCACCGGCTCGACGGCGGCGCTGTTCCTGGAGGAGCTCGCGCGCCGCCTGCTGACCGGCGAGATCGCCGGCGTCCGTGGCGTGCCCACCTCGCGGCGGACGGCCGAGCACGCCACCAGGCTCGGGATACCGCTGGCGACGCTGGACGAGTTGCCGGACCTCGATCTGGTCGTGGATGGCGCCGACGAGGTCGACCCGCACCTCGACCTGATCAAGGGGCTGGGTGGAGCGCTGCTGTGGGAGAAGATCGTCGCGCAGGCGGGCCGCCGCATGGTCGTGGTCGCCGACTGCTCGAAGCTCGTCGAGCGATTGGGGGCGCGGTCTCCCGTTCCGGTGGAGGTGGTTCGGTTCGGGATCGGCGCCCAGCACGCTTTCCTGCGCGATCTGGGCGCGACGACCTCCCTCCGGTCGGGACCGGACGGGGAGGCGTTCCTGACCGACGGCGGGCACAACATCATCGACGCGCGCTTCCCCGGCGGCGTCGACGACCCCCCCGCGCTGGAGCGGATCCTGTCCCGGCGCGCTGGGATCGTGGAGAGCGGGCTGTTTCTGGGGATGGCCGGGCTGGCGATCGTCGGCGAGGGGAACTCGGCACGGGTGATAGAGCGCCGCGGGGGCGCGGCGTGAGCGTCAAGATCGCCCCCTCGATCCTGTCGGCCGATTTCGCGCGCCTGGGCGAGGCGGTGTCCGAGGCCGAAGCGGCGGGCGCCGACTGGATCCACGTCGACGTGATGGACGGCCACTTCGTCCCCAACATCACGATCGGGCCGCCGGTCGTGAAGGCGCTGCGCGAGGTCACCGACCTGCCCCTGGACGTGCACCTCATGATCGAGCGGCCGGAGCTGTTCGCGCAGGCCTTCGCGGACGCCGGCGCCGACAGCCTGACCGTACACGCCGAGGCGTCCGTCCACCTGCACCGCACCCTCGAGCACGTACGCGCGCTCGGCATGCGGCCCGGCGTCGCGATCAACCCCGCGACGCCGCTCGACACGCTGCGCGAAGTGCTGCCCTACGCGGACCTGATCCTGATCATGACCGTGAACCCCGGCTTCGGGGGTCAGAGCTACATCGCCAGCATGACCGACAAGGTCGCGCGTATGCGTCAGATCCTGGACCGGCGCAGCCAGTGGGACGTGGAACTCCAAGTCGACGGCGGCATCTCGCCCGAGACGACGGCCGGAGTCGTGCGCGCCGGCGCGTCCGTCCTGGTCGCCGGGGCCGCGGTGTTCCGTGGCCACGGGACCGTGGCGGAGAACATCGCGGCCATCCGGCGAGCCGCGGCGAGTGGCCAGCAGGTGGTGCGCCGCGTCTGAGCGTTCGTATACCTTTCATCCGGCCGGGGTGGCGGAACGGTAGACGCGGGGGACTTAAAATCCCTTGGGCTTCGGCCCGTGCGAGTTCAAGTCTCGCCCCCGGCATCCTTTACACAGTAACGACTTACGAGAAAAGCCCGGCAGCTCCGAGGAGGGCTGCCGGGCTCAAACTGTGGCGAAATTGTGGCGGTGCGATCAGCCGGTGCGGTCGATCGGCACCACCTTGCGCGGCTCGGCGGGCTCTGCACCGTCCAGCGCGGCCAGCTTCTCGACACCTTCCTCCAGCGCCGCCGCGTCCGCGATCGCGTAGCGGTCGAAGATGTTCTGCGTCCGGTGCCCCGACAGCTTCATTGACACCGACCGCGAGATGCCCGCGCGCTCGAACCGCACGACGGCCGAGCGGCGCAGGTCATGGAACAGGGTACCGGGCAGCCCGGCCCGCTCGCACGCCGAGCGCCAGGCGCCGTAGAAGCTCCTGATCGGCTCGCCGGCCCGGTGGAACACGTAGGGCACGAGCTGGCCCGTCTCGCGCTCCTGGGCGCGCGTGGCGGCCCGCTGCGCTTCGAGGAGGGCCGTCAGGGAGGGGAGGGCGCCGAAGGGAAATGTGCGAGCCTTCGCAGTTTTCGTGCGGCTCGCCTCGACGCGCACGACGCCGGCCTCGAAATCGACGTCGCTCCACTTGAGCCCGACGCACTCGCCGCGCCGCCAGCCCGTGGCGAACGCGAAGCGCGTGAGCGGGCGCAGGTAGTCGGGCAGCTCGGCGACCAGCCGCTCCAGGTCGGCCGCCGACAGGAAGCCCTCCCGCTCGTTCCTGACGGCGATGCTGGGGAAGGCCGGCATGGCCGAAAGGCGCCCCTCGAGGACCGCGAGCCGGAACGCCCGCTTGAGCGCGGCCAGCTCCTTTTGAATCGAGGACGCGGACGCGCCCTCCTCCTGGCGGTCGGCGATGTAGGACTTGACCCGACCGACCGTGATCGACAGCGCGGTGTTGCCGGCGAACGTGCGCGCCAAGTGCTTGAGCGAAGCGCGCAGCCGCTTGACCGAGCGGCGCCCGTTGACCTTGTAGTCGGTCAGGATCCCGTCACACAGATCCTCGAACATCACACGCCGCTCGTCGGCGCCCGTGACCTTCCCTTCGGCCGACTGCCCGAGCCGCTTCTTGCGGAGCTGGACCGCGTCGGCCTTGCGCGTCGAGCGCGTCGACTCGCGGTGCCGCGTGCCGTTGTGGTAGAACACGATCCACCACACACCGCCGCGCCGGTAGATTCCGCCCTCCTGCTTGCCCGCCATGCTTATGCCTCCTCCTCAGGCGTCCAGCCGCTCGACTCGGCGATGATGCGGTCGATCGGGGCCGTGGAAGATTCTTCCACGGCCATCGCCATGAAGTACTCCCGAACCCTGCGCGCGAGGTCGGTGTTCTGCCCGTAGACGCTTTCGGCCAGACCGAGAATCTCGGCCGCCCTCAAAGGGGTCGCGGCCCTAAACTCGGGCACGTGACCCCACAAGGTCGCTAGACCCGTGATCCTCAATACGTCATCGTGCGGGGCGGCTACGATGTCGTCGGCCAGCTCGTCCGACACAGCCGATAGACCCCGCATCGCTGCCCAGAGAAGGACCGCGGACATCTCGGCCCAACCCCGAGGGCCGATGCCTTCCGTCAACCACGGTGCACTCACGACGCACCGCCTTCCGACGATTTCTTCGCCGTCCCCTCGTACCACGCCGGGGCCTCCTCCTTGAGCCAACGCTTGATGCCTGCCACCGCCTCGTCGAAGTCGTCGCCGAGCTCGCACAGACCATTACTGACGGCCGGGAACACGTCGCTCCCGCTCTCCATGTGTCCCATGGCCGTAAACGGCGCGAGGCGCCGGCCGAAGGCCGCGAGCACGTCGTCGGGGTGCATGGGCTTGCCGTCTACGTACGTCGTTCGCATGGGGTCCCTCCTCGGGTTGCCCGCGGGCCGGCGCGGGGCGATGTTTCCGGTGCCGGCCTCCGGGCTGGTGAGTATGCGCCGTCGAGTCTTCTTTTCGGGAGTGCTCGGCGGCGCTTGCTTGTGCGCCCCGCCGTCTACATTCTAGTACACGACCGCGCCGGCTGTCAACGCGACTGTAAACGGGGGAACGGTGGACTTCAAGCGCGCCAGCGACGAGCTGACAGTCTGCATCACCTTGGAGGACATCGCCAACGAGGCGAAGGTGTCGCACGGCCTGGTGCGGCAGGCCCGACTTGCCGCGACCGCCAGCTCCTACCG